>NZ_JAKEIP010000011.1 GCF_021474425.1 Streptomyces muensis | reverse complement strand
CCGCGCCCCTGAGGACGCCCCGCTCGACGCGGTCGCCGCCCCCGACGGCACGGAACTGTTCTTCTGCGCGACGGCACGGAACGAACTGCCGAACTGGCGCGCCGACTTCACGGACCTCGAACACGCGGCGACGGCGCCCGGCGTCCACGGCATCGACCACCTAGCCCTCACCCAGCCCTGGCACCACTTCGACGAGGCGACCCTCTTCCACCGCAGCGTCCTCGGGCTGCACGCCCAGGAGAGCGTCGACGTCGCCGACCCGTACGGCCTGATGCGCAGCCGCGCCGTCACCAACGCCGACGGGAGTGTGCGGATCGCGCTGGGCGTGGGCGCGGCGCCGACCGACGACACGGTGCACGCCCAGCACATCGCCCTGGCCACGGACGACGTGGTCGCCGCCGCGCGCCACTTCCGGGACGCGGGCGGCCGGCTGCTGCCCATCCCCGCCAACTACTACGACGACCTGGCGGCGCGGTACGAGTTCCCGGACGGCGAGTTGGACACGTATCGCGAGCTGGGCATCCTCTACGACCGTGACGCGCATGGCGAGTTCCGGCACTGCTACACCGTCACGGTCGGCCGTGTCTTCTTCGAGCTGGTGCAGCGCGACGGCTACCGGGGTTACGGCGCCCAGAACGCGCCGGTGCGGCTGGCCGCCCAGCACGCCGGGCGGCCGGTCCGATGACGGGAGTCAATGACGGCTGACGGTCCGGGTGACGCCGGCGATGACCGTCGTCGCCAGGATCCAGCCGGTGAGGACGAGGACGTAGGCCAGCGCCTGCTGACCGCCCTCCGGGGCGAACGCCGGTTCCTGACCGAAGGAGATCACCGGCAGCAGCAGGTCGAGGGTGTAGAACACCGGGTTGAAGTGCGGTGCCTCGCCCGCCTTCAGCGGCGGGGGCGCCTCCAGCGCGAAGGCGACGGAGCCGACGGCGAGCAGGGACAGCAGCCAGCCCAGCGCCCGCATCGGCCGGAACCCGTAGCCGACGGTGGCGTCCTGGACGTGGCCCCACAGACGGCCGTACCAGGGCAGGGTGGTGCGGTGGTGGCGCTGCTTGGCGAGCTGGACCAGACGGGCGGCGTGGTCGTCGCCGGTGCGGCGGTAGGCGCCGGTCAACTGCTCGTAGCCGTGCGGGTCGAAGGTGTCCTCGTCCCGCTCCAGCATGGGCAGCCGCTGCTCGGGCGGCACATGCGGGGTGAGCGAGGTGTAGGTGAGGTCGAGGAGGCGGACCTGGGCCGGGAGCATCTCCGGCTCCAGATTGAGGTGGTCTATCTGCGAACGGCGCAGGTTGAGCATGCCCTCGATCCGCGGGCCCTTGCGCAGCCACACCTCGCCGATGACACAGCTGCTCGCCCGCAGCGCGGTGCCGCCGGGGTGGGACAGGCTGCTGTACAGCAGGTCGAGGCGGCCGGGTATGCGGGCGCCGCGCAGATCGATACGGCCGTGTGCGTTCAGCCGCCTGCACAGGACGTTGGCGCCCACCTCGAGGGCCTCGGCACTGAAAACGAAGGCGCCCGAATGACGCAGCTCGGCGTCCTCCAGCCGGAGCGAGCCGCTGATGGTGGCGCCGTTGAGGCGCAGCTCGCCGCGTGTGCGCAGCCGGGACGCGCACAGGTCCTCCCCGACGGTCACCTGATGGAGCTGCAGGACCGGATCCTCGGTCCCCTCCGGCGCGGTGACCTCGGCACCTTCCAGATACAGCGCCCCGGCGATCTGCGCCCCGCCGAGCCGCACCCGCCCACCGAACCGGCACTTCGTCAGCCGCAGCCCTCCGTCGACCCGAATCCGCGCCGCCCCCAGGCCCGGCAGCCGGGACCCGGTCAGGTTGAGGTACTTCAGCTGGGCGCCGGAGAGGTCCGGGACGTCGTCGAAGTGACAGTGGCTCAGGCGGGCGACACTGTCGATCGTCGCGTACCGCAGATCCAGTACGCCGGTGATCCGCGCGCCCGCCACCTTGAGGGCGGCCACCTCGCCGTTCTCCACCGGTCCGTCGAGCAGCAGAGCCCGCAACACCGTGGCGCGCACGGTCCGTTCGGGACCCCATCCGGCGCCCTCGGCCGCACCCTCGCCTTCCCCCGTACGGAAGTCCACGGCCTCACCCTTGGGAAAGGCCTGCCACACCCGCAGTTCGGCCGGCGTCAGATCGTTGATCTCCATCAGCGGGGACTCTGACGCCGGCCGCCCAACCTGTCAACTCGCCCCCGGAAGCAGCCCCGAAGCCCCGGGTGTCAGGGCCGGGTGTTCCACTCGGCGATCACCGGCCGCCCATGCTCCGTCGACAGCCGGCTCACCGTGCCCGTCGCCAACTGGAACAGCCGCCCCTCCGCCGGGGCCAGTCCCAGCCGGCGGGCCGTGACGACACGCAGGAAGTGCCCATGGGCCACGAGGACGACGTCGCCGTCGAGCAGCGCCACGTCCACCCGGGACAGCAACCGGTCGGCACGCGCCCCCACCTCGGACGGCGACTCACCGGGATGACCGTCCGGTCCCGGTGGCACCCCGTCGGTCCACAGGTACCAGTCGGGGCGGGAGCGGTGGATGGTGTCGGTGGTGACGCCCTCGTAGCCGCCGTAGTCCCATTCACGCAGGTCGTCGTCCGGTACGGCCCCCGTCACACCCGCCAGTTCGGCGGTGCGGACCGCGCGGCGCAGTGGGCTGGTGAGGGCCAGGGAGAAGGCGCGGTCGGAGAGGAGCGGGGCCAGGGACTTGGCCTGTTCCTCGCCGGCCTGGGTGAGGGGCAGGTCGGTCCAGCTGGTGTGCTGTCCCGACCTGCTCCACTCCGTCTCTCCGTGGCGGACCAGGAACAGATCCCCCACGGCCGGCTACTTCTTCGACTCGACGGCGTGGCCGCCGAACTGGTTGCGCAGCGCCGCGATCATCTTCATCTGCGGGGAGTCGTCCTGACGGGACGCGAACCGCGCGAAGAGGGAGGTGGTGATCGCGGGCAGTGGGACGGCGTGGTCGATGGCGGCCTCCACCGTCCAGCGGCCCTCGCCGGAGTCCTGCGCGAAGCCCTTCAGCTTCTCCAGGTGCTCGTCCTCGTCGAGGGCGTTCACCGCGAGGTCCAGCAGCCAGGACCGGATGACCGTGCCCTCCTGCCAGGAGCGGAACACCTCCCGGACGTTGTCCACCGACTCGACCTTCTCCAGCAGCTCCCAGCCCTCGGCGTAGGCCTGCATCATGGCGTACTCGATGCCGTTGTGGACCATCTTCGCGAAGTGCCCGGCGCCCACCTTGCCCGCGTGGACATAGCCGTACGGCCCCTCCGGCTTGAGCGCCTCGAAGATCGGCTTGAGCCGGTCGACGTGCTCCTTCTCACCGCCGACCATCAGGGCGTAGCCGTTCTGCAGGCCCCACACGCCGCCGGAGACACCCGCGTCGACGAAGCCGATGCCGTGCTTGCCCAGCTCCTGGGCGTGCTTCTCGTCGTCCGTCCAGCGGGAGTTGCCGCCGTCGACGACCGTGTCGTACGGCTTGAGCAGGCTCCCCAGCTGGTCGATGACGAGCTGGGTGGGGTGGCCGGCCGGGACCATGACCCAGACCGTGCGCGGCGCGTCGAGCTGGTCGACGAGGTCGGCCAGGCTCGCGACGTCGGACAGTTCGGGGTTGGTGTCGTAGCCGACGACGGTGTGGCCGGCGTTGCGCAGACGCTCGCGCATGTTGCCGCCCATCTTGCCGAGACCAACAAGACCGATCTGCATGTCAGTTCACTTCCTTGAGTTCACGGTAGGCGGCCACGAGGGCGGCGGTGGACGGGTCGAGGCCGGGGACCTCGGCCCCCTCTGTCAGGGCGGGCTCGACCCGCTTGGCGAGGACCTTGCCCAGCTCGACGCCCCACTGGTCGAAGGAGTCGATGTTCCAGACGGCGCCCTGCACGAACACCTTGTGCTCGTAGAGGGCGACCAGCTGGCCGAGGACCGACGGGGTCAGCTCGGGGGCGAGGATCGTGGTGGTGGGGTGGTTGCCCAGGAAGGTGCGGTGCGGGACCTGCTCCTCGGGCACACCCTCCGCGCGCACCTCGTCCGCGGTCTTGCCGAAGGCCAGCGCCTGGCCCTGCGCGAACAGGTTCGCCATCAACAGGTCGTGCTGCGCCTTGAGTTCGTCGCTCAGCTCGGCCACCGGACGGGCGAAGCCGATCAGGTCGGCGGGGATCAGCCGGGTGCCCTGGTGGATCAGCTGGTAGTAGGCGTGCTGCCCGTTGGTACCCGGAGTGCCCCAGACCACCGGACCGGTCTCCCAGCCCACGACCTGGCCGTCCCGGTCGACCGACTTGCCGTTGGACTCCATGTCGAGCTGCTGGAGATACGCCGTGAACTTCGACAGGTAGTGGCTGTACGGCAGAACGGCATGCGACTCCGCGCCGAAGAAATTGCCGTACCAGATGCCCAACAGGCCCAGGATCAGCGGCGCGTTGGCCTCGGCCGGCGCGGTGCGGAAGTGCTCGTCCACGGTGTGGAAGCCGTCCAGCATCTCCCGGAAGCGGTCCGGGCCGATGGCGATCATCAGGGACAGGCCGATCGCCGAGTCGTACGAGTACCGCCCGCCGACCCAGTCCCAGAACTCGAACATGTTGTCCGGGTCGATGCCGAAGTCCGTGACCTTCTCGGCGTTGGTCGACAGGGCGACGAAGTGCTTGGCGACCGCCTTGTCCTCGCCGCCCAGCCCGGCCAGCAGCCAGGAGCGGGCCGACGTGGCGTTGGTGATCGTCTCGATCGTGGTGAACGTCTTGGACGCCACGATGAACAGCGTCTCCGCCGGGTCCAGGTCCCGGACCGCCTCGTGCAGGTCGGCGCCGTCCACGTTCGAGACGAACCGGAACGTCAGCTCCCGGGCCGTGAACGGGCGGAGCGCCTCGTACGCCATGGCGGGACCGAGGTCCGAGCCGCCGATGCCGATGTTGACGACGTTGCGGATCCGGCGGCCCGTGTGGCCGGTCCAGTCGCCGGAGCGGACCCGCTCCGCGAACGCGCTCATCTTGTCGAGCACCGCGTGGACCCCGGGCACGACGTTCTCGCCGTCCACCTCGATCACGGCGTCGCGCGGCGCCCGCAGTGCGGTGTGCAGCACCGCCCGGTCCTCGGTGACGTTGATCCGCTCGCCGCGGAACATCGCGTCCCGCAGCCCGAAGACGTCCGTCGCGGCGGCGAGTTCCCGCAGCAGGGCGAGCGTCTCGTCGGTGATCAGGTGCTTGGAGTAGTCGAGGCGAAGGTCACCGACGCGTACGACGTACCGCTCGGCGCGGGAGGGGTCGGCCGCGAACAGCTCACGCAGCCGCGGGCGCTGGAGCGCGTCCGCGCGGTGGTCCTCCAGGGCGGTCCACTCGGGGCGCCGGGTGAGCCTGGCAGTCTCAGACATCAGAGGGGTTCTCCTTGGTGGCCTCGCCGCGCAGGGCGATGGCGTACATCTCGTCCGCGTCGAGGCGCCTGAGCTCCTCGGCGATGAGTTCGGAGGTGGTGCGGACCTTCAGCGCCAGGGTGCGCGAGGGCTGGTCCGGCAGGGACAGCGTGGCCAGCGGGCCCTCGGGGCGGTCGATGACGATCTCGCCGTTCTCGGTGCCCAGGCGCACACCGGTGACGACCGGCCCGGCGGTGACGACCCGCTCGGCGGTGACGTGCAGCCGGGCCTCCAGCCAGCGGGCCAGCAGCTCGGCGGCCGGGTTGTCGGCCTCGGCTTCCACGGTCGCCGAGACGATCGGCACCCGGGCCTGATCGAGCGCCGCGGCCAGCATGGAGCGCCACGGGGTCAGCCGGGTCCAGGCGAGGTCGGTGTCGCCGGGCGCGTAGGAGCGGGCCCGGGCCTCCAGCTCCACCAGCGGGTTCTCGGTGGTGTACAGGTCGGTGATCCGGCGCTGGGCCAGCGCGCCCAGGGGGTCCTTGGCCGGGTTGTCCGGCGCCTCCACCGGCCACCACACGACGACCGGCGCGTCCGGCAGCAGCAGCGGCAGCACCACCGAGTCGGCGTGCTCCGACACCTCGCCGTACATGCGCAGCACGACGGTCTCGCCGGTACCGGCGTCGGCGCCCACCCGGACCTCGGCGTCGAGGTGGGAGCGGGTGCGGTCGCGCGGGGTGCGGGCGTGCCGCTTGATGACGACCAGGGTGCGCGCGGGGTGCTCGTGCGAGGCCTCCTCGGCGGCCTTGATCGAGTCGTACGCGTTCTCCTCGTCCGTGACGATCACCATCGTCAGGACCATGCCCACGGCCGGCGTGCCGATCGCGCGGCGGCCCTGCACCAGTGCCTTGTTGATCTTGCTTGCCGTGGTGTCGGTCAGGTCGATCTTCATGGCCTGCGCCAGCTCCGTCCGTCTCGTGCGAGCATCTCGTCGGCTTCCTCGGGTCCCCAGCTCCCGGACGCGTACCGCGCCGGCGTGCCGTGCCTGTCCCAGTACTCCTCGATCGGGTCGAGGATCTTCCAGGACTCTTCCACTTCCTGGTGGCGGGGGAACAGATTGGCGTCACCGAGGAGGACATCCAGGATGAGCCGCTCGTACGCCTCCGGGCTGGACTCCGTGAACGACTCGCCGTAGGCGAAGTCCATCGTCACGTCCCGGATCTCCATCGAGGTGCCCGGCACCTTGGAGCCGAACCGCACCGTCATGCCCTCGTCCGGCTGGACGCGGATGACGATCGCGTTCTGCCCGAGCTCCTCGGTGGCGGTCGAGTCGAACGGGGAGTGCGGCGCCCGTTGGAAGACGACCGCGATCTCGGTGACCCGCCGCCCCAGCCGCTTGCCGGTGCGCAGATAGAACGGCACGCCCGCCCAGCGCCGGTTGTCCACGTTCAGCTTGATCGCGGCGTACGTGTCGGTCTTCGACCGCGCGTCGATGCCCTCCTCCTGGAGGTATCCGACGACCTGCGCGCCGCCCTGCCAGCTCGCCGCGTACTGCCCACGCACGGTGTGCCGGCCCAGGTCCTCCGGCAGCTTCACCGCCTTGAGCACCTTCAGCTTCTCGGTGAGCAGCGAGGCGGCGTCGAACGCGGCCGGCTCCTCCATCGCGGTCAGCGCCATCAGCTGGAGCAGGTGGTTCTGGATGACGTCACGGGCCGAGCCGATGCCGTCGTAGTAGCCCGCCCGGCCACCGATGCCGATGTCCTCGGCCATCGTGATCTGTACGTGGTCGACGTACGACCGGTTCCAGATCGGCTCGAACATCTGGTTGGCGAACCTGAGCGCCAGGATGTTCTGGACGGTCTCCTTGCCCAGGTAGTGGTCGATCCGGAAGACCTGCTCCGGGTCGAACACGTCGTGCACGATCGCGTTCAGCTCCCGGGCGCTCGCGAGGTCGGAGCCGAACGGCTTCTCGATGACCGCCCGCCGCCACGACCCCTCCGGCGCGTCCGCCAGACCGTGCTTCTTCAGCTGCCGCACGACCTTCGGGAAGAACTTCGGCGGTACGGAGAGATAGAAGGCGTAGTTGCCGCTGGTACCGCGCGCCGCGTCGAGCTCGTCCACCGTCTGGCGCAGCTGCTTGAACGCCTCGTCGTCGTCGAAGTCACCCGGGATGAACCGCATCCCCTCGGCCAGCTGCTGCCAGACCTCCTCGCGGAACTCGGTGCGGGCGTGCTCGCGCACCGAGTCGTGCACGACCTGCGCGAAGTCCTGGTCGGCCCAGTCCCGGCGGGCGAACCCGACGAGGGAGAAGCCCGGCGGCAGCATCCCGCGGTTGGCCAGGTCGTACACGGCCGGCATCAGCTTCTTGCGGGACAGGTCGCCGGTGACCCCGAAGATGACGAGGCCGGACGGGCCCGCGATCCGGGGCAGCCGGCGGTCGCGCGCGTCGCGCAGGGGGTTGTCCCAGTCGGAGATCATTCTGCGTCAGCTCCCTTGCTGCCGAGCGACTTCCTCACGGCGTCCAACAGGTCCTGCCACGCCACCTCGAACTTGGCGACGCCCTCGTCCTCCAACCGGGTGACGACGTCGTCGTACGAGATCCCGAGCGCCTCCACGGCGGCGAGGTCGGCGCGGGCTTGCGCGTATCCGCCGGTGACGGTGTCACCGGTGATCTCGCCGTGGGCGGCGGTGGCGTCGAGCGTGGCTTCGGGCATCGTGTTGACAGTGCCCGGCGCGACCAGCTCGTCCACATACAGGGTGGACCTGTACGCCGGGTCCTTCACGCCGGTCGAGGCCCACAGGGGGCGCTGCTTGTTGGCCTTGGCGCCGGTGAGGGCGGTCCAGCGCTCACCGGCGAAAACTTCCTCGTACAGCTCGTACGCCAGGCGCGCGTTGGCGACCGCGGCCCTGCCCTTGAGCACGAGGGCCTCGTCCGTGCCGATCGCGGTCAGCCGCTTGTCGATCTCGGAGTCGACGCGGGAGACGAAGAAGGACGCCACGGAGTGGATGCCGGACAGGTCCAGGCCCTGCGCGGCGGCCTTCTCCAGACCGGCCAGGTAGGCGTCCATGACCTCGCGGTAGCGCTCCAGGGAGAAGATCAGCGTGACGTTGACGCTGATGCCGAGGCCGATGACCTCGGTGATCGCCGGGAGGCCGGCCTTGGTCGCCGGGATCTTGATCATCACGTTGGGCCGGTCGACCAGCCAGGCCAGCTGCCGGGCCTCGGCGATGGTGGCCGCCGTGTCGTGCGCGAGACGCGGGTCGACCTCGATGGAGACCCGGCCGTCCCGGCCGTCGGTGGCGTCGTACACGGGCCGCAGGATGTCGGCGGCGGCGCGGACGTCGGCGGTGGTCATCATGCGTACGGCCTCGTCGACCGTGACGCCCCGCACCGCGAGGTCGGCGAGCTGCTCCTCGTAGCCCTCACCGGAGCCGATGGCGGCCTGGAAGATGGACGGGTTGGTGGTGACGCCCACGACGTTCTTGGTCGCGACGAGTTCGGCGAGGTTGCCGGACTCGATCCGCCTGCGTGACAGGTCGTCCAGCCAGATGGAGACGCCCTCGTCGGAGAGGCGCTTGAGGCTGCCCGCGGTCGCGGTTGCTTCGGTGGTCACAGTGATCATCTTCTTTCTGACGCTCGGATCAACCGCGGGCTGCGGTAAGGGATTCCCGGGCTGCGGCGGCGACGTTCTCGGCGGTGAAGCCGTACTCGGCGAACAGGGTCCCGGCGTCGGCGGAGGCGCCGAAGTGCTCCAGGGAGACGATGCGTCCCGCGTCGCCGACGAACCGGTACCAGGTCAGCCCGATCCCGGCCTCGACGGCGACCCGCGCCTTCACGGCCGGCGGCAGGACGGACTCGCGGTACTCGCGCGGCTGCTCCTCGAACCACTCCACGGACGGCATCGACACCACCCGGGTACCGATCCCGTCGGCCTCCAACCGCTCCCGCGCGGCGACGGCCAGCTGCACCTCGGAACCGGTGGCGACGAGGATCACCTCGGGGATCTCGCCGGAGGCCTCCTCGAGGACGTAACCGCCCTTGGCCGCATCGGGGTTGACCGGGAGCGTCGGCACCCCCTGGCGGGTGAGCGCGAGGCCGTGCGGGGCCGGGTTGGCGGAGTGCCGCCTGAGGATCTCGGCCCAGGCGACCGCGGTCTCGTTGGCGTCGGCGGGGCGGACGATGTTCAGGCCCGGGATCGCCCGCAGCGAGGCCAGGTGCTCGACCGGCTGGTGGGTCGGGCCGTCCTCGCCGAGACCGATGGAGTCGTGCGTCCAGACGTACGTCACCGGCAGCTGCATCAGCGCGGACATGCGGACCGCGTTGCGCATGTAGTCGGAGAACACCAGGAACGTGCCGCCGTAGATACGGGTGTTGCCGTGCAGCGCGATGCCGTTCATCTCTGCGGCCATCGAGAACTCGCGGATGCCGAAGTGGACGGTGCGGCCGTACGGGTCGGCCTCGGGCAGCGGGTTGCCCTTCGGCAGGAACGAACTCGTCTTGTCGATGGTGGTGTTGTTGGAGCCGGCGAGGTCGGCGGAGCCGCCCCACAGCTCGGGGATCATGGCACCCAGCGCCTGGAGCACCTTGCCGGAGGCGGCACGGGTGGCGACCGACTTGCCCTCCTCGAAGACTGGCAGCGCGTCTTCCCAGCCCTCGGGCAGCTGCCCGGCGAGGATCCGGTCGAACAGCCGGGCGCGCTCGGGGTTGGCACCGCGCCACTTGTCGAGCTGCTTGTCCCAGGCCGCGTGGGCCTCGGCGCCCCGGTCCAGGGCGCGGCGGGAGTGGGCGAGGACCTCGCCCGCGACCTCGAAGGTCCGCTCCGGGTCGAAGCCGAGGATGCGCTTGGTGGCGGCGATCTCGTCGGCGCCGAGGGCGGAGCCGTGCGAGGCCTCGGTGTTCTGCGCGTTCGGAGCGGGCCAGGCGATGATCGTGCGCATGGCGATGATGGAGGGGCGCTCGGTCTCGGCCTGCGCCGCCCTGAGCGCCGCGTACAACGCGTTCACGTCGATGTCGCCGCCCAGCGCGGGCTCGATCCGCTGCACGTGCCAGCCGTACGCCTCGTACCGCTTCAGCACGTCCTCGGAGAACGCGGTCGCCGTGTCGCCCTCGATGGAGATGTGGTTGTCGTCGTAGAGGAAGACCAGGTTGCCGAGCTTCTGGTGGCCGGCGAGCGAGGAGGCCTCGGCGGAGACGCCCTCCTCCAGGTCGCCGTCGGAGACGATCGCCCAGATGGTGTGGTCGAACGGGGACGCGCCCTCGGGGGCCTCGGGGTCGAACAGGCCACGCTCGTAGCGGGCGGCCATCGCCATCCCGACGGCGTTGGCGACGCCCTGACCCAGCGGACCGGTGGTGGTCTCCACGCCCGCCGTGTGCCCGTACTCGGGGTGACCCGGCGTCTTCGAACCCTGGGTCCGGAAGGATTTCAGGTCGTCGAGCTCCAGCTCGTACCCGGCGAGGAAGAGCTGGGTGTAGAGGGTCAGCGAGGTGTGCCCGGGGGAGAGGACGAAGCGGTCACGCCCGGTCCACTCCGGGTCGGCGGGATCGTGCCGCATCACCTTCTGAAAGATCGTGTAGGCGGCCGGGGCGAGGCTCATCGCGGTGCCCGGGTGACCGTTGCCGACCCGCTGTACGGCATCGGCCGCCAGGAGGCGGGCCGTGTCGACGGCACGCCGGTCGAGTTCGGTCCATTCGAAGCTGTCCGGTGTCTGCGTGCTCATCTTCAGAAAGTCCTTGGTCGCGGCGAACTGGCTGGTCCAACGCGTTCAAAAGTAAAAGTCTGACTTTTAAGAGGGAAGGTCGTCGTGTGTCACGCTGTGGTGAAAGTGGGACACCGCGAGGAGTGCCGCGCACGGCTGAGCGAGGGGCCCGCACGAGTGAGATGGCATGAGACGGACATGGCGGATATGACGGATGTCGGGGCTGAAGGCGGCGACGGGATACGGACGTTCCCGTTCCCGGTCGATCTGAGCGTCCTCGGCGTCGGCATGCAGGTCGGCCAGATGGGCACCGGGCGCACCTGGCACGCCGCCGACGCTCCGCTGGAGCGCGTGCACCGCATCGACTTCCACATCGTGATGCTCTTCGACGAGGGCCCCGTACGCCACATGATCGACTTCGCCGAGTACGAGGCGAACGCGGGTGACGTGATGTGGATCCGGCCCGGTCAGGTGCACCGCTTCTCGCGGACCGGCGACTACCGGGGCACCGTCCTGACCATGCAGCCGGGCTTCCTGCCGCGCGCCACGGTGGAGGCGACCGGCCTCTACCGCTACGACCTGCCGCCCCTGCTCCACCCCGACGCGGACCGGCTGACCGCTCTGCGTTCGGCGCTGGTCCAGCTCCAGCGTGAGTACGAGGACACCACGACCCTCCCGTTGAGTCTGCACACGGCGGTGCTGCGGCACTCGCTCACGGCGTTCCTGCTGCGGTTGGCCCATCTCGCGGCGAGTTCGGCGGAGGCCGCGCGGCAGCAGGGGGACACGACGTTCACGTTGTTCCGGGACGCGGTCGAGAAGGGGTTCGCCACCAACCACAGCGTCAGTGCCTATGCCGATCAGCTCGGCTACTCGCGGCGGACCCTGGTCCGCGCGGTGCGTGCCGCGACCGGGCTCACGCCCAAGGGGTTCATCGACAAGCGGGTGATTCTGGAGGCGAAGCGGTTGCTCGCCCATACGGACATGACGATCGGGCGGGTGGGGGTGGCCGTCGGGTTTCCGGATGCCGCGAACTTCTCGAAGTTCTTCCACCAGCACACGGAGGTCACGCCTGCGGCGTTCCGCGCGGAGATCCGCTGAGGGACCCGCGGCTCGGCGGGGCTTCTTGACAGGGCCGGCCCGCTTGTCTACGAGTGCTGAATGACCGACCACGAGGAGAACCCCGCCGCCGTGTCACTGCCGGACACGCAGACCTCCGCGACGCATGCCGCGGACGCGCTTTTGGAACACCTGGCCGACAGACTCGGTGGCAGCGCCTCGGTCACCGCCGTCTACGGCGAACCCGTCACCGCCGACGGCGTCACCGTCATCCCGGTCGCCAGAGTCGCCTTCGGACTGGGCGCCGGAGCCGGGCGGGACGGTGCGGGCGGGGACCGTGAGGGCGGCGGCGGTGGGGGAGGTGCGGACGCCAGGCCGGTCGGCTACATCGAGATCAGCAACGGCGTCGCGACGTACCGGCCCATCCGCCGCACCTGGACCGACGTCGCCGTTCCACTCGCCGCGCTGGTGCTCGGCGCCGCGCTCCCGAAAGTCGTCCGGATGCTACGGCGGCGACGCTGAGCACGGCCGCGACCGTGACGACGCCCCGCGGGCCGGTGAGCGCTCGCGGGGCGTCGACTGGTCGGGGGCCGCAGTGCGAAACCCCTGTCAGCGGCCGAAGTTGAACCAGTTCACGTTCACGAAGTCCGCCGGCTGGCCGCTGGTGAAGGTGAGATAGACGTCGTGCGTGCCGGTCACCCCGCTGATGTTCGCCGGGATGGTCCGCCACGACTGCCAGCCGCCGGTGTTGCCCACCGCGAAACTGCCGACGGGCGCGTTGCCACGGCTGTCCAGACGCACCTCGACCAGTCCGCTGACGCCGCCGCCGGCACCGCTCGCCACCCGGGCGACGAACTGGGTGGCCGCCGTGGAACCGAAGTTGACGCCCTTGTACAGCGCCCAGTCGCCGTTCGCCACGGCACCGATGTTCTGTCCGCCGCCGGAGTCGGAGGTGGTCTCGGCGCTCACGCCGCTCTGGCTGTCGTACGACTCGGCCTGGATGGCGCTGTAGGCGTCACGGTTGCCGGTCGGCGGCGGTGTGGTGCCGCCCCCGGTGGCCGACAGCACCTGGACGTAGTCGACGACCATGGCGTGCCCGGGCTGAGTCCCGCTGTCCGGGCCGCCGCCGAACGCGTCGGGGAAGCCGCCGCCCATCGCGACGTTGAGGATGATGAAGAAGCCGTGGTTCGTGGCGTTCGTCCAGGTCGTCGCGTCGACCTGGTTGGCGCGTACGGTGTGGAAGTTGGTGCCGTCGAGGTAGAAGCGGATCTCCTCGACGCTCGTCGAGCGGTCCCACTCCAGCCGGTAGGTGTGGAAGCCCGCCTGGCAGCTGGTGCCGGAGCAGGTGGTGTTGCCGCCGATGCCGCTGGTCTCGTTGCAGGGGCCGCCCGGTGAGGTGCCGCAGTGCATCGTGGCGAACACCGTGTTCATGCCCTGCGTGTTCTCCATGATGTCCAGCTCGCCGACGGCGGGCCAGTTCCAGTAGTTGCCCCGGTAGGGCGCGCCGAGCATCCAGAACGCCGGCCAGTAGCCCTTGGCGGCGGCCCCGGTCACGTTCGGCACCTGGATGCGCGCCTCCACGCGGAGCTTGCCGCCCGCCGGGGGCTGGAAGTCGGTGCGGTTGGTCTCGACGCGGCCCGAGGTCCAGTTGCCGGAGGCGTCCCGGCGCGGGGTGATGCGGAGGTTGCCGTTGCCGTCGAGGGAGACGTTGTCGGTGCTGTTGGTCATCGTCTCGATCTCGCCGGTGCCCCAGTTGGCGGGACCGCCGGGGTAGCCCTTGCCGGTCGCGTACTGCCAGTCGGCGGTGTTCACACCGGTGCCGGCCGCGCCGTTGAAGTCGTCGAGGAACACCTGCGTCCAGCCCGAAGGAGGCGGCGGCGCGGAGGCGTTGGCGGAGGGGACGGCGACGGTTGCGGCGGCCGCCGCGAGGCCCAGCGTGCCGAGCAGGGCGACGAACGTCCGCCGGAGGGAACGGTGTCTGCGATGTATGCCGGAGGGTTCACTCATGGGGGTGCTGCCTCTCGGTGTACGGGTGGGGATGCGTGGGGTGCGGGGAGCCTTGGGCTTTGAGAGCGCTCTCAAAGTGTCGCCAATGTGCTCCCGGTCCCTCCGGTCGTCAAGAGGTGAAGCAGAGAAAACCCTTCCATCACAGGGGAGTTCACCCTGTGAATGCGGAAATGTGCCGGACCGCGCTGCCCGCCTGCCAGCCTGCGATCCTGGTGAGGACACCGAGAGAGATGAGGCCTGAGCGTATGGAACTCGCCTTCACCGGCCGGGTGATCGAATGGCGCGGCCCGGCGCCGTACTACTTCATCGGCGTGCCCGACCAGGAGTCCGCCGACATCCGGGAGGTCGCCGCGATGGCCACGTACGGCTGGGGTGTGATCCCGGTCGAGGCGAGGATCGGCGAAGTCGCCTTCGAGACCTCCCTCTTCCCCAAGGACGGCGGCTACCTGCTGCCGCTGAAGAAGGCGGTGCGGGCGCCGCGGGGGCTCGGGGCGGGTGACGAGGTGGCGGTGGAGATGACGGTGCGCCTGTAGCGCCTACGCGCCCTTCTCCGGCTGCCACCCCAGCCCTCGCGAGATCCCGCGCGCCGCGAGCCGCACGGCCGGTACCAGGACCGGGACCTGGGCGTCGGCCTGGGGCACGACGACGGACACCGCGGCGGTGACCGAACCGCCCGGGCCGCGTATCGGGGCGGCCACCGACAGGGCGTCGTCGGTGACCTGGCGGCTGCTGACCGCAACGCCGGTGCGGCGCACGTCCGCCAGCATGCGGCGCAGGCGGGCCGGGTCGGTGACGGTGTACGGCGTGAAGGAGGTGAGCGGGCCGGCGCAGTACTCCTCCTGGAACCCGGGGTCGCTGTGCGCGAGCAGCGCGAGACCGACCCCGGTGGCGTGCAGGGGCCAGCGTGCCCCGACCCGGATGTGCACGCCGACCGCGGAGCGTCCCGACAGCCACTCGATGTAGACGACCTCGGCTCCGTCGCGTACCGCCAACTGCACGTTCTCGTGCGTCGCTTCGTACAGGTCCTCCAGATACGGCAGCGCGAGCTGCCGCAGCGCCAGCCCCCGCGGCGCGAGTGCCGCGAGCTCCCACAGCCGCAGCCCGACGTGGTAGAGGCCGGAGCCGTCCCGCTCCAGGGCGCCCCACTCGGTGAGGGCGTTCACCAGCCGGTGCGCGGTGCTCAGGCTGAGCCCGGCCCGGCGGCTGATGTCCGTCAGACACAGCGCCGGATGTTCGAGGTCGAAGGCCCCGAGCACGGACAGCAGCCGGTCGGGCGCGGAACGCGCCCCGGCGTCGGCGGTCATGGGCACCTCATCGCCGCGTCACCCCAGCCCGGACTCGGTGACCCGCTGAAGCAGCCCGTGCAGCTGCTCCCGCTCGGTCGGGTCGAGAGGCTGGAGCAGTTCGTTGGTGACGCGCTGCCCGGCCTCGTCGGTGTCGCGCAGGAACGCCCGGCCGCCCTCGGTCAGCACGATGATCCGGCTGCGGCGGTCGTCGGGGGAGGGGCGTCGCTCGGCGAAGCCCAGCTTCTCCAGGTCGTCGACCAGGCCGACGATCGCGCTCGGGTCGTAGCCGAGCGACGCGCTCAGCTCGCGCTGGAGGGCGCCCGGCGACGTGGCGAGGAACCGCAGCACCGCGTAGTGGCGCAGCCGCAGGCCCGACTCCTGGAGGAACGTGTTGAACAACTGACCCGAGCGCAGGCCCAGGCGGTACAGCAGATAGCCCGTGTCCGCGTGCAGTCCGCGCATCCACGGTTCGTTCGCGTCGATGGGTGCCGGGTTCGTGGCGTGCTGGCGGGCGATGGCGGGCTCCCTGGTCTCGGCCCCCGGTGCCGGGGGTTCCTCTGTGCAGATTCCAGCATGGCGCACCCGAAGGTCTCCAACAACTATTGACGACAACAATTATTGCTCCTAACTTCGATCTCGTCAGCCGCTTCGATCTCGTAGCCGCACCCCACGTCGAAGGGACCCCTCACGTGCCCAGCATCGATCTCACCGGCAAGGCCGCCGTCGTCACCGGCAGCGGCCGGGGCCTCGGCCTCGCCTACGCCCACGCCCTGGCCGCCCACGGCGCCTCCGTGGTCGTCAACGACGTCGACGAGGCCGTGGCCGAGGCGGCCGTGAAGTCCATCACCGAGGCCGGCGGCACCGCCGTCGCCGAGGTCGTCCCGGTCGGCACCACCGAGGCCGCCGAGCGCCTGGTCAACCGCGCGGTCGAGGAGTTCGGGCGGCTCGACGTCCTGGTCACCAACGCCGGCATCCTGCGCGACAAGGTGCTGTGGAAGATGACCGACGACGACTTCGACGCGGTGATCACCACCCACCTCAAGGGCACCTTCACCTGCGCCCGCGCCGCCGCCGTCCGGATGCGCGAGCAGGGCGAGGGCGGCACCCTGATCCTGGTCGGCTCCCCGGCCGGCCAGCGCGGCAACTTCGGCCAGACGAACTACGCCGCCGCCAAGGCCGGCATCGCCGCCATGGCCCGCACCTGGTCGATGGAGCTGGGCCGCGCGAACATCACCGTCAACGCCATCGTGCCGGTCGCCGCGACCGCCATGACCGAGACCATCCCCGCCTTCGCCCCGTACATCGAGGCCATGAAGAACGGCGAGCCGCTGCCCGACTTCCTGCGCAAGGGCGAGGGCTTCGGCACCCCCGAGGACTGCGCGGCCCTCGTCCCCTTCCTCGCCTCCGAGGCGGCCCGGGGCGTCACCGGCCAGGCCATCGGCGTCGGCGGCGACAAGGTGGCACTCTGGTCGCATCCGCAGGAGATGGCGGCCGCCTACGCCGACGGCGGCTGGACCCCCGAGACCCTGGCCGACGTCTGGCCCACCTCGGTCGGCGCCGCACTCCAGTCGGTCGGCATCCCGGCGCCCAAGTTCCCGGAGGCGTGATGGCCCCGTCCCTGAACCCCGACGAGCTGGTCGCGATCGACGTCCACACCCACGCGGAGGTCTCCTCCAAGGGCCACGCCTCCCTGGACGACGACCTGCACGACGCCTCCTCGGCGTACTTCAAGGTCGAGGGCAAGCGGAAGCCGACGCTGGAGGAGACCGCCGCGTACTACCGCGAGCGGAAGATGGCCGCCGTGATCTTCACCGTCGACTCCGAGTCCGCGACCGGCACCCCGCCGGTCCCGAACGAGGAGGTCGCCGAGGCCGCGGCCGCCAACCCGGACGTCCTGATCCCCTTCGCCTCCATCGACCCCTTCCGCGGCAAGGCGGGCGTGAAGCAGGCCCGCCGCCTGGTCGAGGAGTACGGGGTGCGGGGCTTCAAGTTCCACCCCAGCATCCAGGGCTTCTTCCCCAACGACCGCTCGGTGGCGTACGACCTCTACGAGGTGATCGAGGAGACGGGCACCATCGCCCTCTTCCACACGGGCCAGACGGGCATCGGCGCCGGAGTCCCCGGCGGGGGCGGTATCCGCCTCAAGTACTCCAACCCACTCCACGTGGACGACGTGGCGGCCGACTTCCCGCACCTGAAGATCATCCTCGCCCACCCGTCCTTCCCCTGGCAGGACGAGGCCCTCGCCGTCGCCACGCACAAGCCGGGCGTGCACATCGACCTGTCCGGCTGGTCGCCGAAGTACTTCCCGCCGCAGCTGGTGCAGTACGCCAACACCCTGCTCAAGGACAAGGTCCTCTTCGGCTCCGACTTCCCCGTCCTCACCCCCGACCGCTGGCTCGCCGACTTCGAGAAGCTGTCGATCAAGGACGAGGTCAAGCCGAAGATCCTCAAGGAGAACGCCGCCCGGCTGCTCGGGCTGACGAAACCGTAAGGGGCGTGACATGCGCAACGAGGGACTGGGGTCATGGCCCGCACGCCGGGCCCGCAAGACCCCGCACCGCACCGCCCTGATCCACGGCGGTACGTCCATCGACTACCGCACCCTGTACCTGCGCACCACCCGCCTCGCCCACGCCCTGCGCGAGCGGGGCGTCCGGCGCGGTGACCGCATCGCCTACCTCGGCCCCAACCACCCCTCCTACCTGGAGACCCTGTTCGCGGCAGGCACGCTCGGCGCGGTCTTCGTCCCGCTCAACACCCGCCTCGCCGGCCCCGAGATCGCCTACCAACTCGCCGACTCCGGCGCCAAGGCCCTCGTCTACGGCCCTTCCCACGCCGGCCTGGTGGCCGGACTGCCGGGCAGCACCGACGTGCGGACCTACGTCGAAGTGGGCGCCGAATACGAGGAGGCGCTCGCCTCGGCCTCCGAGGAACCCGTCGACACACCGGTCACCCCGGACGACACCTGCATCATCATGTACACCTCGGGGACGACCGGCCGCCCCAAGGGCGCGATGCTCACCCACGGCAACATCACCTGGAACGCGCTCAACGTCCTCGTCGACACCGACCTGATCGCCGACGAACGCGCCCTGGTCTCCGCCCCGTTGTTCCATACGGCCGGCCTGAACATGCTGACGCTCCCGGTCCTCCTCAAGGGCGGCACCTGTGTCCTGGTCGAGGCCTTCGACCCGGACGCCACCTTCGACCTGATCGAACGGCACAGGATCACTTTCATGTTCGGCGTGCCGACCATGTTCGACCAGATCGCCCGCCACCCCCGCTGGCCCGCCGCCGACCTGTCGTCCCTGCGCATCCTCACCTGCGGCGGCTCCCCGGTCCCGACCCCGCTCATCGCCGCCTACCAGGAACGCGACCTGACGTTCCTTCAGGGCTACGGCATGACCGAGGCCGCGCCCGGAACCCTCTTCCTGGACGCCGAACACGCCGTGAGCAAGGCCGGTTCGGCGGGCGTGCCGCACTTCTTCAGCGACGTACGCGTCGTACGGCCGGACCTGGCACCGGTCGACGTCGGCGAGACCGGCGAGGTCGTCGTCCGCGGCCCGCACGTCATGCCCGGCTACTGGGGGCTGCCCGAGGAGACGGCCGCCTCCTTCACCGACGGCTGGTTCCGCAGCGGCGACGCGGCCCGGATCGACGAGGACGGCTATGTCTTCATCGTCGACCGCATCAAGGACATGATCATCTCCGGTGGCGAGAACATCTACCCGGCCGAGATCGAGGACCTCCTCCTCGCCCACCCGGACATCGTCGAGTGCGCGGTGATCGGGGTGCCGGACGACAAGTGGGGCGAGGTATCGCGCGCGGTCGTCGTCCCCCGCGAGGGCACCACGCCCGACCCCGACGCGATCCTCGCGTCCCTCGCCGACCGCCTGGCCAAGTACAAGATCCCGAAATCGGTGGTCCTCGCGGAGGAACTCCCGCGCACCGCCTCAGGAAAACTTCTCAAGTCCCGCGTCCGTACCCGGTACGGCAACAGTTAAGGATCCCCATGAGCATCACCGTGAACGGCATCGACGAACTGAAGAAGCTCGCGGGCAGCGACCTCGGCACCAGCGAGTGGATCGAGATCACCCAGGAGCGCGTCAACACCTTCGCCGACGCCACCGGCGACCACCAGTGGATCCACGTGGACCCCCAGAAGGCGGCCGAGGGCCCCTTCGGTGCCCCCATCGCCCACGGCTATCTCACCCTCTCCCTCTTCATCCCTTTGTTCACCGAGCTGTTGGACGTCCAGGGCGTCACCACGAAGGTCAACTACGGCCTCAACAAGGTGCGTTTCCCCGCACCGGTGAAGGTCGGCTCCCGCATACGGCTGGTCGGGAAGCTGGCGGAGGTCGAGGAGGTGCCCGGCGGGGTGCAGATCACCGTCGACGGGACCATCGAGATCGAGGGCGGAAGCAAGCCGGCGGCGGTGCTGCAGAGCCTTTCGCGGTTCTACGCGTGATTCCGGACGCCGGGCGGCGGGCAGCCACGTGAGCGATGTCACCCGGGCGGTGGAATCCTGACACGCGCGATTGCCGCTGGTCGGCCCATGGAAAGGTCCGACCCGTCATCGCCGCATGGGGCTCTTACGCCCGGGTACGCGCTAGCGTGTGCTGACCAGACTCCCACGCCCGCGCGGCGCGGGGTCGATCCACTCCGGATTCCCACCTTCCCGATCAGGGGACACAGTGATCAATTCAGCAAGAACCGCTCCCCAGCCGACCGCCGTGGCCGGCTCCCGCGGGTCCACGACGAGGCTCGACGCTCCGTGCGAACCGAAGTACGCCCGCGCAAGGCGTCGAGCCCTGTCGCCGCGGCAGAGCAGGGACGGCGAAGGCATCACTTTCGAGTCGTCGATCGGGTGACCTGAAAGCAACTAGGAATGACCGGCCCGCTGGTTCCGCTGCGGCAGGTGGTCCTCAAGGTGCACAGCAGATGCGACCTTGCGTGCGACCACTGCTATGTGTTCGAACACGCCGATCAGAGCTGGAGCTCCCGCCCCAGAGTGATCTCGGACGACGCCGTCTTATGGACGTCCCTTCGCCTGGCGGAACACGCGAAGCGTCACTCGTTGCCCTCCGTGCAGGTCATCCTGCACGGAGGCGAGCCGCTGCTGGCCGGACCGGCACGCCTGCGCCGCATCTGCGAGACCCTGTACGCCGCCATGGACGGGGTCTGCCGACTCGATCTGCGTATCCACACCAACGCTGTCCAGCTCAGCGAACGTCACCTGGACCTCTTCGCGGAGTTCGGCGTTCGCGTGGGTGTCTCACTCGACGGTGACCGCGCCGCCAACGACAGGCACCGCCGTTACCCGAACGGCCGCAGCAGCCACGACAAGGTGCTGGCGGCGCTCTCACTCCTGCGCGAGGAGCGTTATCGCCACCTGTACGCGGGCCTGCTGTGCACGATCGACGTCCGCAACGATCCCGTCGCCGTGTACGACGCCCTGGCCGCGCAGGAGCCCCCCCACCTCGACTTCCTTCTTCCGCACGCCACTTGGGAGGAACCACCGCCGCGCCCCGACGGCGCGCGCACACCGTACGCGGACTGGTTGATGGCGGTGTTCGGACGCTGGGAGGCGCAGGGGCGCCCGATGCCCGTGCGGCTCTTCGATTCGGTGATCAGCACTCTGGGCGGCGGCCCCAGCCTCGTCGAGGCCATGGGACTGGCACCGGTCGACGTCGTGGTGGTCGAGACCGACGGGACCTTCGAACAGGCGGACTCGCTCAAGACCGCGTACGACGGTGCCCCGGAGACGGGCGAGGACGTGTTTCACCACAGCCTGGACGACGTGGCACTGCATCCTGGAATCACCGCTCGCCAACTGGGCCTGAAGGGCCTGAGCGAGACCTGCCGAGCATGCCCGGTGGTGCGCTCCTGCGGGGGCGGCCTGTACGCGCACAGGTACCGCGGTGACGGCAGCGGATTCGACAACCCGTCCGTGTTCTGCCCCGATCTGCAAGCGCTGATCCGTGGCGTCGACGCACGCACGGGCGCGGGAGCCGACCAGCCGATCGACGGATTCGACCGGTTGGCCGAGGGCGGCGAGCACGGTTCCGCGGTGCGCGAGCTGGCCAGGCAACGACAGGCGATCACCCGAGAGCTGCTGGTGCTGACCGGCCGGGAACACAGCGCCCGGGAGAGCGTGCTGTGGGCCGCATCGTGGCGGCTCGCGGTGGAACTGGGACAGCACGACGGCGCTCTGCTGCAAACCCTGCTGTCCCATCCCTACGCACGTGCCTGGGCCGTGCGCTGTCTGGACGACGACGCTCCGGCCGATCATCTGGCGGCGCTCGTGGCTGCCGTCGCGCTGCCCGCGGGCGCCGTCGAGCGGATCGACGTGCCGGTGCACGAGGGGTTCGTCCACCTGCCGGGCCTGGGCCGCCTGCACGTCGGGGACGCCGGTCCGACGGCCGAGCTGACGCCCCCTCGCATCGCCGCCTCGGCGCGGGGCTGGGAGCCCCTGCGGTGGCTGCGGACCGACGGGCTCGAGATCGCGCTGGACGACATCGATCCGTACCGTGACTGCTTCGGACAGCCCGTCCGTGACCGACTGACCGACGAGGAGACCGAGCAGTGGCGGCACCTGCTGCCCCAGGCCTGGGCACTGATCCGCACGACCCTGCCCGCCCTCGCCTCCGGTATGGCCGCGGGACTGCGAGTGGTGACACCGCTCGCCGGCCCGGCGGATCCGCACCGGACATCGGCCGGCGGCGGGTTCGCCGCCCTGGGCCTCGGCCTGCGGCCGGACCCCTTGCTGCTCGCCGTCGACATGGTGCGTGGCTTCCGGCTCGGTGTCCTCGACGCGCTGCTGGACGTGTGCGAACTGTACGACGAGACCGACACCCGGGTCGGCACACTGCTCGCCGACACCTACGCACGCCTGGCGACCGACGCCCTGCGGCACGAGGCGACCGAGCGCACCCGTGAACAGCTGGACGAACTTCTCGCCGCCGAGTCCTTCACCGCGCTCGGACGGCGCTTCCTCCACGGCATGCGGCGCGGCGCATGACCCCGGACCGGCCGACCCTGGCGGGGCTGGGCATCCGGGCCGAGGGCGTCCTGCTGGTTCATGCCTCCCTGCGCCGGACAGGCCTGCCCGCGGACACCGTCGTCGAGCTGTTGCTGGACGCCCTCGGCCCGAAGGGGACACTGGTCGTACCGACGTTCACCGCCGGCAACTCCGACACCTCACCCGCGTACCGGTCCCGCACCAGGGGGATGACGGCCCGTCAGCGTGCCGCCTACCGCGACGCCTTGGCACCCTTCGACCCGCTGCGCACCCCCTCCCAGGGTATGGGCCGTCTCGCCGAGGCGGTGCGCGGGCGCGCGGACGCGGTACGCAGCACTCATCCGCAGACCTCGTTCGCGGCCGTCGGCGTCCGGGCCGCGGAGCTGATGGCGGACCATGACGACAACTGCCACCTGGGCGAGCGCTCCCCACTGGGCCGGCTGTACGCGGCGGAAGCCCACGTGCTGCTGCTCGGCGTCGGCTACGAGGTGTGCACCTCCTTTCACCTGGCCGAGTACCGGACGGATGACGCGCCGACGAGGCAGTACGGCTGTGCGGTCCTGCGGGAGGGGGAGCGCCACTGGTTCACCTACGAGGACGTCGCTTTGTACGACGGCGACTTCGCGGACCTGGGCGCCGCGTTCGAGGCGCAGGACGTCGAACGCGCCGCTCCCTTGATCCGGCACGGACGCCTCGGGCACGCCGTCGCCCGGCTGCTTCCCGTGCGGGCCGCGGTCGACTTCGCCACCGGGTGGCTCCCCGGAAGACGCCCGAGCCGCCCTGCTACGAGGCAGTCACAAATCGCTCCCGTATCCCTACACTGAGTGTCCACGCCCGGCGGGGGACGGGCAGGATCGGGGGGATCGGTGTGGAGCCCATCGAGCGATTACGGGCGGACGTCGGCCCGTACTTCTTCCTCAGTTACGCCCACACCCCGCGGGACGACCACGAGGAGTCGGACCCGGACATGTGGGTTCACCGCCTCTTCCGGGACCTGAGCTTTCACATCCGCCAGATGACGACCGTGCCCGGCGGGGCGTCCGGATTCATGGACCGTTCCATGCGGGCCGGGCAGATCTGGAAGGACGAACTCGCCGAGTCCCTCGCCTCCTGCCGGGTGTTCGTTCCGCTGTACTCACCGCGCTACTTCACCAGCTCCTGGTGCGGCAAGGAGTGGAGCGCCTTCGGCCGGCGCCCCACCCAGCATCGCGTCGAGGGGCGGCAGGGCACGCCCAGCGCCGTGGTGCCGACGCTGTGGGCACCGGTGGAGGACCATCAGCTTCCGAAGTCCGTCTCCGCCGTGCAGTACACACATCCGGAACTGGGAGACCGCTACCGGGCCTTCGGGCTGTACGGACTGATCAAGGTCAAGTCGTTCCGCGGCGACTACGAGAAGGCCGTGATGCGGCTGGCCCGCCGCATCGTCGAGGTCGGCGAGAACGTCATCGTGGAGCGTGGTGCGCGCACGCTCCTGGACTCCGTGCCGAACGCCTTCGCCCCCGTGCGGGCCCGGCGGACGCTGCGGATCACCGTGGCCGCGAACTCGCTGCCCGGGCTGCCCGAGGGGCGCAGTCCGGACTACTACGGACACTCGGCGCTCGACTGGAACCCCTTTCACCCCGAGTGCGCGAGACCGCTGGCCGCCGTCGCGGCCGACATCGCCGAACGCATGGAATACCGCCCCGATCTCCAGGCCCTCGACACCTGGGACGAGACGGCCGACGGCACCGACCAGGACGACGGGCCGGAGGTGATGCTGCTGGACCGCTGGGTCCTGCGTGACCCGCAGGGCCGCGCCCGGTTGCGCCAATACGACATGAGCGGACGCCCCGCGACCGGCCTGATGGTCCCGTGGAACGACGCCGACCCGGACAGCGACGGAGCGGAAGCCGAGCTGGCGGAGGAGGCCGAGGAGACCCTGCCGCGCACGATGCGCTCGGGGCGGCAGGCCTGTCGCCCCGCCGTAGTAGGCATTCCCGACCACGAGTCCTTCGGCGCGCTGCTGCCGCGTGTCGTGCAGTGGACGGCGACCCGCCACCTCAGGCACACCCAGGCCCAGCCCCCGCCCGGCCAGGCCACCCCGCGCTTCCGGCTCAGCATCTCGGGGGAGCAGGACAGCCCACCACCGGTGAACCGCCCGCACGCCGAGGAGGAAGACCACGATGGACAGCCTTGACGGACCTGACGGCCGCGACGGCCGGATCGTGACGTTCTACTCGTACAAAGGCGGGACCGGCCGGACCATGGCCCTGGCCAACGTCGCATGGATCCTGGCCGCCAACGGCAAACGCGTCCTCGTCGTGGACTGGGACCTGGAGGCCCCCGGACTGCCCCGCTTCTTCCACCCGTTCCTCGACCCGGCGACGGCCGGCGCCACCACCGGTGTCATCGACCTGCTCACCGACTACGCCTGGGCCGCGGCGGCCGGCTCCGACGAGACCGAACCCCGGCCGCCCGACTGGCACCTGCCCTACGCCCGCATCCAGCGCCACGCCGTGTCCCTGGAGTGGTCGTTTCCCGGCAGCGGCACGCTCGACCTGGTGGTCGCGGGGCGACAGAACCGCGACTACTCGGCGACCGTCAGCACCTTCGACTGGGACAACTTCTACGACCATCTCGGCGGAGGACTGTTCTTCGACGCGCTGCGCGACGACATGCGGCGCAACTACGACTACGTCCTCATCGACAGCCGCACCGGCCTGTCCGACATCGCGGACATCTGCACCGCTCACCTCCCGGACATGCTCATCGACTGCTTCACACTCAGCGACCAGAGCATCGACGGTGCCTCCGCCGTCGCCCACCACATCCATGAGCGGTTTCACGCCCGCAAGATCCGGATCCTTCCCGTCCCCATGCGCATCGACGAGGGGGAGAAGGAGAAAGCCGACGCCGGGCGCTCCCTGGCCCGTGCCAAGTTCGACGGATTCCCCTCAGGCATGACCGAGGCCGAACTCACCAGGTACTGGGGGTCGGTGGAGATCCCCTACCGGCCCTACTACGCCTACGAGGAGACGCTGGCGGCCTTCGGTGACGAGACGAACAACGCCACCTCGCTGCTGTCGGCGTTCGAACGGCTCACCGGTGTCATCAGCGACCAGGCGGTCACCGCACTGCCGCGCATGGAGGAGGACGAGCGGCTGCGCATCAAGAAGGCGTTCACCCGCAGCCGTTCGGCACTCCCGGCCGATCTGCTGCTGAGCTATGTCGCGGAGGACCGCATGTGGGCCGACTGGATCGGCACCCTGTTGTCCCGCACCGGTTTCCGCGTGGTCCCGAGGTACGTCGGCTGCGAGGGCGACGGCGCGGACAAGCCCGCCGACCGCACCGTGGTCGTGCTCTCGCCGGCCTTCCAGCGTTCGGCGCGCGCCCGCCAGGTGTGGGAGGCCGCCACCGGAAACGACCCCACCGGCCGCCGCCAGGTGGTCGCGGTCCGGGTCGGCGACATTCGTCCGGCACCGTCGTTCAACGAGTGGGCGTCGGTCGACCTGGTACGCCTGGACGAACCCGGCGCCGCCTCCGCGCTGTTACGCGCGCTCGGTAAGCCCGCCTCGACGGCCGACCACCCCTCCGAGGCCGTGGCAGGCGACGTCCGCTTCCCCGGGACCCTGCCGAAGGTCTGGAACGTTTCGCCGCGCAACGCCTCCTTCACCGGGCGCAGCGCGCTGCTGGAGCTGCTGCGCGACACCCTGGGAAGCAGCACCGCGTCGGTGTCGCCGGCACCGTACGCGTTGTACGGCCTGGGCGGCGTGGGCAAGACGCAGATCGCGCTGGAGTACGTGCACCGTTTCGCCGCCGACTACGACCTGGTGTGGTGGATCCCCTCCGAACAGAACGAACTGGTCATCTCCTCCCTGGCGGAGCTGGCCGGCAAGCTGGGGCTCAGGGTCGGTGACGATGTGGCCCAGGCCGCTCAGGAGGCCCGGGACCATCTGCGCCAGTCGGGCCTGGCCCTTCGCTGGCTGCTGGTCTTCGACAACGCGGCCGAACCCCAGGAGGTCAGCCGGTACTTCCCCAGCGGCAAGGGCCACGTCCTGGTGACCTCCCGCAACCAGACCTGGCTCCAGTACGGCGACGCCCTCGAGGTCGACCCCTTCCTGCGCGAGGAGAGCATCGAGCACCTGCTGCGCCGGGCGCCCGGGCTGGACACCGGGGACGCGGACCGGGTCGCGCAGGCAGTCGGCGACCTGCCGCTGGCCCTGGACCAGGCCGGCGCCTGGCTCGCGGAGACCGGCACCCCGGTCGACCGCTACCTGGAGGAGCTGGAGGAACAGGCCGAGCACGTCCTGTCGTTGAGCCAGCCCGTCAACTACCCGCAGCCGGTGGCCGCCACCTGGAACGTCTCCATCGAACGCCTCAAGGAACGCTCGCCGGCCGCCGTGCGGCTGCTGCAGTTGTGCGCGTTCTTCGCGGCCGAACCCATCTCCCTGAAGCTTCTCTACGGGGACGCGATGATTCGCGTGCTCGCCGCGGAGGACGCCTCGTTGCAGGAGAAGATGGTCCTCGGCCGGGTGATCCGGGAGATCAACCGGTTCGCGCTCGCCAAGGTGGACCGGGCCACCGAATCCATCCAGGTCCACCGCCTGGTGCAGGCTGTGATCCGGGCCCAGCTGACCGCGCAGGAGCAGGAGGACGCCCGGCACGTCGTGCACCGCATCCTCGCCGGGGCCCGCCCTTCGGGCGAGGAGCCGATCGACGACCCGGAGAACCGCTCGACCTTCGCCGCCATCTGGCCCCACCTGGACGCCAGCGACGCCAGCTCGTGCGACGAACCGGAGACCCGGCAGCTCCTCATCGACCGGGTGCGGTACCTGTGGAAGCGCGGTGACCTCAACGCGGCACTGGCGCTCGGCGAGAAACTGCGGGCCTCGTGGGAGACCTCGCTGGGCGCGCGGCAGGCCTCGATCGCCGAGCTGAAGGAGAAGATGGCCGACGCCGAGAAAGGGACGGGCCGGGCGGACGACGAGGACGTGCGGGTGACGGCCGCGCAGGAACGTTATGTTCGGAACCTGCACATCCAGATTCTCTACCTGCGCTTCCACATCGCCAACGTGCTGCGCACCCTCGGCAAGTACGTCGAGGCGGAACGGCTGAGCGCGGACACCTTGGTCGGGCAGCGCCGGCTGCTGCCGCCCGACCATCCGCACGTCCTGATGACCATCAGCGGGCTGGCCGCCGACCTAGGCAGCATCGGCCGGTTCGACCTGGCCCTGGAGATGGCCAACGAGGCGTACATCGGATTCAAGGAGAGCTTCGGCGAGGACCATCCCCGTACGCTCAGCGCCAACAACAACCGTGCTGTGTGCCTGCGTCTGCTGGGTCGCTACACCGACGCGCGCGACGTCGACCAGGAGCTGTACGACCGGCGGCGCAACGACCTGGGCGCGGAGCATCCGCAGACCTTGAACAGCGCCTTCAACCTGGGACGCGACCTGCGGGAGGTCGGCGAGTACAGCAACTCGGTCCTCCTGCTGCAGAACGGCTTCGACGCCTATCGACGGCAGTTCGGCGACACCTATCCCGAAACCCTGCGTACCGCCAAGAGCCTCGCGGTCTCCCTGCGCAAGGCCGGGCGGGCCGAACAGGCGCGTGCCATCACCCATCAGACCCGTGAGTACTACCGCACCCGCGAGACCCCGACCTCCACCCCGGACGTGCTGGACTGCACCCTCAACTACGCCACCGACCTGTACTTCACCGGTGCACGCGAGGAGGCGCTCGCCCTGGCGCAGGAGATAGTGCCGCAGTACCGGACCGCACCCGGCGTCCGGCACCCGGCGACGCTCGCGGCCGTCAACAACCTCGGTGTCTTCCTGCGGGGTTCGGGCGAGGTGGGCAGGGCGCGGGAGCTGCTGGAGGAGAACCTGGCCACACTGCGCGAGGTGCTCGGTGAACGGCACCCCTACAGCCTGGCCGCGGCCGTGAACCTCGCCAACGTGCTGGCGGAGCTGGGGTCCTCGGACGAGGCCGAGACACTGGAGAGGACGGCCGTCGCCGGCTTCCAGGCGGTTCTCGGCCACGGGCACCCGGACACCGTGGTCTCGCGCGCGAACCTGGCGGTCACGCTTCGGACGCTGGGCCGGATCCCGGAGGCCGAGCAGCTTCAGGAGAGCGCCCACTTCGACCTGTCCCGGCTGCTCGGTGAGGACCACCCGCACGCGGTGACCGTGCGGGAGGGCAAGCGCATCCACCGGGACCTGGAGCCGCTGCCCGTCTGACCGTTCCCCGAGGTGCGCCGGGATGGTCAAGGGCCGCCACGAATCAGCACCGGCCGGCCGCCCAGCAGCCAGGTCACGATGTCGGGCAGGACGCGCAGCGCCGCGAAGTGCGCGGCGGCGGGCTGGAAGATGGCCGTCACGCTGGGTATGCGCTCGGCCAGCCAGCGGGTGTGGCCGGCCGGAGCGAACACGTCCTGCTCTCCGTGCCACAGCAGCACCGGTACGGAGATGTCCTCCAGAGAGAAGCCCCACGGGCTGCAGAACGACAAGGCGTCGTCCACCCAGCCGTCGGCCGACACCCGCAGCGCCTCGCTGTAGTTGCGCATCAGCATGGCGCGGATGGCGGCGTCGGCCACCACCCTCAGATCGGACTCGGTGAGCTCCCGGCGCAGCTGGGTGAGCAGGCGCACCGGGTTGGCGCGGATGGCGACGGAACGCTTGCGCAGGCTGGCCGCGAGCCGGTCGGGGCTGGCCAGGGCCTTGGTGTACTCCCGCACGTTGGAGGCCGCCATGCCGGCGAACCAGTCCAACCCGTCGGCGTCGTGCGGCGCCAGGCTCACCAGCACCGCGACCCGGGTGACCCGGTCCGGCAGGAGCGCCGCGCAGGCCAGCGCGTGCGGCCCGCCGCCGGACCGGCCGACCACGGCGAAGCGTTCGATGCCCAGGGCATCGGCGATGGCGGACACATCCGCGGCGACGTGCGAGACCGGTCGTCCGGGGAGCCGGTCCGAAGGGCCGTAGCCGGGGCGGTCGTAGGTGATGAGCCGGACCCGCTGGTGGTAGAGCAGCATGGGCCGGGGCGCCGGGCCGAGCCTGCTGCCGGGGGTGCCGTGCAGCAGGAACACCGGAAAGCCGTTGAGGTCCCCGGAGACCTCGACGGCTAATCGGCGCCCGTCCCCCGTGATCACCTCTGTGCGCATGCGCGGCCTCCCCTCGAAGCCCCCGCCGCTGCGGCATGCCGTGGTCGTGCAACGGCCATTCCCCATCGTGCCCCAGATCATCCCGAAGTGCGGGTCTTTCCGGGTCTCGATCAGTTCGTGACCTGCTGGTACGAGTGCACGGCGGTCGCCGCCGCGCACACGCCGGGCGGGATCATCTGGGCGCGCAGGGTGCCGCTGTTCGCGTCGTAGTCGACGCCCTCCGTCTCGAAGGCGCCGAACGAGCCCGCGCACACGCTGCGTTGCGGCAGCGCGAACAGGCTGCTCACCGCGCCCGTCATCGGCTGACCGTCCACCTTGCGCGGCAGGTCGACCTGGAGCAGCGGGCGGATCTCCGGGAAGAGCGTGCCCGAGGCGTCGTTCGAGGCGCACACCAGGCGCGTGTCCGTCACGAAGTCGCAGCCCTGGATGTCACGGACAGGTTTGTCCAGGGTGATCTGCCAGGCCTCCTTCAGGTCACCGCCGGACTGGGGTGTGGACGGGTTCAGCAGGGGAGCGGGGAACACCTGGAGTCTTCGCTGCTCGCCCCACTCACCCGACACCAGCCACTGCCCGTCGGGCGAGACGCTCGCGAAGGAGTTGTTCAGCTTCTCGCCCGGGTTGAGCCGATGGACGTACTCGTAGCGCTTCCCGGCCGGGGTCGTCACCGCGAACATCTTGGACGTGGCCGTGTCCGGGCCCTGGTAGGCGTCGAAGACGTGGCCGCGTGCGATGTCCGGGTCGCCGATGTGGTTCCAGCCCCTGATACGCAGGTCAAGGGGGATGGAGGCGAGGCCGCGGTACAGCAGTGAGCCGTCCGCGCGGCTCGCGAGGCCCTGCCCGCCGCCCAGCGTGTCGGTGTACGCCGTGCCGGTCTCGGCCCAGCGCGGGGCGCCGGCGGCGGACGCTGTGCCCGCGCCGAGGGTGAGCGCTGCCAATAAGCAACCGAGAGTGAGGATATGACGCTTCATCAGGCCCCTGCCACGTCGACGAATACCGGGTTCGAATAGAACCACGTATCCGCCCACGGGTCACCGTCTCCGGGCGCGTGCGGGATCGGCCCGTGCGGGTCGACCGACGAGCCGAGGTAGCCCGCGCCGTGGCGGTTGCCGTCGCTGCCGCGCAGCCGCACGTAGAAGGACTCGTCCCCGGCGGTCAGCGGGACGCGCAGGGTGTACGTCCCCTTGCGGCCGCTCACGTCCGCCGTCCGCACGACCCTGGTGTCGGGGGCCCGCCAGGTGTCCCGGTCGGCCACCGGGCCGCGCACCGCGCCCCGGACGACGTCCACGTGCGCCAACTCCGGCAGGATTCCCTGGGGGTTGGGCCGGGAGGCGGTCGTGACCGTGACGTTCAGCGTCAGCTTCTCGCCCTTGCGCACCCGCAGCCGGCCGCCCAGCGTGACACCACGGCCGTGGTCGCAGTCCCGCTCGAGGCGGACGTCGAGGCCGTCGAGCAGATGCCCGTGGTCCAGCCAGACCCGGCCCGCGCGCAGGCCCGCCATCACCGCGCGGTAGCCGTAGCGGGTCACTCCGACGTGGGTGCGGCTGAACTGGCCCGGCCAGAAGTCGCTGCCCGGCTGCGGGGTGGTGGTGTTCACCGGGTCGGGCAGCTTGCCGGTGGTGTCGAAGTTCTGGCCGGCCGGCCAGTCGCCGTTCTTCCAGGTGTCGAAGACGATGCGGTGGGCGTCGGAGTTCGTGGTGATCGAGAACAGGCGGCCCTCCGCCAGCATCGAGTCCCACAGACCGCCGACCGTCGCCGTCGCCCAGTCGAAGCCGCCGTACGTCAGATACGCGTCCGCCGGGTAGCCGGGCCAGGACTGCGCCGACGGCTTGTTCTCGTACTCGCCGCGGATCGACGTCGCGCCGCGCCAGCCGGGGATGGCCGCGCCCTGCGCGCCGGGCGCGCCCTCCATGCCGATCATGATGTCGGGGGCGGCGTCCCGCCAGGCCCGCATCTCGTGCGGGGAGTCGATGCCGAGGCGCATCGGGTGGTTGGCGAGGACGAGGACGTCGTCCACGTAGCCGGTGCGGCGCTGCTGGTCCAGCCACTTGAGGGCCTTGACCGCGTGGGCCTCGTTGCGGGCGGTGTCCGCGTCGGCCGCGCCGCCCTTGTCGTAGCCGAGCAGCTTGCCGTCGTAGGCGCTCTCGAACCGGGTGAGCAGGTCGACCTCGTGCGCGCCGGGCGCGGAGAAGACCGTGCAGTGCTCGGCGGCCGGGATGTACCACTCCAGGCCCTGGAAGATCAGCTGGCGCGGGTTCTCGGCCCGCGCCCTGAGGATCTCCTCGTGCTCCATCGCGGCTCCGAACTTGGCGTGCCCGAAGTTGGAGTGCTCGGTGAACACCATCCAGTCAAGGCCGAACTTCGCGCTCGCGGCGGCCAGTTGGGAGAACGTGTACTTGGCGTCGTGGCTGTAGACGGAGTGGATGTGGTGGTCGCCCACGAGGTAGGCGAGGCGCGGGTCGTCGCCGCCGAGACGCCGGTCGGAGGCGGCCGAGGCCGGTGCGGCCACGGCGGGTGCGGCCGCGCCGCCCAGCGCGAAGGCGGCGCCGAACAGGCCGGCGCGGCGCAGGAGTCCGCGTCTGGAGACGCCCTGCGGGTCGAGGTCGGTGGCGGAGACGGCCGGGTCGGCCCAGGTGGGCAGCTGCTGCTCGGTCATGGTGGTGGTCCCCTGAAGGTCAGTGGTTCATGAAGGACTTGACGGGCAGCGCCCGCGCGACGATCCGGACGTCGCCGAGGCGGCCGTGCAGGACCTGGTCGATCCTGCCGCCGTACTCGTAGCCGCCGAGCAGCCACGGCAGCCCGACGGACGTGATGCCGGTCGAGCGGGCCTTGGGGTTGCGGACCACCGGGCAGCCCTCGACGTACATCGTGGTGTGCTCGCCGTCGTTGACGACTGCCAGATGCCACCAGGTCTCCAGCGGGGTTTCCTGGGCCCAGTTGGTGGCGATGCCCTCCTGGTTCAGCGGGCGCATCGCCCACTGCGGCTCCCGGTCGTTCGACAGGGACAGGGTGGCGAGCGGTTCGTCCGGGTCGTCGGCGGTCTTCCCGGCGGCGCCACCGGTGCCCGTACGGCTGACCAGGCCGGACCAGGCGTTGTGGTCCGGGTCCCAGTCGGCGGGGAGACGGTAGAACGCCTCGATGGTGTAACCGTCCCTGAACATCGCCGAGTTGAGCGGCGCCCCGTCGACCGTCCGCAGGTACGCGCCCTTCAACGGCGACTTGAAACCCTGGAACTCCAGGCTGCCGTGCCCGGGCTGGTCGGGGTGGTGGTCGGCGGACCAGCCCAGCTCGCCGCCGCCCACGGTGACGAGGGAGAGGTCGTTTCCGCGTCCGGAGAGGTCACGGACCGTGCTGCCCTCCACCGGCCGCTCGAAGCGCCAGTACGCCACCGTGCCCGGGATCAGCATCCTCGACGCGGGGCGGGCCGGGCGGGCCGGCACCGGGGCGAAGCCGGAGAAGCGGTCGGCGAAGTCGATGCCGACGCTGAACCGGTCGGCGTCACCGCTGAGTTCTATCTCCTGCCGCTCCAGCTCGTTGAGGCCCTTGGCGGCCCGGCCGAGGATCCACGGCGAGACCGTCTCCACGTCGATGACGTTCCGGTCGAGGTCGAAGCGGTACAGGCGGATCATCGCCGCGCCGCCGAAGTAGCGGTTCTGGTAGTTCGTCAGATGCAGGTGTACGTCGTTCCCGGCGGCGTTCTCGCGGGTCGCCCGGGCGGCGGGCCAGTAGTGCCCGTTCAGGGTGAGGAAGATCTGGTCGTGGTCGTCGATCAGCCGGTCCCACAACTGCTGCCCGTACGCCGACAGGGAGTCGTCCCCGACGACCAGCTCATGGGTGGTGAGGATGACCGGCGTCTTCGAATGCCGGGCCAGGACGTCCTTCGCCCAGGCGTAACCCTTCGCCGACAGCCGCCAGTCCAGCGCCAGCACCATCCACTCACGTCCGGCGGCCCTGAAGAGGTGGAAGCTGTTGTAGCCGTCCGGGGAGGCACCCCCGAAGGTCCTCTTCCCCCGGAACCGCTTCGGCCCGAAGGCGTCCAGATACGGCGTCGCACCGCGCTGGTCGTCCGTCGACGACTTCACGTCGTGGTTGCCGGCGAGCACGCTGTAGCCCACGCCCCGCCGGTCCAGCAGCCGGAAGGCCTCGCTGATCGCGGCGACCTCGGGCTGGGAACCGTTCTGGGTGAGGTCGCCGAGGTGCGACAGGAAGACGATGTTCTCCTTGCGGCCGTGCTCCAGCAGATACCGCAGCGACGCCTCGACCGGCGCCTTGTCGATGCTCGGCCCGTCGAAGAGGTACTGGGTGTCCGGCATCACGGCGAGCGTGAAGCGACGGCTTTCCGGGTCGGGCCGCCAGTCGTCCGCGGATGCCGCTTCGGCCACGGTCGGCAGTGCGACCGAGGCGGTGGCGGCGGCGCCGAGCAGCGCCGTGGCCCGCAGGAAACCACGTCTTCCGGCGGCGGCCTGCGCGGCCTCGCCCTGGTCGTGGGCATGCGAAGTACACATGGGTGCTCCATGAGGAGGGAGAGGAAGAGGAGGTCAGAGGACGCGCAGGGTCCAGCTCCAGCGATGGACGCCCGGTGCGACGCGGTAGGAGGGGAAGGTGTCGGGGCCGCACGACGCCGTGCCCAGGCCCCGGTGCGCCGCGTCGAGGTGGACCACGCAGCCGGGGCGCGGCACCAGTTCGTCGTGGTGCGTGGCGGCGGTCAGGTCCTCGGCGCGGTAACGGGTGACGCAGACCTGACGCGGCTCGTCCAGCGCCACCGTGAGACCGGTGGCATCCGGCGCGGACAGCGTGAACCGCCGTACGCCATGTCGGCCACCGCTCTCCTGCGGGCGCAGGTACGGGGTGAACAACTCGTCGACGGGGAGGGAATGATGGCCGACGGGCGCGCCCGCGCCGCGGTCGGGATACGACTCCCAGGGCCCCTGCCCGAACCACTCCAGCAGGTCGAGCCCCGCGACCGTCTCGAAGACCGTGCCGACCCGCGCCACGTCGTCGAAGACGTCCGGCAGCTCGGCCTCCTCCTCTACGCGTACGCCGCCCTCGACGGCCGTGAACACCTGCCGGTGCCGTACGACACCGGCCGCGCCCGCGTACTCGGCCGCCACCCTCACACGCCCGGCGTCCTCACGCACCGACACGACCTTGCGCACCAGCGCGTCGAGCCCCCAGCTTCGCCAGCGCCCCGCCATGCCGCCGAGTTCGTCGTTGTCGGTGGGCGCCCGCCACAGCGAGAGCGTGGGGGCCACCGTCAGCAGCGGGTGGACGAGGAGACCCTCGCCGTCGACCTCCACCGAACCCGCCGCGACCGGCTCCCGCCGCACGTCGGCCGCCCGCAACCGCACCTGCGGCACGCACACCTCCGTGCCGCGCGGCGCCCACGGTAGGTCCCGCGCCGTCGTCACCCGCAGCGTCAGCCAGGCCTCGCCGCCGTCCTCCGGCAGCGCGAACGGCAGCGGCACCGCCGCCGTCTCGCCCGGGCACAGCTCGGGCAGCTCGGCCGGGGCGGTCAGCGTGCGGCCGTCCGCCAGCGACAGCTCCCATACGCCCGTCAGCCAGTCGAAGCCGCGGAAGTGCTGGTGGTTGGTCAGGACCACGCCCTCGTGCCGGTAGCTCTCGATGCGCACCGGCGCCGCGATCTCCCGGTGCTCGTACATCGCCGGCTTGGGCGTGCGGTCGGGAAACACCACGCCGTCCGCGATGAACGCGCCGTCGTGGATCGTCTCGCCGAAGTCACCGCCGTACGCCCAGCGGTACCCGGGCGCGGGGACACCGTTGTCATACAGCCCGGCGCCCCCACGCCCGGCCGGTCTTCCGTCGCTCACGCGTTGCAGAATCCCGTGGTCCCAGAACTCCCAGATGAACCCGCCCTGAAGACCTGGGGTGGCCTCGATGGCGGCCCAGTGGTCGGCCAGCGTGCCGTTGCTGTTGCCCATGGCGTGCGAGTACTCGCACTGGATCAGCGGCTTGGTCTGCTCACCGGAGAGCGCGTGCGCCACGCAGTCCTCCAGCGGGGCGTACATCGGGCAGGCGATGTCGGAGGCGAGCTGCGGGTCGGCCCAGCCGAGCTTGGCCGCACCCTCGTACTGGATCGGCCGCGTCGGGTCGTGGCGGCGCACCCAGCCCGCCGCCGCGTCGTGGTTCGCGCCGTAGTCCGACTCGTTGCCCAGCGACCAGACGATGACCGACGGATGGTTCTTGTCGCGCAGCACCATCCGTGCGACCCGGTCCACGAAGGCGCCCAGATAGCGCGGGTCGTCGGCGATCTCATGGGCGTGGTCGTGGGACTCGATGTCCGCCTCGTCGACCACGTAGAAGCCGAGCTCGTCGGCGAGGTCGTACAGCGTCGGGTCGTTCGGGTAGTGGGCGGTGCGGATCGCGTTGAAGCCGAACCGCTTGAGCAGGACCAGGTCGGCGCGCATGTCGTCGTACGACACCGTCCGGCCGGTCAGCGGATGGAAGTCGTGCCGGTTGACGCCCCGGATGAACACCCGCTCGCCGTTGACGAGCAGGTCCCGGCCGACGATCTCGACGTCCCGGAAGCCGATCCGGTGCCGGGAAGTGTCGGCGACGGTTCCGTCGGCGCGGTGCAGGCGCACGGTGAGGTCGTACAGTTCGGGCGTCTCGGCGTTCCACGTGCGCACGTCGGGGACCGTGGTGTGCAGCCGTACCTCGCCGAGGAAGTCGGAGACCCGCTCGTCCTCGACGTTGGCGCGGTCGAACTCGACGTCCTGGGCGAGGAGTTCACCGTCCACCTCGCCGGTGACGTACCACCCCTCGGGCAGCGCGCCGCCGGTGTCCCGCACCCGGCAGTCGACCCGCAGCTCACCGCTGTACGCGGCCCGCACGGTCACGTCCGCGAGATGCAACGGGTCGCGCGCGTACAGCAGCACCGAGCGGGTGAGACCGCCGTGCCACCAGTGGTCCTGGTCCTCGATGTGCGAGGCGTCGGACCACTTGACGACCGTGAGCCGTACGGTCGCGGACGAGCCCGGGCGGACCTGTTCCGTCAGGTCGAACTCGGCGGCCAGATGGGAGTCCTTGGAGATGCCCACCGGCCGCCCGTCCACGTGCACCAGCAGCACGCTCTCCGCGCCGCCCACCTGGAGCACGATCCGGCGCCCGGCCCAGTCGGCCGGGACGTCCACCTCGCGCTCGTACACCCCCGTCGGGTTGGCGGCGGGGGAGTGGGGCGGGAACTCGGCGAACGGCATCCGGATGTTGAGGTACCGCGGCAGGTCGTCGGTGCCCTGCATGGTCCAGACGCCGGGGACGTGCGCCGTGGACCAGGCACCGCCGACCGGCGCGTCCGGAGCGGACAGCAGCTGGAAGCGCCAGTCGCCGTCCAGGGGGAGTGCTCCGGAGCGCCGGTCGACGGCGTTCATGGGGAGCCGTCCCCAGGAGGTCACCTCGGGTGCCTCCCAGGGGCGCAGGGCGATGAGCGGATCGGGGGTCATCCGCGCACGGCTCCCTTCGCGAGGTCGCCGATGATCTGCTTGGCGCCGATCGCGAACACGATCAGCAGCGGGATGAGGGCGAGCAGCGCGCCGGTCATCACGATGCCGTAGTCGGTGGTGCCGTGTGTGCCGTTGAGCTGGGAGAGCGCGACCTGAAGGGTCACGTTGTTCGGGTTGGTCAGGGCGATCAGGGGCCAGGCGAAGTCGTTCCACTGGCCCATGAAGGTGAAGATGCCGAGGAAGGCGAGACCCGGTCGGACCACCGGCAGCGCCACGTGCCAGTACTGGCGCAGGAAGTTCGCGCCGTCGAGCCTGGAGGCGTCGAGCAGCTCGTCGTGGATGGCCGTCTTCATGTACTGGCGCATCCAGAAGATGCCGAAGGCGTTGGCCGCGGCCGGCACGATCAGCGCGGTCATCGAGCCGATCCAGCCGATCTTCGCCATGACGACGAACTGCGGGATGACCGACAGCTGCGCCGGCACCATGAAGATCAGCATGAGCAGCCCGAACAGCAGCCCCTTGCCGGGGAACTCGAACTTCGCGAAGACGAAGGCCGCCAGCGAGTCGAAGAGCAGGACCAGGAAGGTCACCGACACCGCGACCAGCAGCGAGTTCCACATCGACCCGAAGAAGTCGACGGCGTCGAACAGGTTGCGCACGTTCTCCAGGAAGTGCGTGCCCGGCAGCAGCTTCGGCGGGTACGAGAAGATCTCCGACGAGCTGTGCGTCGACATGATCACGGCCCAGTAGAACGGGAAGGCCGAGATCAGGGTGCTGACGATCAGCGGGAGGTGCAGCGCGATCCCTCTGCGGCGGGACCCCTTGATGGAGGTGCGGGACTCCTTGATGGATGCCATGATGCGCGCCCTTCCTAGTCGCCGCGGCGCTGCACGAGGCGCCAGTTGATGATCGAGAAGAGGACGACGACGAGGAAGATGCCCCACGCCACGGCGGCGCCGTACCCGAAGTCGTTGTTGTCGAAGGTCTGCTGGAAGAAGTAGAGGACCATCGTCTGGCCGGAGTGGCCCGGACCGCCCGCGAACGTCGAGTCGTTGGACGAGGTCTGCAGCAGGACCTGCGGTTCGGAGAAGCTCTGCAGGCCGGTGACCGTCGAGACGACGAGCACGAACAGCAGCGTGGGCCGCAGCAGCGGCAGCGTGATCCGGAAGAAGGTCTGGATCGGACCGGCGCCGTCCATGCGCGCGGCCTCGTAGAGGTCGCCCGGAATGGTCTGGAGTCCGGCGAGGAAGATGATCGCGTTGTAGCCGGTCCACTGCCAGGTCATCAGCGCCGCGATGGTGACCTTGATGCCCCACGGCGTGTTCAGCCAGGCCACCTGGTCGATCCCCACCGCGTTCAGTACGGCGTTCACCATGCCGGCGTTGGTGGAGAAGATCGAGCCGAAGACGATCGCGATGGCGACGACCGAGGTGACGTTCGGCAGGAAGTACGCGACGCGGTACAGGCCCTTGAACCGGACCGCGGAGTTGAGCATCACGGCCGTGACCATCGCCAGGAAGATCATGGGGAAGGTGGCCAGCGCCCAGATGACGACCGTGTTGCCGATCGAGTTCCAGAAGTCGCTGTCGCTCAGCAGGTACTGGTACTGCGAGAGCCCCGCCCACTCCATCGACCCGAGGCCGTCCCAGCGGTGGAAGGACAGGTAGAGCGAGAAGCCGACCGGGAAGAGGCCGAAGCCGAGGAAGATCAGGTAGAAGGGGGAGATCGCGGCGTAGAGGTGCCAGTACTTGCGCAGGCCCTTCTTGGGCCCGGTCGGGGCGGGCTGCGGGGTCACCGCGGGCGGGGTCTGCTCCAGGACGGCCATCAGTAGCTCACCCCCAGGTGCTTCGCGATGCGACGGCACTTGCTCATGGCGTCACTCCAGGCCTTCTTCGGGTCCTTGCCGAGGACGCCGACGTTCTTGATCTCGTCCTTGAGGGGCTGCCCGAGCGCGATGTCGAACGGGCTGTTGTAGGCGACCGCGATCTTCTGCGCGGCCGGCCCGAAGACATCCGTGGTGACCTGGCCGCCGAAGAACTCGTCCGGCTCCTGCATCTGCTTCAGGCCGTACGAGGCGGGCGTGGAGGGGAACAGGCCCGCGTCGACGTAACCCTGTGCCTGGTTGGCCGCGTCGAGGATCCAGGTGATGATCTCGAAGGCCTGCTCGGGCTCCCGGCACGCCTTGGTGATCGACAGGAACGAGCCGCCGTTGTTGGCGGGCCGCACCGGCATCTGCGCCACCCGCCACCTGCCCTTGGTCTTCGGCACGCCGTTCTTGATGTCGAAGCTGGCCCAGGAGGCGTTCAGCTGGCTCGGCAGCTTGCCGTCCTGGACGGCGGACTGCTGGTCCGGGGTGCCGCTGACCAGGTCGGAGACGATCCCGCGCCGCTTGGCCTCCACGGCGAGCGCCCACGCCCGGCGCACATGATCCTGGTCGCCGATGAACTGGCGGTCCTTGTCGACGTACCGCTGCGTCCCCTGCTGCACGACGTTCTCGAAGACCGAGTTGACGTCGGTGAGCAGCTTGGCCCCCGGGACGCGCTTGCCGAGTTGTACACCCGCGTCGAAGAACTTCTCCCAGGTGTTCAGCTCCTTCGACACGTCGTCGGGCTCGTACGGCAGCCCGGCCCTGCGGAAGATCTCGAACTGGTAGTAGTGCGCGACCGGCCCGCAGTCGATCGGGAAGCCGACCATCGTGCCGTCGTCGGCGATGCCCTGGTCCCACTTCCAGGACAGGTACCGGCTCTTGTACTTCTCCGCGCCCAGCGTCCGCAGGTCGACGAACTGGTCCGCGTTCGGCAGGTAGGCGGCCATGTCCTCGCCCTTGAGCCCCGCGATGTCGGGGATGTGGGCCCGGCCGGTGATGGTGGTGATGAGCTTCGAGCGGTACTGGCCGCCGATCTGGATGGCGTCGAGGTCCACGGAGCTGTCGTAACGCGCCTTGGCGTTCTTGACGACCGTGTCGCTCAGTCCGCCGCTCCAATACCACAGGACCATGTTCCGGCCGGTCGAGCCGGTCGGAACGGCACAGCCGGACGCCAGGCCGCCGAGCGCCGTGGCGGCCGTACTGGCCAGGCCCGCGCGGAGCAGGCCTCTTCGTGAGAGCCGCACAGCTCCCACCGCCTTTCGGATCTTTTCGGGACTTCGCATGAGAGGGGCGTGGGGGGAGGAGAACAGTGGGGGTCAGTTCTGCCGTGCGGGCGGGGTCACGGGGGCGTACGCGACGGGCGGCCCCGGGTTCTCGGGGAGCCGGTCCGCTAGGAAGCCGTACGTCCGCTTCAGCTCGGGGTCGGTCAGGGAGCGCCACCAGCGGTCGACGCCGTACCAGCCGGGGGCGGCCAGGGCGCCGCCGTGCCGGCCGACCGACAGGCCGGCGGCCAGGACGGCGAACCTGAGCCGTTCCTCCAGGGACCAGCCGCCGAGCGAGGCCGCGACGAAGCTCGCCCCGAACACGTCACCGGCGCCCGTCGCGTCGAGGACGTCGACGTCGAGGGCGGGGACCTCGGCGTACTCGCCGGTCGTCTGGTCGACGGCGACGGCGCCGTCCCCGCCGCGGGTGACCACGGCCACCGGCACCAGCTCGCTGAGCGTGCCGAGGGCCGCGACCGCGCTGTCGGTGCGGGTGTAGGCCATCGCCTCGGTCTCGTTGGGGAGGAAGGCGTGGCACAGGGAGAGCTGTTCGAGCAGGTCGGTGGACCACTGCTGGGTGGGGTCCCAGCCGACGTCGGCGTAGATGTGGGTGCCGTTCGCGGCGGCCTTGGCGAGCCAGGCGCGGGGTTCGGCCTCGATGTGCACCAGGGCCGTGCGCGCCTCGGGCGGGTCGCCCATCAGCGCGTCCTGCGAGTACGGGGGCTCCTGGCCGTGGGTGACCAGGGCCCGGTCGTGGCCGTAGGCGAGGGAGACGGTGACCGGGGTGGGCCAGCCGTCCGCCGTGCGGGAGAGCGAGAGGTCGATGTCCTCCTGGTCGCACAGCACGTCCCGGCAGTACTCGCCGTAGAGGTCGTCGCCGAACACCGTGGCCAGCGAGGTCGTGAGGCCGAAGCGGGAGGCGGCGACCGCGAGGTTGGCGATGCCGCCGGGACCGCAGCCCATGCCGCCGGTCCAGATCTCCTCACCCGGTGTGGGCGGCTTCCCGAGCCCCGTGAGGACGAGGTCGTAGAAGAGCAGCCCGGTCAGCAGCGCATCGGGCCGGTCGTCGTCCACGGCTGGGTCCTCTCGTCAAAACTCTTCATTTCGGTGAGCGGAATCGTGCGCCGATCGGAGAGATTGGTCAATACCCGAGCAGAAATGAGCATGGCGATGATTGAAGATGACGAGTAGTGTTCACGTCGTGCTGGCAGAACGACGACACCAACTCATCCTGCGGGCCCTGCGCGCCGGGGGCCCCGCGGCCGTGACCGATCTCTCCGAGCAGCTGGGTGTGAGCCCGGCCACGATCAGGCGTGACCTGGTCAAACTCGAGGAGGACGGGCTGCTCACGCGGGTGCACGGCGGGGCGGTCGTGGAGGAGGGCGACCAGCCCTTCGCCGAGGTCGCCGAGATGCGCGTGCCCGAGAAGGACGCCATAGCCGCGCGTGCCGCCGCGATGATCGAAGACGGTCAGTCGGTGCTGCTCGACATCGGCACCACCGCCTTCCGGCTGGCCCGCCAGCTGCACGGCCGCCGTCTCACGGTGATCACCAGCAACCTGGTGGTCTACGAGGAGCTCGCCGACGACGAGGGCATCGAGCTGGTGCTGCTGGGCGGCATGGTCCGCCGCGAGTACCGCTCGCTGGTCGGCTTCCTCACCGAGGACAATCTGCGCCAGCTGCATGCCGACTGGCTCTTTCTGGGCACCAGTGGAGTGCGGCCCGGTGGTCAGGTGATGGACACGACGGTCGTCGAGGTGCCGGTCAAGCGGGCCATGATCAAGGCCGGCGACAAGGTCGTCCTGCTCGCGGACGCGGCGAAGTTCCCGGGTACGGGGATGGCGAAGGTGTGCGGTCCGGACGACCTGGACGTGGTGGTGACGAACGCGCCGGTCGACGCGGCGACCCGGTCCTCCCTGGAGGAGGCGGGCGTCGAGGTGGTCGTGGCAGGAAAGGTGCAAGAGTGAGACTGACGATTCTGGGCGGCGGCGGATTCCGTGTGCCGCTCGTGTACGGGGCGCTCCTGACGGACCGCGCCGAGGGCCGGGTCACCCAGGTCGTGCTGCACGACCTGGACGCCGGCCGCCTCAAGGCCGTGACCCGCGTCCTCGCCGAGCAGGCGGCCGGGGTGCCGGACGCGCCCGAGGTGAGGGCCACCACCGATCTGGACGAGGCGCTGCGCGGCGCCGACTTCGTCTTCTCGGCGATCCGCGTCGGCGGTCTCGAAGGCCGGGCCAACGACGAGCGGGTCGCGCTCGCCGAGGGCGTCCTCGGCCAGGAGACGGTCGGCGCGGGCGGCATCGCCTACGGCCTGCGCACGGTCCCCGTCGCCGTCGACATCGCCCAGCGCGTGGCCCGACTCGCGCCGGACGCCTGGGTCATCAACTTCACCAACCCCGCCGGACTGGTCACCGAGGCCATGTCCCGCCACCTCGGCGACCGTGTCATCGGCATCTGCGACTCACCGGTCGGCCTCGGCCGCCGTATCGCCCGCGTCCTCGGCGTCAAGAACCCCGGCGAGGCGTGGATCGACTACGTCGGCCTCAATCACCTCGGCTGGGTGCGCGGCCTGCGCGTCGCCGGCCGCGACGAGCTTCCGCGGCTGCTCGCCGACCCCGATCTGCTCGGCTCCTTCGAGGAGGGCAAGCTCTTCGGCGTCGACTGGCTGCGGTCCCTCGGCGCCATCCCCAACGAATACCTGCACTACTACTACTTCAACCGCGAGGCCGTGCGCGCCTACCAGCAGGCCGACAAGACCCGCGGCGCCTTCCTCGCCGACCAGCAGGCGCACTTCTACCGCGAGGTCGAGCGGTCGGACGCCTCCGCCCTGGACATCTGGGACCGCACCCGCGCCGAGCGCGAGGCCACCTACATGTCCGAGAACCGGGAGACGGCCGGCGCCGGCGAGCGCGACGCCGACGACCTGTCCGGCGGCTACGAGAAGGTCGCGCTGGCCCTGATGCGGGCCATCGCCCGCGACGAGCGCACCACCCTGATCCTCAACGTCCGCAACCGGAGCACGCTGTCCGTGCTCGACTCCGAGGCCGTCATCGAGGTGCCCTGCCTGGTCGACGCCAACGGCGCACACCCGGTCGCCGTCGCCCCGCTGCCCGACCACGCCACGGGCCTGGTCTGCTCGGTCAAGGCGGTCGAGCGGGAGGTGCTGGCGGCGGCCGAGGCCGGCTCGCGCTCGACGGCGGTGAAGGCGTTCGCGCTGCACCCCCTGGTCGACTCGGTCAATGTCGCCCGCAGGCTGGTCGAGGGCTACTCCTCGGTCCACCCGGGTCTGGCGTACCTTAAGTAGCGCCGGCGCTGGAAAGCGCTTTCAGCAGTCGCCGAGGAGCCCCTCGCTTCCCCTCCGTTCTCTCCCTCCCTGGAGACCCTGATGCACGACGAACGCCGCCGGATCGAGGAACGCGTCGAGCGCGTCCACAACCAGCGCATCAAGCCCGCGATCTACTCGGCCACCGTCCCCTTCGACGTCGAGGCATGGCAGGCGCCGGGCGAGCCCGTCTCCTTCGAGGAGGCCGCGGCCGCCCGGTACACGCCCTTCGCGATGGACACCCCGTGGGGCCCGCCCTGGGGCACGACCTGGTTCCGGATGCGCGGGCGGGTGCCCGCCGAGTGGGCGGGCCGGCGCGTCGAGGCGGTCATCGACCTCGGCTTCGTGGGGGACTGGCCCGGCAACCAGGCCGAGGCCCTGGTCCACCTGCCCGACGGCCGGCCGCTGAAGGCGGTCAACCCGCTCAACCAGTACGTGCCGATCGGCAACCCGGCAGTGGGCGGCGAGGAGATCGACTACCTGGTCGAGGCCGCCTCCAACCCGGACATCCTCGCCGACAACTTCTCGAAGACGACCCCGCTCGGCGACATCCTCACCGCCGGAGACAAGCCCCTCTACACCTTCCAGCGCGCCGACCTCGCCGTCCTGGACGAGGAGGTCTGGCACCTCGACCTGGACATCCAGGTGCTGCGCGAGCTCATGGTCCACCTCGGCGAGCACGAGCCGCGCCGCCACGAGATCATGCACGCCCTCGACCGGGCCATGGACGCCCTCGACCTGGACGACGTCTCCGGCAGCGCGGCCGCCGTACGCGAGGTGCTCGCCCCCGTCCTGGCCCGTCCCGCGCACGCCAGCGCGCACACCATCTCCGGCGTCGGCCACGCCCACATCGACTCCGCCTGGCTCTGGCCGATCCGCGAGACCAAGCGCAAGACGTCCCGCACCTTCTCCAACGTCACGTCGCTCGCCGACGAGTACGACGACTTCATCTTCGCCTGCTCCCAGGCCCAGCAGTACGAGTGGGTGCGCGACAACTACCCGCACGTGTGGGCCCGCATCCAGGAGTCCGTGAAGAAGGGCCAGTGGGCGCCGGTCGGCGGCATGTGGGTGGAGGCCGACGGCAACCTGCCCGGCGGCGAGGCCATCGCCCGCCAGCTGATCCACGGCAAGCGGTTCTTCATCGAGCACTTCGGCGTCGAGACCAAGGGCGTCTGGCTGCCCGACTCCTTCGGCTACACCGCCGCCTACCCGCAGCTCGCCAAGCTCGCCGGCAACGAGTGGTTCCTGACCCAGAAGATCTCCTGGAACCAGACCAACAAGTTCCCCCACCACACCTTCTGGTGGGAGGGCATCGACGGCACCCGCATCTTCACGCACTTCCCGCCCGTCGACACCTACAACGCCCGCTTCAGCGGCGAGGAGATGGACCGCGCGGTTCGCAACTACTCCGAGAAGGGCGGCGGCACCCGCTCGCTGGCCCCCTTCGGCTGGGGCGACGGCGGCGGCGGCCCCACCCGCGAGATCATGGAGCGCGCCCGCCGTCTCGCCGACCTGGAGGGCTCACCCAAGGTCGTCGTCGAACACCCCGACGAGTTCTTCGCCCAGGCCCGCGCCGAGTACCCCGACGCCCCGGTCTGGGTCGGCGAGCTCTACCTGGAGCTGCACCGCGCCACCTACACCTCCCAGGCCCGCACCAAGCAGGGCAACCGCCGCTCCGAGCACCGGCTCCGCGAGGCCGAGCTGTGGGCGACGACGGCCGCGCTGCACGCGCCGGGCTACTCCTACCCGTACGAGAAGCTCGACCGGCTGTGGAAGACGGTGCTGCTGCACCAGTTCCACGACATCCTGCCGGGCTCGTCGATCGCCTGGGTGCACCGCGAGGCGGAGGCCGAGTACGCCCGTGTCGCCGAGGAACTGGAGGCGCTGACGGCCGAGGCGGTGGCGGCGCTCGGTGCCGGAGAGGCCCGGGTCTTCAACACCAGCCCGTTCGACCGGGCCGAGGTCGTCCGTATGGCGGAGGGGGCCACGGCGTATGTCGAGGTGCCCGCGAGCGGCAGCGCGCCGCTGACGGGAGTGGAGCCCGCCCAGCCCGTGAAGGCCGAGGGCCGGATCCTCGACAACGGCCTGGTGCGCGTGGCGGTGGCGGACGACGGCACCCTGTCCTCCGTCCTCGACCTGCGCGCCGGGCGTGAGGTCCTGGGCGACAAGGGCAACCTGCTCCGGCTGCACACCGACCTCCCGAACTACTGGGACGCCTGGGACATCGACAAGCACTACAAGAACCGGTACACGGATCTTCTGGAGCCCTCGTCGATCGAGGTCGTCTCCGAGGGCCCGCTGCTGGGCGCGATCCGTGTGACGCGCGCCTTCGGCAGGGGCTCGACGATCACCCAGACCATCACGCTGCGCGCCGACAGCCCCCGCATCGACTTCGAGACCGAGATCGACTGGTACGAGGCGGAGAAGATCCTCAAGGCCGCCTTCCCGGTGGACGTCCGGGCCGCGCACTCCTCCGCCGAGATCCAGTTCGGTCACATCCAGCGCCCCACCCACACCAACACCAGCTGGGAGGCGGCCCGCTTCGAGGTCTCCGGCCACCGCTGGGTGCACGTCGGCGAACCGGGCTACGGCGTCGCGGTGCTGAACGACTCCACCTACGGCCACGACGTCTCCCGTACGGTCCGCGAGGACGGCGGTACGACGACCACGGTCCGGCTCAGCCTGGTCCGCGCCCCGCGCATCCCGGACCCGGAGGCCGACCAGGGCAAGCACCGCTTCACCTACTCGCTGTTGCCCGGCGCGAGCATCGAGGACACCGTCGCCGAGGGCTACTCCCTCAACCTGCCGCTCCGGGTGGCGGACGCGGCCGGCGCACCCGAGCCGGTCGTCTCGGTCGACGGCCAGGGCGTGACCGTCGAGGCGGTCAAGCTCGCCGACGACGAGTCCGGTGACGTGGTGGTGCGCCTGTACGAGTCGGGCGGCGGCCGTGCCCAGGGCGTGCTGCGCACCGGCTTCCCGCTGGCCGGCGCCCAGGTCACCGACCTGCTGGAGCGCCCGCTGGAGGAGACGGTCGAGATCTCCGACGGCGGGGTGGCGGTCTCGCTGCGGCCCTTCCAGGTGCTGACGCTCCGGCTGCGGAGGGGCTGACCCCGTGCCGATGCAACCCTGGTTCACCGACGCCAAGTTGGGGATCTTCATCCACTGGGGCATCTACGCCGTGGACGGCGTCCAGGAGTCCTGGTCGTTCTACGACGACATCGTCCCGTACGACCGGTACATGTCCCAGTTCGACCGCTTCACCGCCTCCCGCTACGACCCGCGCGACTGGGCCGAGCTCTTCGCGCGGGCCGGCGCCAGGTACGCCGTGCTGACCAGCCGTCACCACGACGGCGTGGCCCTCTGGGACACGGCCCACGGCGATCTGAACGTGGGCCGCGACCTGATCGCCGGTTACGCGGACGCCCTGCGCGAGCAGGGCCTCAAGGTCGGTCTGTACTACTCGCACTCGGACTGGAGCCACCCCGACTACGCCTCCACCCGCAAGCCCGGCCGCCCGCCGGAGCTGGAGGACAACCGTTACTCGGAGGTCGCGGCCGAGGACGAGGACCTGGACGCCTGGGAACGCTTTCTCGCCTACCGGGACGGCCAGATCCGGGAGTTGACGTCCCGTTACCGGCCGGACCTGCTGTGGTTCGACGGAGAGTGGGACCGCAGCGAGGAGCAGTGGCGGATCCCCGAGCTGGCCGCGCTGATCCGCTCCGAGGTGCCGGACGTCGTCTTCAACGCCCGCATGCTCAGCGAGGGCGACTACGCGACGCCGGAACAGGGCGCCCCGGTCCTCCCGCCGGACGGCCCGTGGGAGCTGTGCCTGACGATCAACGACTCCTGGGGCCATCAGCACCACGACCACAACCACAAGTCGGTCGACCAGCTGATCCGCTACTTCACGGAGACGATCGGCGGCGGTGGCAACCTGCTGCTCAGCGTCGGACCGCGCGAGGACGGCACGATCCCGCGCGAGCAGGCCGAACGTCTGGAAGGGCTCGGCGACTGGATCGCGCGGCACGCGGAGGCGGTGTACGGCACCGAGCGCGGCCTCCCGCCCGGACACCACTACGGCCCGAGCACCCTCTCCAAGGACCGCCGCACCCTGTACCTGATCCTCTTCGACGCCCCGCGCGCCGAGATCAACGTACGCGGACTGCTCGGCTCGGTACGCCGGGTCACGGTCCTCGGCAGCGGCACCGAACTGGCCCACCGCGTCACCGGCGGCCTGCACGAGACACCGGGCGTCCTCTGGATCGAACCGCCCACCGGGTCCGACCTCGACCCGCACGCCACGGTGCTCGCCGTCGAGTTGGAAGGGGAGCTGGAGCTGTACCGCGGCGCGGGCCGCTTCTGATCTGCCCCCCGCGGCTCATCTTCGAGTCGGCCGGCCGCCGCCCCCGTGACAGCGCCGGCCGACCCGAAGCCCCCGTACATCCCCCGTGGTGGTGCGTCCCCCCGTTGATCCCCCGTGGTTCCCCGTTGCCTTTCACTCTTATGAGCGCGCCGACCGCGCCCTGATACACCCTTCCGGAAAGATTCTTTCCGTCGGGGACGAGGGTGACCTCAGCCGGTGAACCCGGCCGTGATCGACGTGAACTGCCAGTTGCTCTGGCTGATCCCGGAGCAGTTGCTCGTCACGCCGCCGCCCGGGCACGGCCGGTCGCGGTTGACCGACCAGAACGCGAGACGGGCGAGGTGATGGGAGTTCGCCCAGTCGCGGATCTGGGTCCAGGTCGCGGGCGAGGTGAGCTCCTGCTGGTCGGACAGGCCGTTCATGCCGGAGATGCCGATGTGGGCGTAGGCGGTGGCGTCGTCCCAGCCGAAGGTGGACTTCAGCTTGGTCTTCAGCCCCTCCGTGGCGTTCACGGTGTTGCCGTACATGTCGGCACCGCCGCCGAAGTCGAACGGCATGATCGTGAACACGTCGATGTCCGCGTTCAGCGCCTTGGCCTGCTCGATCAGCCGGTTGCCCCAGTAGTTCGGTCCGGTGGTCGACGTACCGAAGGTGATGATGGTCCGCAGCCCCGGGTTGTTCGCCTTGACGATCTTCAGGGCGTTCAGGATCCGGTCCTGCACCGTGGCGTTCTCGAACTCGTCGGTGTTCTCGATGTCGACGTCGATCGCCTTCAGCCCGTAGGCGTCGATGACCTTCTGATACGCCCCGGCCAGCGCCTCGACGCTGGAGCAGTTGGGGCCGAGCTTGTTGCCGCTCCAGCCGCCGATCGACGGCACGATGTCACCGCCCGCGGCCCGGATGGAGTTGATGACGGCCTGGTCGTTGCCGCCGGTCAGGGCCCGCTGCCCGTCCCAGGCCGGGTTGCAGCCACCGGACGACAGGATGAAGGCCATCGTGTACCACTTGATCCCGGTCGCGCTCATCACCGACGTCGCACTCGGCGGATCGCCCCAGCCGAGGTACAGATAGGGCGCGGCCTGCTTGAAGCCGGTACCGCCACCGCCGCCCGCGTCCGTCGTGACGGTGACGGCGTTGGAGGCGGCGGAGACGTTCCCGGCCGCGTCCCTCGCCTTGACCGTGAAGGCGTAACCGGTGCTCGGCGACAGCCCGCTGACCGTCGCGCTGGTGCCGGAGACGCTGAGCACCTGGCTCGAACCCCGGTAGACGTCGTACCCCGCCACCCCGACGTTGTCCGTCGAGGCGTTCCACGTCAGCGACACGCTGGACGCGGTCTTGCCGGTGGACCGAAGGTTCCCCGGCACGCCGGGCGCCTGGGTGTCCGAGCCGCCACCCGGCCCGTCGAGGCTGATGTCGTCGGCGTAGTAGGTGCCCTGGGCGTACCAGCCGTGGACGTAGACGGTGACGCTGGTCTGGGAGGCACCGGTCGTGAAGCCCACGGTGAGCTTGCTGTACGCCGACGGCGACGACGTCCACGTGGACGCACCGCCGTTCACACCGAGGTAGACGTACGATCCGCGCACCCAGCCGCTGAGCGAGTACGTCGTGTTCGGCTGGACGGAGACCGTCTGCGTGCACTTGGCGATGTCACTGGAACCGGCCGCGCCCGCAAGGGCCTTGGACCCGCCGTGCACGGGGGAGGAGACGACCGACCCGAGGTTGCCGGTGCAGGACCAGGGCGAGAGGGCGCCGGATTCGAAGCCGGCGTTGGAGAGGATGTTGGCCGCATGGGCCGTACCGGGAAGTGCGACGGCTCCGGCGAGCGCGAGGGCTGCGGAGCCGAGCAGAGCGAGAAGACGACGTCTGGAACGTCTGAACAGTGAGCTGCGCACGCGATCTCCCTGAGGCTGTGGGGTGTTCGGGAGTGCAGAGACATGCAGAACGATGCGCAACCAAGTTGGTATGGACCAATCCCGGTGTCAATAGATGACGCCGGGATTGGCCAACGCCGCAAGGGGCGCGGGGAACTGCGCGACAAGCCACGACGAACCCGCACCGGCAGACAACCTAAAGCGGCAGTGCCTGAGCCGTCTCCAACGGGTCAACCGCCGGAGGCGTCGGCAACGCCGGCAGCAACGGCCCCTCGACCTCCGCCCGCTGCTGCGGAATGGACACCGCCCGCAACGGCCGCGGCCCCGAAACCACCGTGTAGTCCTGCCCCAGGAACGGCGGAGCCACCTCACCGGGATCCTCACCGAGCGCCAACTGGACCGCCAGCCAAGGCACGTTGACCCCGCACAGCGACAGCTGGTGCAAGCCCCCGGCCGGCCGCGTGTTCACATCCATCAGCACCGGCGTCTCCCCGAACATCCGGAACTGGATGTTGGACAGGTAGTGCAGCCCGAACCCCTCCGCGATCAGCCGCGCCGGCTCCAGCCACTGCTCCTGGAGCGTGAACCCACGACGCCGGCCGTTCTTGATCCGCCCGATCGCCAGCCGCACCCGGTTGTCGGGACCGGTGAGGCAGTCCACCGACACCTCGGGCTGCTCAAGACGCGGCATGACCAGCCAGTCCACCGGCTCCTCGGCCCGCCGCAACGCCTCCACGACAAGATCCAGCTGCACATACGGAGTCGGGAACCCGCTGAGGTGTGTGAGCGAGAAGGGGGCGCGCGTGATCACGCGGAAGCCCACCCCGCCCGCACCGGACGCCGGCTTGAAGCAGGCCTTGTATCCGCCCGCCTCCAACTCCTCGACCGCCGCGACGAGTTCATCGGCGTCCCGCACCCGCCACCACGGCGGCACCGGCACCCCGACCGCCTGCACGGCCTCGTACGCGATCACCTTGTCCTGGAAGACCGCCACGGCCTCCGGCGGCGGCGCCAGCAGCGCCGTACCCACCGCCTCGAACTCCGCGCGGTGCGCCACGATCGCCGACTGGTGCAGCCGCGGCACGAACACGTCGATGCCACGGCGCCGGCACTGGGCGAGCGCGTACTCGACATATCCGGCCGGGGACAGGCCCTCTGGCTCCAGGTCGGCGGTGTCGGCGGCGGCCAGCACGGGCGAGTCGGCGTCCCCGTGCGTCGCATGGATCTCGACGGCCCGATCGCTGGGATTTCTCCGCAGCTGATCCATGAAGAACACGTTCTCCGCGTACGTGCGGTTGAGCCAGACGCGTACGCGAGAGACCATGCAGGGCCGTCCTTTCGGGGTTCGCGGGCAGGGCGAAGCAGGCCCGTGCCCGGGCAGGGTGGTTGGAGGGACACCAAACCGCCCCGTGCGAAGGGAAGTCCAGGCGGTGGTGTTGGGGCGATCATACGGCTTTCAAAGGGTGCCGCGTGCAACGTACGTGTTACGGAATTGCGGATCATTCCTGACCGCCCCGCCCGTCCCGGGCCCGCCTCCGCCGGAGCCGCGCGTGTCCCCCTTGTACGGTGAACACATCCTGTGTTCTCGTGGTGTCGTTCGTGTGATCGAAAGGGGCGAGGGGTGACGTCGAGGGTCGGCGGTGCCGGACAACTGCTGGCCATCAGTGACCTGCACATCGGCTACGAGGAGAACCGCGCCCTCGTCGAGAAGATGCGGCCGGACTCCGACGACGACTGGCTGCTCGTCGCCGGTGACGTCGCGGAGACCGTGGCCGACATCCGCTGGGCCCTCGAGACACTCGCAGGCCGCTTCCGCAAGGTCGTCTGGGCACCCGGCAACCACGAACTGTGGACCCACCCGAAGGACACCGTCACCCTGCGCGGTGTCGCCCGCTACGAGCATCTGGTCGAGATGTGCCGGGAACTCGGCGTGACGACCCCCGAGGACCCCTACCCCGTCTGGGACGGCCCCGGTGGCCCGGTCGCCGTGGCCCCGCTGTTCCTGCTGTACGACTACTCGTTCCTGCCCTCCGGCTGCACGACCAAGGAGGAGGGGCTGAAGTACGCCCACGGGACCGGGGTCGTCTGCAACGACGAGTTCCTCCTGCACCCCGACCCGTACCCGTCCCGTGAGGCCTGGTGCCAGGCGCGGGTCGCCGAGACCGAGCGCCGGCTCGCCGCACTGCCCGCGGACCTGCCCACCGTCCTCGTCAACCACTACCCGCTGGACCGGCACCCGACCGACGTACTGTGGTACCTCGAGTTCGCCATGTGGTGCGGCACCCGGCTCACCGCGGACTGGCACCGCAGGTTCCGGGTCGAGACCATGGTCTACGGCCATCTCCACATCCCGCGGACCACCTGGCACGAGGGCGTCCGCTTCGAGGAGGTGTCGGTGGGCTACCCGCGCGAGTGGCGCAAGCGGCCGGACCCGCCGGGACGGCTGCGCCGGATTCTGCCCAGGGAGGACGGGACCCGTTGATCGAGGAACTGCTGCCGGCCTCGGTGGTCACCGTCGAGGCGTACGGCGACGAGGAGCCCGCGAACACGGCCCTGTACCCCGAGGAGGAGGCGGTCGTGGCCCGGGCGGTCGGCAAGCGCCGCCGCGAGTTCGCCGTCGTCCGCTCCTGCGCGCGCCGCGCCATGGACAAGCTCGGCGTGCCACCCCAGCCGATCCTGCCCGGCGAACGCGGCGCCCCGACCTGGCCGACGGGCTTGACCGGCAGCATGACCCACTGCGAGGGCTACTGCGCCGCCGCGCTGGTCCGCGCCCCCGACCTGGCCTCCCTCGGCATCGACGCCGAACCCCACCAGACGCTCCCGGACGGCGTCCTGCCCGCCGTCGCCCTGCCCGCCGAGGCGGAGCGGCTGCGCCGGCTCTCCGGCGACCACCCCGGCATCCACTGGGACCGGCTGCTGTTCAGCGCCAAGGAATCCGTCTACAAGGCGTGGTTCCCGCTCACTGGAAAGTGGCTGGACTTCACCGAGGCCGACATCGAGATCTTCACCGACGCCGGTGAACAGCGCGGCGGCTTCCGCGCCCGGCTTCTCGTGCCCGGCCCGTGGGTCGGCGAGCGCCGGCTGGAGCTGTTCGAGGGCCGGTGGACCGTCCAGCGGGGGCTGGTGGCGACAGCGGTGAGCGTGCCGCACACCTAGGGGGTGTTTTGAAAGTCCCGCACAGCACCCGCGGCGCCCGGCACGCACCCTCGCCGCACCGGCCAAAGACCCAAGTAGCTCCGCTACGAGGGCCTTCGTCCGGCACGCCGAGGGCACGCACCGAACGCCGCGGGCACCGCACGGGACTTTCAAAACACCCCCTAGCCCCCGTGGGTCCGGCGCGCGGTCCGCTACGGCTGCGCAGGGCACCAGCTCTGCAGCAGCCGGAAGAACTCCTCCTCGTTGCCCGTCAGTCCCGCGTCCGCCAGGGCCTGTTCCGCCTCGGCGAGGACGGAGGGCGGCACGACAGGTGGTCGGCGGCCCCCGGGAGGACTGTCGAACGCGGCTCGTACGGTGTGCAACAGCCGCAGATAGGCCTGGACGGCGGTGCGCTCGCGGTCGGTCAGTACGGCGGTGGGCATCGGTCGGCTCTCCCCGGGTCGGCGTCGTGGCGTCACGCCCCGCACATCAGGGCGTACCACCAGCTTGCCGTCCACCACTGACAATCGGCCCTCGGCAGGGCGGAGGGTCAGCCCTGTGGCCCCAGGTAGCCCAGTGACGCCTCGATCCGCCCGGCCAGATGGTCCCGCTGTCCGCGTGCCGAGGAAACCGCCAGCCAGGTACGGCACTTGCTGGCGAGCAGCAGGCCGAAGCTCTCGGCCTCCTTCTCCTCCGCCTGGTCGAAGTGGTCGCGGGCGGCGACCTTGAGCACCGTCGACCGTAAGTCGGCGTCGTCGTGCAGGAGCCGGGCCGCCACCGTGGCGCCCTCGACGCTGTGGCTGCCGTGGCCGGCCTTCATGTGCCACAGCTCGTGGCCCAGGATCACCAGCTGGTGGTCGGGCGCGGTGCGTTCCTCGATCACCACGAGGTCCTGGTCGGCCATGTCGAGCCACAGCCCGCTCGCGGTACCGGGCGGGAAGGCGGCGGTGCGGAAGTGGACGGGGCGGCCGCGGCGTCTGCTCATCGCGTCGCACAGCGCGCGGTACAGCTTCTCCGGCGGCGCGGGCGCCGAGAGCGCCAGTTCCGCGACCAACTCGCCGCACAGGCGGCGCATTTCCCTACCGATGCCCACTGCTCTCCTGTTCTCCCCGGATCACGACTCGGGCCGCTTGACGCTCTCCAGGAGCATGTCCAGCCACTCCGCGACCTTGTCGCGATGCTGGTCTGTGGGGAGTTGGGCGGCCCGCCAGGCGATGCCGCGCACTCCGTGGTCCTGGAGGAGTCTCTCCAGCGGATCCTCGGCGGCCTGGGCCGCCTCGCGCTCGGCGAGCTTCTGGAGCAGGTCCTGCTCGGTGCGCTGGAGCGCGCCCGCGAGTGCCTCGGGGTCCTCGGCCGTGAGGAATCCGGCGTGTACCCGGTAGAAGCGCTGGATGGCGTCGCAGTGCTCCATGGTGGGGCGCCGGTCGCCGTTGATGAGGGCGCCCGCCTGCTGCCGTGACATGCCGGCGCCGTCGGCGATCTCCTGCTGGGTGTACTTGCGGCCGTTCGGCTTGAGGCGCGTGCGCCGCAGGAGGTCCAGGCGCTGCAGGAACCGGGCCTGTACATCGGGCTCACCCGCGGGACGCCCGCTCAGCAGGGCCTTGACCACGGGGACCGGGACGCCGGAGGCGACGGACAGACGGCCGGTGTCGAAGACCTCCGCGTGCGGCACACCGAGCCGGTCGGCGAGCGCGGTGACGCGAGCGACGACGGCCGGCAGCTCAGCCGTCGGCGCAACGCCCGGACCCTCGATGCCATCCGTCACCGACAGATCTCCTACGTCTCTCACAGGCTTCTCACAAGCGGTTGCCGTGAACTCGACGGAGATTACCGGGTAGTTCGAACTCACATCCAGGTCTCGCCACAACTGTGTCCAATTTCAGCCGTCAACCGGCACGAAATGCCACGATAGTTGACACGGCTCCGGCGTGGGCAGCAGGATCAAGGCGCCGCGTGAAGGCCGCATAGGCAAGAGGGGTGACCTCCCGATGGCATATCAGGCAGGTGGGCAGCGGTCCGTACCGCGGTCCGTCCCCGAGCGGCCCGAGGCCGAGGCGTACCTACGGGACTACGCCACCCTCGTGGAGGCCGTGCCCTTCCCGTCCGTCGTCGTCGACCACCGCTGGGACGTCGTTCTGGCGAACACCGCTTTCGCGTCACTTTTCCAAGGCGTGGGCCCGCATCCGACGGCGATGCCCGACGACAACTTCCTCAGGTTCGTCCTCTTCCACCCGGACGCGAGCACGGTCCTCGGCGACCACGAGGCCGGCTGGTGCCTGCCCATGCTGGCCCACTTCGCCGCCGCCGTGGAACTGCACGGCCATGACCACGGCCTCCAGGCCGTCCGCCGCGAGATCGCCCAGGACCCCATCATGGAGGCCGCCTACCGGCAGGGCCTGCCGCACTGGATCCGCGCGGTCGGCGAGCGGGCGGTCGCCCAGGACGGCGCCGTACGTCCGCTGCTGCACCCGGATCCGCGCTGGGGCGCCACCGACTGCCGGGTCGTCGACGAGACACCCCGGACCCTGCGCGAGATGGGGTACACCCGGCTGACTCTGGTGCTGCGCGAGGTGCGCAGGGACCGACCCCGGGCGCGTGCGGTGCGGCGCGGCGCCGCCCATCTGCGCGTGGTGCCCACCCCCGAGGACTGAACGGGGCACCGTCGGCGTTCAGGTCGTCGACGGCGCCCCGTCAGACCACTCGTCACGCAAGCGGCTTGCGCTTCTTGCGCTATTCTTGCGCGCATGACGCGACGACTTGCTGAAGTGGCGAAGAAGGTCGGGGTCAGCGAGGCCACGGTCAGCCGGGTGCTCAACGACAAGCCCGGCGTCTCCGAGGCCACCCGGCAGGCGGTGCTCTCCGCCCTGGACGTCCTCGGCTACGAGCGGCCCACGCAGCTGCGCGGCGAACGCGCCCGTCTCGTCGGCCTCGTGCTCCCCGAGCTGCAGAACCCGATCTTCCCCGCGTTCGCCGAGGTGATCGGCGGTGCGCTCGCCCAGCTGGGGCTCACCCCGGTGCTGTGCACGCAGACCAAGGGCGGGGTCTCCGAGGCCGACTATGTCGCATTGCTGCTGCAACAGCAGGTCTCGGGAGTCGTCTTCGCCGGCGGCCTGTACGCCCAGGCCGACGCACCGCACGACCACTACAAGGAGCTCGCCGACCGCAACATCCCGGTGGTGCTGGTCAACGCGGCCATCGGGCGCCTCGGCTTCCCGGGCGTCTCCTGTGACGACGCCGTGGCCGTGGAGCAGGCCTGGCGGCATCTGGCCTCGCTGGGCCACGAGCGCATCGGGCTCGTGCTCGGACCGGCCGACCACATGCCGTCGGCGCGCAAGCTGGCCGCCGCGCGGAGCGTCGCCGCAGACCTGCCCGAGGAGCGGGTGGCGCGGGCCATCTTCTCGATCGAGGGCGGTCACGCCGCCGCCTCCCGGCTGATCGACCGGGGCGTCACGGGCATCATCTGCGCGAGCGACCCACTGGCGCTCGGTGCCATCAGGGCCGCCCGCCGCAAGGGGCTCGGCGTCCCCTCGCAGATCTCCGTGGTCGGGTACGACGACTCGGCGTTCATGAACTGCACCGAGCCCCCGCTCACCACCGTCCGACAGCCCATCGAGGCCATGGGCCGGGCCGCGGTGGAGCTGCTGAACGCGCAGATCGCGGGCAGTGCCGTACCGGCCGAGGAGCTGCTCTTCGAGCCGGAACTGGTGGTGCGCGGTTCGACGGCACAGGCACCTCGTCCCTGAGAACCCATCCTCTGTTCAAAAATTTCAAATCGCGCGCGACATCTTGCGATCAAATGTCGCCGGTGCTTGAGTGTGCGGCGCCCACCGCTCCTGCCCAGAGGGGTCCACCGATGAGAAGCACCGGATTCCGCCGTACCCTTGCCGCGCTCAGCGTCTGCTCCTTGGCTCTTGCCGCCTCCGCCTGCGGGTCGGGCGACGATTCGGCGAGCGGCAAGACCCGCATCACGGTCAACTGCATGCCGCCCAAGAGCGCCAAGGTCGACCGGCAGTTCTTCGAGCAGGACGTCGCCGCCTTCGAGAAGCAGAACCCGGACATCGACGTCGTCGCCCATGACGCCTTCCCCTGCCAGGACCCGAAGACCTTCGACGCCAAGCTCGCCGGCGGACAGATGGAGGACGTCTTCTACACGTACTTCACCGACGCCCGGCACGTCGTCGACATCAACCAGGCCGCCGATCTCACGCCGTACATCAAGGAGTTGAAGAGCTACGACACCATCCAGCGGCAGCTGCGCGACATCTACACCGTCGACGGCAAGGTCTACGGCATCCCGCGCACCGGCTACTCGATGGGCCTGATCTACAACAAGAAGCTGTTCGAACAGGCGGGCCTCGACCCCGAGAAGCCCCCGGCCACCTGGGACGAACTGCGCGCCGCCGCCAAGAAGATCGCCGGCCTCGGCGACGGCACCGTCGGCTACGCCGACTACAGCGCCCAGAACCAGGGCGGCTGGCACTTCACCGCCGAGCTCTACTCCCAGGGCGGCGACGTCGTCAGCGCCGACGGCGAGAAGGCCACCGTCGACACCCCCGAGGGCCGCGCCGTGCTCCGGAACCTGCACGACATGCGCTGGACCGACGACTCGATGGGCAGCAAGCAGCTCCTGGTCATCAACGACGTCCAGCAGATGATGGGCAGCGGCAAGCTCGGCATGTACCTCGCCGCGCCCGACAACATCCCGATCCTGGTCAAGGAGAAGGGCGGCGACTACAAGGACCTCGCGCTCGCCCCGATGCCCGGCGGCGAGGGCACGCTCATCGGCGGCGACGGCTACATGTTCAACAAGAAGGCGAGCCCTGAGCAGATCCGCGCCGGCCTGAAGTGGCTGGACCACATGTTCCTCACGCCCGGCGACGGCTTCCTCGGCGACTACGCCCGCGCCAAGCAGAACGACGCCCCCGTCGGACTGCCCGAACCCCGGCTGTTCACCGGCGCCGCCGACGCCAAGGACCAGCAGGTCAAGCAGGCCAACGCCAACGTCCCGGTGACCAACTACCAGGCCTTCCTCGACGGCAACCAAAGCCTTGACATGAAGATCGAGCCACCGCACGCCCAGCAGATCTACTCCGTCCTCGACGGTGTCGTCTCCGCCGTACTCACCAAGGAGGACGCCGACATCGACCGGCTCCTGAAGGACGCCTCCGGCAAGATCGACGGCATCCTCGACTGGGGCTGACGGGCCATGACCGAGACGGCTCAGCGACGGACCGTGGCGAAGGTCGAGGTCCGCCCCATGCAGGCGCCGCCCCCGGCAGGGGACCGGAGGCGGCGCCGCCTCACCGACCAGATGCGCGCCTACGGCTTCCTCCTCGGCGGCCTCGTCTGCTTCGCCCTGTTCTCCTGGTACCCGGCGATCCGTGCCGTCGTGATCGCCTTCCAGAAGTACACGCCCGGCAGCGACCCCGAATGGGTCGGCATCGCCAACTTCACCCGCGTCTTCGCCGACCCGGAGTTCGCGGCGGCCTGGCGAAACACCCTCACCTTCACGCTGCTCGCCCTGCTGATCGGCTTCGCGATCCCCTTCGTACTCGCCCTGGTGCTGAATGAACTGCGGCACGCGAAGGCGTTCTTCCGGGTCGTCGTCTATCTGCCCGTGATGATTCCGCCGGTGGTCAGCGCCCTGCTGTGGAAGTGGTTCTACGACCCCGGCACCGGCCTGGCCAACGAGGCGCTGCGTTTCCTGCACCTGCCCACCTCGAACTGGTCCAACGGCGCCGACACCGCACTCATCTCCCTTGTCATCGTGGCCACCTGGGCCAACATGGGCGGCACCGTCCTCATCTACCTCGCCGCGCTCCAGTCCATCCCCGGCGAGCTGTACGAGGCCGCCGAACTCGACGGCGCGAACCTCCTGCAACGCATCCGGCACGTCACCGTCCCGCAGACCCGCTTCGTGATCCTGATGCTGATGCTCCTTCAGATCATCGCCACGATGCAGGTCTTCACCGAACCGTTCGTGATCACGGGCGGCGGCCCCGAGAACGCCACGGTGACCGTCCTCTACCTGATCTACAAGTACGCCTTCCTCTACAACGACTTCGGCGGCGCCTGCGCCCTCAGCGTCCTGCTGCTCGCGCTCCTCGGCGCCTTCTCCGCCGTATATCTGCGGCTGACGCGCACGTCGGGGGAGGACGTATGAGCACCCGGACGCTCGTCTCCCCGGCGGCCCTGGCCCGCCCGCGCGGCAAGGCCGTGTACTGGTCCGTCCTCACCGGCACCGTCCTGCTGTTCACACTGGCCTTCCTCTTCCCCGTCTACTGGATGGTGACGGGCGCGATGAAGTCACCGGACGAGGTGACGCGGACCCCGCCCACCGTCGTGCCGGAGCAGTGGCGGCTCAGCGGATACACGGACGCCTGGGACCTGATGCGGCTGCCGACCCACCTGGGGAACACGGTCGTCCAGGCCACCGGCGCCTGGCTGTTCCAGATCGTGTTCTGCACGGCCGCCGCCTACGCGCTGTCCAAGCTGCGGCCCGTCTTCGGCAACCTCGTCCTCGGCGGCATCCTCGCCACTCTGATGGTGCCGGCCCAGGCGCTGGTCGTGCCGAAGTACCTGACCGTGGCGGACCTCGGACTGCTCAACGACCCCCTCGCCATCTGGCTGCCGGCCGTCGCCAACGCCTTCAACCTCTATCTGCTGAAGCGGTTCTTCGACCAGCTCCCGCGCGATGTCCTCCAGGCCGCCGAGCTCGACGGCGCCGGGAAGCTGCGCATTCTGTGGTCCGTCGTGCTGCCGATGTCCCGGCCTGTCCTCGGCGTGGTGTCGATCTTCGCCCTGGTGGCCGTGTGGCAGGACTTCCTGTGGCCGCTGATGGTCTTCTCGGACACCGAAAAACAGCCGATCAGCGTGGCGCTCGTCCAGTTGTCGCAGAACGTCCCGCTGACCGTGCTCATCGCCGCGATGGTGATCGCCGGCATCCCCATGGTCGCGATGTTCCTGGTCTTCCAGCGGCACATCATCGCCGGGATCGGCGCGGGCGGCACGAAGGGCTGACGCCCTGACCTGCCCCGACAGAAAGGATGCACCGTGGCCCAGCCCACCCCTGCCCGCAACCGCCCGGACTGGTGGCGCAACGCCGTCATCTACCAGGTCTACGTCCGCAGCTTCGCGGACGGTGACGGCGACGGTACCGGCGATCTCGCCGGCGTGCGCGCCAGGCTGCCGTATCTCGCCGAACTCGGAGTGGACGCGCTGTGGTTCACCCCCTGGTACGTCTCACCGATGAAGGACGGCGGCTACGACGTCGCCGACTACCGTGCCATCGACCCGGCGTTCGGCACCCTCGCCGAGGCGGAGAAACTCATCGCGGAGGCGCGGGAGCTCGGCATGCGCACGATCGCCGACATCGTGCCCAACCATGTCTCGGACCAGCACCCCTGGTTCCGGGCGGCGCTGAAAGGCGGAGCGGAACGGGAGCTGTTCCACTTCCGGGCCGGCCGCGGCGACCGGCCGCCCAACGACTGGCGCTCCGAGTTCGGCGGCCCCGCCTGGACCCGGCTCCCCGACGGCACCTGGTACCTCCACCTCTTCGCCCCCGAACAGCCCGACCTCAACTGGGCCCACCCCGCCGTCCGGCGCGAACACGAGGACATCCTACGCTTCTGGTTCGAACGCGGTGTCGCCGGCGTCCGCGTCGACTCCGCCGCCCTCCTCGCCAAGGACCCCCGCCTGCCCGACTTCGTCGAAGGCCGTGACCCGCACCCCTACGTCGACCGCGACGAACTCCACGACATCTACCGCTCCTGGCGCGCCATCGCGGACGAGTACGGCGGCATCTTCGTCGGCGAGGTCTGGCTCCCCGACCCCGAACGCTTCGCCCGCTACCTGCGCCCCGACGAACTCCACACCGCCTTCAACTTCGCCTTCCTGTCCTGCCCGTGGGACGCCCGGCGCCTGCGTGCCTCCATCGACGACACCCTCGCCGAGCACGCCCCCGTCGGCGCGCCCGCCACCTGGGTGCTGTGCAACCACGACGTGACCCGCACGGTCACCCGGTACGGCCGCGAGGACACCGCCTTCGACTTCGCCACCAAGGCCTTCGGCACACCGACCGACCTCGCCCTCGGCACCCGACGGGCCCGCGCCGCAGCCCTGCTCTCCCTCGCCCTCCCCGGCGCCGTCTATCTCTACCAGGGCGAGGAACTGGGCCTGCCCGAGGCCGACATCCCGCGCGACCGCGTCCAGGACCCGATGCACGCCCGCTCCGGCGGCACCGACCCGGGCCGCGACGGCTGCCGGGTGCCGCTGCCCTGGGTGGCGGGCGAGCCGTACGCCGGATTCGGCGGCGAGCCCTGGCTGCCGCAGCCGGCCGACTGGCCGTCGTACGCCGCCGGCGGCCAGGCCGCGGACCCCGGCTCGATGCTCAGCCTCTACCGCACGGCGATTCGCCTGCGCCCCGTCTTCGGGAAGGGCCCGCTGACCTGGCTGCCCGCCCCGGAGGGGATCCTCGCCTTCCGCCGCGGCGACGGCGCGCTGTGCCTGGTGAACCTCGCCGACCAGCCGAGCGACCTGCCCGCGCACACCGAACTCCTCGTCAGCAGCGCGCCATTGGACACGGAAGGGAGGCTGCCGAAGGACACCGCGGTCTGGCTGCGCGCCTGAGACCGCACCCCCCACTGTCGAAGGGACCAGCACATGCACACCTACAGATCCAGGACTGTCAGGGTCATGCCAGCCATAATGGTCGCCGCTCTGGCGGCGGGCCTGCTCACCGCGGCCGCCCCCACGGCCCGGGCGGCGGCCGGCGCCACCCTCCCCTTCACCTCCGTCGAAGCGGAGTCCGCCACCACCACGGGCACGAGGATCGGCCCCGACCACACCCAGGGCACCCTCGCCTCCGAGGCCTCGGGCCGCCAGGCGGTACGGCTCGACTCCGGCCGGCGCGTCGAGTTCACCGTGCCGCGCGCGGCCAACGCGGTGAACGTCGCCTACAGCGTCCCCGACGGCCGGTCCGGCTCGCTGAACGTGTACGTCAACGGCACCCGGCTCGACCGGACCATCCTCGTGACGTCCAAGTACTCGTACGTGGACACCCCGTGGATCCCGGGCGCCAAGAGCCACCACTTCTACGACAACGCCCGGCTGCTGCTGGGCCGCGATGTGCAGGCAGGGGACAAGATCGCCGTCGAGGCGACCGGCGTCCAGGTCACCGTCGACGTCGCCGACTTCGAGCAGGCCGCCGGGCCCGCCGCGCAGCCCGCCGGATCGGTGTCCGTCACCTCCAAGGGCGCCGACCCGAGCGGCCAGGGCGACTCCACGCAGGCCTTCCGGGACGCCATCGCCGCGGCACGGGGCGGCGTGGTCTGGATCCCACCGGGGGAGTACCGGCTCACCTCGTCCCTGAACGGCGTCCAGAACGTCACCCTCCAGGGCGCCGGCCACTGGCACTCCGTCGTGCGCACCTCCCGCTTCATCGACCAGTCGAGCTCGACCGGCGACGTCCACATCAAGGACTTCGCGGTCATCGGCGAGGTCACCGAGCGCGTCGACTCCAACCCCGACAACTTCGTCAACGGCTCGCTCGGGCCGAACAGTTCCGTCTCCGGCATGTGGCTCCAGCACCTCAAGGTCGGCCTCTGGCTGATGGGCGACAACGACAACCTCGTCGTCGAGAACAACCGGTTCCTCGACATGACCGCCGACGGACTCAACCTCAACGGCAACGCACGCGGCGTGCGCGTCCGCCACAACTTCCTGCGCAACCAGGGCGACGACGCCCTCGCCATGTGGTCGCTGTACGCGCCGGACACGAACAGCAGCTTCGAGAACAACACGATCACCCAGCCGAACCTCGCCAACGGCATCGCGATCTACGGCGGCACCGACATCACCGTCAAGGACAACCTGATCGCCGACACCAACGCCCTCGGCAGCGGCATCGCGATCTCCAACCAGAAGTTCCTCGACCCCTTCCACCCGCTGGCCGGCACGATCACGGTCGACGGCAACACACTCGTCCGCACGGGCGCGATGAACCCCAACTGGAACCACCCGATGGGCGCCCTGCGCGTCGACTCCTACGACAGCGCCATCGAGGCCAACGTCCGGATCACCGACACCACCGTCATCGACAGCCCGTACAGCGCCTTCGAGTTCGTGTCGGGCAGCGGTCGCGGTTTCGCGGCGAAGAACATCACCGTCGACGGCGCCACCGTGCGTGACACCGGTACGGTCGTCGTCCAGGCCGAGACGCAGGGCGCAGCCACTTTCCGCAACGTCGCGGCGACCGGCGTCGGCGCGGCGGGCGTCTACAACTGCCCCTACCCGGCCGGCTCCGGCACCTTCACCCTCACCGACGGCGGCGGCAACTCCGGCTGGAGCAGCACCTGGTCCGACTGCTCGACCTGGCCCCAGCCCGGCCAGGGCAACCCCGACCCGGATCCGAACCGCAACCTCGCCAAGGGCCGTCCGGCCACCGCCACCGGATCGCAGGACGTCTACACCCCGGGCAAGGCGGTCGACGGTGACGCCAACACCTACTGGGAGTCCACCAACAACGCCTTCCCGCAGGCGCTGACGGTCGACCTCGGCTCGACCGAGGCGGTCCGGCGACTGGTGCTGAAGCTGCCGCCTTCCTCGGCGTGGGGAGCGCGCACCCAGACCGTGACCGTGCTGGGCAGCACCGACGGCTCCACCTACTCGACGGTCGTGGGCGCCACCGGCTACCGCTTCGACCCGGCCACCGGCAACACGGCCACCGTATCCCTGCCCGGCGGCACCAGCCTGCGCTGTCTGCGGCTGTCGGTCAGCGCCAACACCGGATGGCCGGCGGGCCAGTTCAGTGAGGTGGAGGTGTATCCGACTTCGTGACCGCGTCCCGCACGACCCCGCGCTTCGCCGCCTGGATCTGCTCGTACACATGGGTGCGCAGTTCGGCGAAGCGCGGGTCCACGCGGGTGTGCAGCTGGTCGCGCTCGGCGGGCAGATCGACCTTCAGCTGCTCCTGGACGACGGTGGGGGAGGCGGACAGGACGAGGACCCGCTCGCCCAGGTACACCGCCTCGTCGATGTCGTGCGTGACGAACAGGATCGTGATGCCGCGGTCCCGCCACAGCCCCCGGACCAGATCCTCCAGATCGGCCCGCGTCTGCGCGTCCACGGCCGCGAACGGCTCGTCCATCAGCAGCACACGGGGCTCGTACGCGAGCGCGCGGGCGATGGCGACCCGCTGCTGCATCCCGCCGGACAGCTGCCACGGATACGCCCCCACGGCATCCGTCAGCCCGACCGACTCCAGCGCGTCGCGCACCAGCTCCCGGCGACGCGCCTTGCTCAAGTCCTTCTGCTTCAGCGGGAGTTCGACGTTGTCGCCGACCCGCATCCAGGGGAACAGGCTGCGTCCGTACTCCTGGAAGACGAACGCCATCCCGGGCGGCGGACCGCTCACCTTCCGCCCCTCCAGGAGCACTTCGCCGCTCGTCGGCGTGAGCAGCCCGCCCATGCACTTCAGCAGGGTCGTCTTGCCGCAGCCGGACGGGCCGACGAGACAGACCAGTTCGCCCGCGTCGACGGTGAAGGTGAGGTCGCGCACTGCCTCCACCCGCCGCCCGGAACCCTCGTAGACCTTCTTCAGGCCGCGTACGTCGAGCATGACCCGCCCCTTCACGGTGTTCACTCAAGACCGCCGGGTGGTCGCGCGCAGGCCGCGGTACCAGCCGAGCACCCGGCGCTCGACCAGCTGGAAGACGACGGAGAGCAGGAAGCCGAGCAGGCCGAGGACGAGGATGCCGGTCCACATGTCGGGGATGGCGAAGCTGCGTTGGAACTGCACGACGGTGAAGCCGATGCCGTTGTTCGCGGCGAACATCTCGCTGATGACCATGAGGATGATGCCGATCGAGAGGGCCTGGCGCAGCCCGGCGAAGATCTGCGGACTCGCCGAGCGCAGCACCAGATGGCGCAGCCGGGCGAACCCGGTGACACCGTACGAGCGGGCCGTCTCCAGCATCACCGAGTCGACCGCGCGCACGCCCTCCACGGTGTTGAGCAGGATCGGCCAGACACAGCCGCTCGCGATCACGACGATCTTCATCGTGTCGCCGATGCCCGCGAACAGCATGATGACCGGCACCAGCACGGGCGGCGGCACGGCCCGCAGGAACTCCAGGACCGGCTCGCACACCGCGCGCACCCGGCGGTAGGAGCCGATGACCGTGCCGAGCGCGACCCCGACCGCCGCGGCCAGCGCGTAGCCGCCCAGGAGGCGCAGGAGGCTCGGTACGACGTCCGTGCGCAGACGGTCGGCGGTCCAGACGTCCGGGAAGGTGTCGAGGATCGTTCGCAGCGGCGGCCAGAAGGGGTCCGTGCTGCCGTTCGACGCCGCCCACCACACGGCGACCAGCACCGCGGGCAGCGCGACGACGAAGAGCAGCCTCAGCAGCAGGCGCCCGATCACACCGCCACCTCCCCGCGCACCGACTGGTGCCAGGCCAGCGCCCGCCGCTCCACCGTCCGCGCGCCGACGTTGATGAGCAGCCCCAGCAGCCCCGCGACCACGATCAGCGCGTACATCTCCGGCACCGCCTGAGAGGTCTGCGCCACCGCGATCTGCCGGCCCAACCCCGGGGCACCGATGACCAGTTCGGCCGTGATCGCAAGGATCAGCGCCACGGCCGCGGCGAGCCGCACCCCGGTCATGACGTACGGCAGGGCCGTCGGCCACAGCACATGGCGGACCCGCGCCCAGGTGCCGAGGCCGTAGCTGCGGGCCGTCTCCTCGGCGACCGGGTCGACGTCCTGGACGCCGTACAGCGTCTGGATCAGCACCTGCCAGAAGCTGGCGTACACCACCAGCAGGAGCACCGACTTCAGTTCGGTGCCGTAGAGCAGTACCGCCAGCGGGATCAGCGCCACGGAGGGGATGGGGCGCAGGAACTCGATCGTGGACGCCGTCGCCTCGCGCAGATACGGCACCACCGAGACGGCCACGCCCACGACGACACCGGCGCAGACCGCGATGGCCAGGCCCAGCGCCCAGCCGGTGAGGGTGTCGCCGAGCGCGCTCCAGAAGGCGGTGTCGGCGGCCTCGTCCACGAGTGCTTCGGCGATCCGGCTCGTCGGCGGGACATAGGCCTCCTTGACCAGGCCGAGCCGCGGCGCCGCCTCGCCCAGGGCGAGGAAGGCCGCGAGCCCGGCCGCACCGAGTGCGACATGCCCGCCCCTCACGGCAGGAGCGCGTCCAGGTCGGGCGTCTTCTTGAAGAGGCCGTCCGTCTCACCGAGCTTCATCAGGGCCTCGATGGACGACCGGTTCGCCTCGGCCGGCCACTTCGGAAGGGTGACCTTGGCCAGCACGTCCGCCGGGATCTTCGTGTACGTCGTGATGATCTGGCGGGCCTCGTCCGGGTGGGCGTCGGCGTAGGCGAGGGACTCGGCGGTGGCGTCCTGGAACTTCTTCACCACCTCCGGGTTCTGCTGCGCGTACTGCGTGGACGCGAAGTACATGGCCACGGTGAGATTCGGGGCGACGTCCACCAGGGGTGAGGCGATCTCGACGCCGTCCTGGCTCTTGATGGTGGCGGTCGCCGGCTCCACGACCATGGCGGCGTCGATCTGACTCTGGTCGAGGGCGGCCGGCATCTGGTCGAAGGCCAGCTCGACGAAGTTCACCTTGTCGGGATCGCCGCCGGCCTTGCGCACCGACTCGCGTACGGCGGTCTCGTTGATGTTCTTCAGCGTGTTGATGGCGACCTTCTTGCCCTCAAGCTCCTTCGGCGACTTCAGCGGGCTGCCCTTCTTGACCATGAGGGCGCCGAAGTCCTTGCCCGACACGCCGGTCGACGCGATGGCGTTGGCGACCGCCTTCACCGGAACGCCGTTGGACTGGGCGACCATCAGGGACGTCACGTTGCTGAACCCGAACTGGAACTGCCCGCTCGCCACACCCGGCACGATCGCCGCGCCGCCCTGTGCGGTGGTGAACTCCAGCTTCAGGCCCTGTTTTTCGAAGAAGCCCTGCTTCTGGCCGAGATACAGCGGTGCGACATCGACGATCGGGATGAGTCCGACCTTGACGGTGGTGACCCCGCCGGACGACGCGCCCGCCTGAGACGAACCGTCGTCGGACGAGCCACAGGCCGTCGCGACGAGCAGCAGGGCGCCGGCGGTGAGACCGGCCGACAGACGACGCATGGCTCCTCCTGTACAGACAACGGTGCAGCGGTGTTCCGACAGGTTGTGCGCAAGGCGCACAGTAGTGCGCGGGAACGCTCTGCGGGAAGGTAGAAGCCTCAACCGGTTCTCAACGGGGTCTCAACCGGTTCTCAACCGGTCGGGGGGCGATGAGTTCGCCGACAACATTGTTGACACCATTGGAGGTGGCGATGCTTCCGGCAGACCGCGCACCGCACTTCGTGAGGTCCTTCGAGCGCGGCCTCGCCGTGATCCGCTCCTTCGACGCCGACCACCCCGCCCGTACCCTCAGCGAGGTCGCCCAGACCTGCGACCTGACCCGCGCCGCCGCCCGCCGGCTGCTGCTCACCCTCGTCGACCTCGGCTACGTCCACCAGGACGGCCGCCACTTCCGCCTCACCCCGCGCGTCCTGGAACTCGGCTACTCCTACCTCTCCAGCGTCACCCTGCCGCAGATCGCCGAGCCGCATCTGGAGCAACTCGTGGCGCAGGTACGGGAGTCGTCGTCGCTGTGCGTCCTGGACGGCGAAGACATCGTGTACGTGGCACGGGTGCCGACCCGGCGCATCATGACGGCGGCCATCGCGGTGGGCACCCGATTCCCGGCGTATGTGACGTCTGTGGGCCGGGTCATCCTCGCCCATCTGCCGGAGGAGGAGGTCCGACTCCGCTTGGAGGCAGGCGAGTTGAAGCAGCTGACCTCGCGCACCATCACCGCGCCGGACGCCCTGCGGGCGGAGCTGGGGCGCATCCGGCGGCAGGGTTACGCCGTCGTCGACCAGGAGTTGGAGGAGGGGCTGCGGTCGGTGGCGGCCCCGGTGCGGGAACCGGACGGCGAGGTGGTGGCCGGCGTGAACATCGCGGTGCACGCCGGCCGTACCTCGGTGGACTCGATCCGTGCGGAGCTGCTGCCGCATCTGCTGGCCGCGGTGGCCCGGATCGAGGCCGACCTCCGGATCACAGGTCCAGCACGAGCCGCTTCCCACGGCACCGGGACACACAGATCATCATCGTCTCGCCGCTCTCCTGCTCCTCGGCCGTGAGCACGGAGTCCCGATGGTCCGGGGTGCCGTCGAGGACATCGGTCTCGCAGGTCCCGCAGGTGCCCTCCGTGCAGGAGAAGAGCACCTCGACACCGGCGGCGCGCACGGCGTCCAGCACGGAGACGTCAGCGGGCACGGTGACCGTTCGGCCGCTCTGCGCGAGCTCGACCTCGAACTCGCTGTTCTCACCCGCCTGTTGCTCCTTGGGTGAGAACCGCTCGACGCGCAGCCGCTCGGCCGGGCACCGCTCCTCGACCGCGTCCAGCAGCGGACCGGGACCGCAGCAGTACACCAGCGTGCCGTCGGGCAGGTCCTCCAGCACGGAGGCGAGGTCCAGCAGCCCGGTCTCGTCCTGCGGGGCGACGGTGACCCGATCGCCGTACCGCCCCAACTCCTCGGTGAAAGCTATGGAGTTGCGCGTGCGGCCGCCGTACAGCAGCGTCCACTGGGCGCCCGCCGCCTCGGCCGCGGCCAGCATCGGCAGGATGGGGGTGATGCCGATCCCGCCCGCGATGAACCGGTAGCGGGGAGCGGGCTCGAGCCGGAAGTGGTTGCGCGGCCCGCGCACCCGCACCTTGTCACCCAGCCCCAACTCCTCGTGCACATGGGCCGATCCGCCGCGCCCGTCCGCCTCCCGCAGCACCGCGATCCGCCAGGCGCCCCGGTCGGCCGGATCGCCGCACAGCGAGTACTGCCGCTCCAGCTCCGGCCCGAGGACGACGTCGATGTGGGCGCCGGGCTCCCACTCCGGCAGGTCCTCGCCGAGCGGGTGGCGCAGGGTGAGGGCGAGCACGCCGTCGGCCGCCGACTCCCTGCTCTCGACGACGAGTTCGGCTTCGTACACGGTCATGAGCTGTTTCCTCGCGGCTCGTGGCCCTGCGGCGGCCGCCCCTGCGGCTGCTGTCCCTGGGACTGGTGTCCTTGTGGCTGGTGTCCTTGCGGATGGGCGAGCATCCACTCCCACATCTCGATCGGGTCCTGCGCGGTGTGCTCGCGTCCGCAGTGACAGGTGCCGTGCAGGATGTCGGTGCCCGGCAGCCAGTCGATGCGGTAGATCTCGCCGGTGGGGCCGGCGCTCACAGGACCTTCTCCACGGGCTTGTCGCCCTCCTCGACCAGCCGGGCGAGGATACGGCGGGCCGCCAGACCGCCGGTGTCGATGTTGATGCTCAGCTCCTGGTAGCCGGTGCGCTCGGTGCCCAGGGTCTTCTGGAGCAGGTTGAGGGCGGTGACGTCCTGCATGACGACGGTGTGGTTGTTGCCCCGCAGGAACTCGGTGACCTCGGCGTCGTCCGTCGCCCAGTCCCGGGAGACCGCCCAGAAGTCGTACACCTTGCCGTCGCCGGACGGGGTGATGGCGTACGTGATCTCGGTGTGGAAGCCGTTCGGGTCGCTGCCGTCGGCCTCGGGCAGCACACCGACCGGCGCGATCCGGCTGTGCAGCAGGTAGAGGCAGGGCGCGTGGTACTCGATGTCCTGCCAGCGCGTGATCCGGCCCTCGATGCCGGTCGACCTGGCGTAGAACGGCGGGCACTCGGCGTCGTCCATGTGCCGGCTCACCCGGACGATGCCGGCGCCCTCGTCGACCTCGGTGGTGATCGGGGTATCGGCGACCTCGGGGGTGCCGATGTAGCCGCCGTGGAGGTAGGTCTCGTGGGAGAGGTCGAGGAGGTTGTCGACGAGCAGCCCGTAGTCGCAGTCGATGGGCTCCATGCCGCGCACGGTGACCCAGCCGGGGGAGTCGAGGTGCCTGGCCCGCGGGATGCTCTGCGCATCGGCGAGCGCGGGGTCGCCGATCCACACCCAGATCAGGGAGTCCTGCTCGACGACCGGGTAGGAGGCCACGCGGGCCGTCCGCGGGACGCGCTTCTGCCCGGGCACGTACACACACGTACCGGTGGTGTCGTACGTGAACCCGTGGTACCCGCACACGATCCGGTCGCCGTCGAGCCGGGTCGGCGCCTCGGACAGCGGGTACCGGCGGTGCACACACCGGTCGTGCAGGACGACCGGCGTCCCCTCCTCCTCCGTGCGGTACAGCACGAGCGTCTCACCGAGGATCGTCCTGCCGAGCAACTCCCGCCCCACCTCATGGCTGTAGGCGGCGACGTACCACTGGTTCCTTGCGAAGGCGGTCATGTGAGGCATGAGGGTTCCCGTCCCTGTCGGCGGGGCGCCATCGCCCCGCGTGCCGTGGTTGGGAACAGGTTCCTGACGACGGCGGCGGCGAGGCAAGGCGGCTTCTGCCAGGCGGAAGCGTATCTGTGAAAGAGCTGGTCAGAGCCCTGGGACCTCGGGCTGTGGCCTGGTGCTACCGCTCGTCCGGTACCGGTCGCACGGTTGTTTCCGCCTGGGGCTGGGTTGCTGCTGGTGCGGAAGGGGCGACGGGCTGTGGCCGTTCGCCCGGCAGGCGGGACTTTCGCAACACGCCCTAGGCGGCCGGCCGCAGGGCTGTGTCCTCCTCGTCGATGTCGACGCCGCGAGGTCGGTGCTTGGTCGCGGGACGGTGGCTCGGCAGGAGGAAGGCGAGGAGCAGTCCGAGGGAGATGGCGCCTGCGGCGATGAGGAAGGAGGTACGGAAGCCGTCCATGGTGGGGATGGCGACGCCGTTGACGTTGTTCGCGGTGGTGGCCAGGACCCGACGTCGCCCGCCTCGCGAAGGTCGGGGTGGCCACGGTCTACCGGCACTTCCCGACACCGGAAGCCCTGATGGAGACCGTGGCCGCCCCCGGGCTGGAAGCGTTGATCGCGCGTGCGGAACAGGCCCTGACCGAGGAGGACCCCTGGCAGGCGCTGGCGGACTTCCTCGACACGACGCTGGAGGCGCAGCTGACCGACCCCTCGATCTCGATCGTGCGCTCCGCTCCCGCACACGTGCTGCCCCGCACCACGGAACTCGCCGCCGCGATGGATTCCCTGGCGGGCCGAGTGCTCGAACGCGCGCACGCGGCAGGAACCGTACGAGCCTTGGTGACCTGGGAAGACCTGCGACCGCTCATGTGCGGAGCCGCCTACGCCGCCCAGGTTCACGCCACCGACCACAAGACCCGCCTCGAGTCCGGCCGCCGCTACCTGAGCGTCATGCTCCATGGGTTGCACACCTGAGCGGAGGCGGTTGTCCTCGCGGGTCCCAGAGCCATGTGCCGGGGCCGGATCGGGCTGCGGGCCGGTTTCCGTGTCCGGCTGGCCGCCGCTTGGGGGGTTGAGGTTATACCCCCCATAAACACGACCTTCCTCCGGCGTGGCGAGGCCGGTTGGGTGGGGTCGACCGCTGTAACGCAGTCCGTTGTGGCGTTGGTGGCGTGCCCCGGAGCGTGAGCAGGGCACGCCCTTCCTCCGCGCCGACGAAGACCCGCATCACGTACCACCATCGGAGAACACCTCATGCGAGCAACCCTCATGTACGGCGCCGGCGACGTCCGTGTCGAGGACGTCCCGGACTCCGTCGTCAAGCACCCCACCGACGCGCTGGTCCGTGTCACCGCCTCCTGCGTCTGCGGCAGCGACCTGTGGCCGTACGCCTCGATGAAGCCGGACGACGGCCCGGCCAGGATGGGGCACGAGTTCATCGGCGTCGTCGAGGACACCGGCTCCGAGGTGACCACCGTCAAGCGCGGCGACCTCGTCGTCGCACCCTTCGCCATCTCGGACAACACCTGCGCGTTCTGCCGCGAGGGCCTGCACACCTCCTGCGCCCACGCCCAGGCGAACTTCTGGGACGGCGAGGCGGAGGAGGGCGGTCAGGCCGAGGCGGTGCGCGTGCCGCTCGCCGACGGCACCCTCGTCAAGCTCCCCGTCGCCCCGGACTCCGCGCTGATCCCGTCCCTGCTGACCCTCTCGGACGTGTTCGGCACCGGCTACCACGCCGCCGTGGCGGGCGGTGTCAGTGAGCGCACCCGTGTCACCGTCATCGGCGACGGGGCCGTCGGCCTGCTGGGCGTGCTGTCGGCCAAGCGGCTCGGCGCCGAGCAGATCATCCTGATGGGCCGTCATCAGGCGCGCACCGACCTCGGCCGGGAGTTCGGCGCCACCGACGTGATCTCCGCACGGGGCGAGGAAGGCATCGCCCAGGTGCGGGAGCTGACCGGAGGGCACGGCACGCACGTGGTCCTGGAGTGCGTCGGCAACATGCCCGCCTACGAGCAGGCCGTCGGCATCGTCCGTCCCGGCGGCGTGATCAGCCGGGTCGGCGTCCCGCAGTACGAGGAGGCGCCGATCGGCTTCGGCAGCCTGTTCCGCCGCAACATCCGCCTGGCCGGCGGTCCGGCGCCGGTGCGCGCCTACATCAAGGTACTGCTGCCCGACATCCTCAGCGGGGCCATCGAGCCGGGCAAGGTCTTCGACGTCTCCACCACCCTCGACGGCGTCCCGGCCGGATACCAGGACATGGCCGACCGCAAGACCCTCAAGGTCCTCGTCAACAGCTGACGCGCTCTTCAGCTGACGAGTTCTCCAGCTGACGAGCTCTCCTCCCGCCCTGCCGCCGTTGCGGCCGATCCGCCCATTGACGCGAAGGCGTACCTATGTCCACTGACTCTGTGTCTGCTGTCCCACCCCCCACCGAACCGGACGAGTCCCCCTCGGCACCCACGCGGCGGACCTTCATCGCCACCACCACCGCGGTCGGTGGCGTCGCCGTCGCGGGCGGCGTGATCGGAGGGTCCTTCCTTCTCGGCTCGGAGGAGGCGGCGGCCGCCGCGGCGCCCGCCAGCCGTGTGTCCCTGACGGTGAACGGCACCCGGCGGACGGTGACGGTCGACAACCGCACCTCGCTGCTGGACCTGCTGCGCGAGCACTTCGAGCTCACCGGCTCCAAGAAGGGCTGCAACGCCGGTGCGTGCGGTGCGTGCACGGTGCTGGTCGACGGGCGGCGGGTCAACGCCTGTCTGACGCTCGCGGTGCGCCTTGAGGGCGCCGAGGTCACCACGATCGAGGGCCTGTCCGACGGCGACCGACTGCACCCGCTGCAGCAGGCGTTCATCGACGAGGACGCCTTCCAGTGCGGCTACTGCACGCCCGGCCAGATCATGTCCGGCGTCGGCTGCATCCAGGAGGGTCACACCGGCTCCCCGGAGGAGATCCGGGAGTGGATGAGCGGCAACATCTGCCGCTGCGGCTGCTACGTGAAAATCACCCGCGCGGTCGAACAGACCGCCGGCCGGAAGTAGAGGTGCGGCCGCCATGCATCCCTTCTCCTACACCCGCGCCTCCGACACGCGCGAGGCCCTCGACGCCGGTCGCCACGGCGGCCGTTACATCGCCGGGGGCACCACCCTCGTCGACCTGATGCGCGAAACCGTGGAGCGCCCCGAGACCCTGGTCGACATCAGCGGGCTTCCGCTGCGCGAGGTCAGAGCCACCCAGGGTGGTGGCCTGCGGATCGGCGCGCTGGTGACCATGGCCGAGACCGCCGCACACCCCAAAGTGCGCGCGCTGTATCCGGTCATCTCCGAGTCGCTGGAGCTGAGCGCGTCCGCCCAGCTCCGCAACATGGCGACCATCGGCGGGAACATCATGCAGCGCACCCGCTGCACCTACTTCCGTGACGTGACCGCCGACTGCAACAAGCGCGAGCCGGGCTCGGGCTGCGCCGCGCTGAAGGGCCACAACCGCACTCACGCGATCCTCGGCACCTCCGACGCCTGCGTGGCCACCCACCCGTCCGACGTGGCCGTGGCCTTCGCCGCCCTGGAGGCGACCGTGCACCTGCTGGGCCCGGACGGGGAGCGCCGTCTCCGCTTCGCGGACTTCCTGCTACGGCCCGGCAGCACCCCCAACCGTGAACAGGCCGTCCGACAGGGCGAGTTGATCACCGCGGTCGAGATCCCGGCGCTTCCGCGTCCGCTGCGGTCGGGCTATCTGAAGGTGCGCGACCGGCAGTCCTACGAGTTCGCGCTCACCTCGGCGGCCGTCGCCCTGCACATCCGCGGCGGAGTGATCCGCGAGGCCAAGGTCGCCGCCGGAGGCGTCGGCACCGTGCCCTGGAAACTGCCGGCCGTCGAGCGGCACCTGGTCGGCGAACGCCCCTCGGCGGCCCTGTGGACAGCCGCCGCGGACAAGGCGGCCGACGGGGCACGCCCCCTGCAACACAACCGGTTCAAGCCCGAGTTGCTCAAGCGGACCGTCGAGCGCCAGCTGCGCGTCGTGGGAGGTACGAAGTGAGTCCCCAGCCCCAGGCCGCCGTCGGCGCCCCGCTGTCCCGGGTGGACGGCCGGCTGAAGGTCACCGGTCAGGCCCGGTACGCCGCCGAGCACGACGTGAAGGGTGTCCTGCACGCGGTCATCGTCGACAGCAGCGTCGGCCTCGGCCGCATCACGTCCATCGACACGGACGCCGCGCTCGCCCACCCCGGCGTGCTGCGTGTGATCCATCACCGCAACGCGCCGAAGCTGCCGTACCTCGACAACCCCGGGTCGAACAACCCGCAGGGCCGGCGGCTGCGCGTCTTCCAGGACGACAAGGTCCTCTTCCACGGCCAGCCGGTCGCCGTCGTCGTCGCCACCACCCTGGAGGCCGCGCAGCACGGCGCGAGCCTGGTCGAGGTGCGCTACGACGCGAAGAAGCCCTCGACCGAACTGGCCGAGGCGAAGCCGGACGAGCCGACCAGGTACGCGCGCGGTGACGCCGCCGCCGGACTGCGCGACGCCGCGGTGCGGATGGACCTGACCTACCGCATGGCGCGCAACCACCAGAACCCCATGGAACCGCACGCCACCATCGCCCGCTGGAACGGCGACAAGCTGACCGTGTGGGACAAGACCCAGTGGGTGGTGGGCACCCAGACCGAACTCTCCACGGTGTTCGACCTGCCCATGAAGTCGGTGCGGGTCATCTCGCCGTTCGTCGGCGGCGGCTTCGGCAGCGGGCTGCGCTGCTGGCCGCACACCGTGGTCGCCGCACTGGCCGCCCGCGAGATGAAGCGTCCCGTCAAGGTCGTCCTGACCCGCCGTCAGATGTACTTCGGCACCGGCTTCCGGCCCTCCTACGACTACCGGCTGCGCCTCGGCAGCGACCGGCGGGGCCGGCTGGCGGCCATGGTGCACGAGATGGACGCGGAGACCTCGTCGTACGAGAAGTTCGAAGAGGCCATCATGCTCGCCGGCCAGATGTTCTACAGCATGCCCAACGTCAGCCAGGCGTACCGCAAGATGCCGCTGGACGTGAACACACCGCTGTATATGCGGGGCCCCGGTTTCGCGAACGCGTCCTTCGTCATCGAGTCGGCCATGGACGAGCTCGCCAACCGGCTCGGTGTCGATCCGATCGAGCTGCGGCTGCGCAACGAGCCGGCGGAGGACGAGTCGAACGGCCTGCCCTGGTCCACCCGCAAGCTGCGCGAGTGCTACAGCGTGGGCGCCCGGGAGTTCGGCTGGGACCGTCGCAACCCCGAGCCCCGCTCGACGCGGGACGGGGACTGGCTGGTCGGAATGGGCATGGCGGCGGCCGTGTACGACCCCGGGCGTTTCCCCGCGCAGGCCCGGGTCCGCCTGGACGCGGACGGCACGGCGGTCGCCGAAGCGGCCACCATCGACATGGGGCCGGGCACCTACACCTCCCAGACCCAGGTCGCCGCCGACGCGCTCGGGCTGACCATGCGCACGGTGACCTTCCGCCTCGGCGACTCCCTCTACCCGCCGACCCCGCCGCACGGCGGCTCGATGACCATGACCGTCGTCGGCTCCGCCGTCCTCGACGCCTGCAACAAGGTCCGCGGCCAGGCCATCAAGCTGGCCGTCGAGGACGAGGAGTCGCCGCTGTACGGCGTCGAGGCCGGGGACGTCGTCGTGCGCGCCGGCCGGCTGCACGTGCAGGGCAACCCCACGCGCGGCGAGACCTACCAGCGGTTGCTGACCCGCAACGAGCTCACCCACCTCGAAGCCGACGGCGCGTACGCCGGGGCGCCGGAGCCCGCGCGCCACTCGTACTTCTCCTACGGGGCGGTCTTCACCGAGGTCGGCGTCGACGCCACCCTCGGCCTGGTACGGGTGCGGCGGATGCTCGGCGTGTACGACGTGGGCCGCATCGTCAGCCCCAAGCTGGCGGACAGCCAGGCGCTGGGCGGCATGGTCGGCGGCATCGGCCAGGCCCTGCTGGAACACACGGTCACCGACCACCGCGACGGTCGTATCGTCAACGCGAGCCTCGCCGACTACCTGGTCCCGGTCAACGCCGACATCCCCGACCTCAGGGCCATCTACCTGGAGGGCGAGGACCCCGACGCCGACCCGCTCGGCGTGAAGGGCATCGGAGAGATCGTCCAGGTCGGGGTGGCGCCCGCCATGGCCAACGCGGTCCACAACGCCACCGGTCGCCGTATCCGCGAGTTGCCCATCACAGCGGAGGCGTTCATCTGAGCCGGGCCGCCGCCGCGTCCGCGCCCCCGTCGAGCGCGGCGGCGGCTCTTCCCCATACCCACGGAGACAGGCCCATGTTCAACATCGCGGACACACTGCACAGTTGGTGCCGCGAGGCACGCCCCTTCGCCCTGGCCACCGTGGTCGACGTGCACGGCAGCGCACCTCTGCCGGTCGGTACGTCGGTCGCCGTGGACATGGACGGCAACGCGGTCGGCAGCATCTCCGGCGGCTGTGTCGAGGGCGCCGTCTACGAGCTGTGCCAGCAGGTCCTCAAGGACGGGGGTCCGCCCCAGCGCGCCTGGTTCGGCTACTCCGACGACGACGCCTTCGCCGTCGGGCTGACCTGCGGCGGCGAACTCGACGTCCTCGTCCAGCGCGTCGACCCCGCAGCGCGGCCCCACCTTGCCACCGCCTTCGAAGAGGTCCGACGGGGCAGGCCCACAGCCGTGGCACAGGTCGTCGACGGTCCCGAGGAACTCCTCGGCCTCACCTTGTGCCTCCTCGGCGACGGCGACGTAGCCCACGGAACCCTGGACGACGGGGAGGTCGACCGGGCGGTTACGGCACAGACGGGTGCCCTTCTACGGGCCGGACGTACCGCCCGCGTCGAGGTCGGCGGCGACGCGGGCACCTGCCCCGAGAGGCTGTCCGTCCTCGTCCATGTCCACGCGTCCCGCCCGCGCATGCTGATCTTCGGCGCCGTCGACTTCGCCGCGGCCCTCAGCCAGGCCGGGCACTTTCTCGGCTACCACGTCACCGTCTGCGACGCCCGCCCGGTCTTCGCCACGCGTGCCCGCTTCCCGCACGCGGACGAGGTCGTGGTCGACTGGCCCCACCGATACCTCGAACGCACGCATGTGGACGCCCGCACCGCCGTCTGCGTCCTCACCCACGACGCCAAGTTCGACATCCCCCTGCTGCGACTGGCTCTGAACCTACCCGTCGGCTACGTCGGCGCGATGGGATCCCGGCGCACCCACGACGAACGCCTGCACCGCCTCCGCGAAGCCGGTGTGTCCGAGGTGCGACTGGCCCGGCTGCGCTCACCGATCGGGCTCGACCTCGGCGCCCGCACACCCGAGGAGACAGCCGTCTCCATCACCGCGGAGATCATCTCCCACGCCAACCAGGCCACCGGCCTGCCGTTGTCCCACGGCACGGGACCGATTCACCGCACCCTCGTGCCCGCCGGCATGGGCCGCTGATCAGCGCCTCCGAGGGGTGAGCCGGATGTGGCGGATGACCTTGCGGTGGTGGGTGTAGGCGATGTGCAGGGCGCCGTCGGGGGTCTGCGTGATCGAGGGGTACGACAGCTCGCGGTTGAGGCCGTCGCGGGAGTTGTTGGTGAGGCAGTGGCCGTCGCCGGTCACGAGGTCGGCGCGCAGCGGCCAGGTGTGGCCGCCGTCGATGGACAGGGCGAGGCTGAGCGGGGCACGTGGTGCTCCCCAGAACGCGGCGGAGGGGGCGGCCTGCTGGACCGTGGCGGTCGTCGAGGCGGCGGAGGCGTTGCCGTCGGCGAGCCCGCCCGTGTCGTCGATCTCGTCGTAGAGGGAGACGCGGCGGTCGGTGGCGTCGGCGGCGCTGCTGTGGTTGTAGACGAGGGCCAGTCGGCCGTCGGTCAACGGGACGTACTGGATCGATGAGTTGTTGTTCGGCAGGTCGAGCGGCTCGGGCTCGCTCCAGGTGTCTCCGTCGTCCACTGACAGGGAGCGGTGGACGTGGTCCGCGCGGCGGCTGCGGAACAGGGCGCACAACGAGCCGTCGGGCAGCCGGTGGACGTTCATGTGGACCAGGCCCGTGGAGCCGGGCACGGACTCCTCGCGCCAGGTCGTGCCCCCGTCGTCGCTGATCATCACGGCGCTGGTGTCGAGGTCGCCGGACCACTTCACGCCGGGGGTGACCACGCAGCGGAAGACGGGCAGCAGGAGACGGCCGGTGGGCAGGACGACCGGGGGCTGGCGGACGAAGACGCCGCCGTTCGCGGGTGTCGCCGGGAACAGGGTGCGGGTCGTGTCCCAGGTGGTGCCGCCGTCGTGGCTGACGCGCAGTCGTACCTCCGCCGTGTCCTGGTCGCCGCCCCGCTGGGCGGTGTGCAGCAGCCACAGGGCGCCGGAGGGCGTGGGGAAGAGGATGGGGTTCTGCTCGGAGCGGGTGGGGTCCTCCGAGAGCCGGACCGGGTCGGTCCAGGTCGTGGCGCCGGGCGCGAGCCGGGAGAACCACACGGCGATGTCGGCCATGCCCTCCTGTGTGCCGCCGAACCAGACGCAGCCGAGGTCGCCGCCGGGCAGGACGGTGAGGTTGGCCGCGTGGCTCTGCACCGTCGGCGCGGGCAGGGTGGTGTCGGTGCGGTCGTAGGCGTCGAGGAGTGCGGTCGTCACTGCGTAGCTCCAGGGGTGCGGGCCGAGGTCAGATGGTGGCGGGCGGCCTGCTCCAGGTGGACCAGGTCGCAGGCGACGGTCGCGAAGGTGAAGCCCTCGGCCAGGCGCTTGGCGGCGCTCGGCCCGTCCGGGTTGTGGATGCCGGCGGCGATGCCCGCGCCCGCGGCCGCCTCGCGGATCGTGACGAGCGCGGCCTCGAAGGTGTCGGCCAGGGCCGGGTCGGTGGAGGTGGCACCGCCCAGCGCGATACGCAGGTCGGAGGGGCCGACGTAGACGCCGTCCAGGCCCGGCGTCGCGCAGATCTCCGCGACGTTGGCGAGGCCCTCCGCCGTCTCGATCATGGCGAGGACGACGGTGGCGTCGTGCGTGTCGGCCGGGTCGGGGCCGATTCGCAGGGCCGAGCGCATCGGGCCGTAGGAGCGCCGGCCGTGCGGCGGGTAGCGGACGGCGGCGACGGCCTCGGCGGCCTGCGTGGCGGTGTCGATCAGCGGCACGATCACTCCGGTCGCGCCGGCGTCCAGGGCCCGGCCGATCGGCGCCGGATCGTTGGCCTCCACCCGAACCAGGCCGACGGCGGTGGAGCCTTTGCAGTCGATCGCGAGCAGGTTGTTGAGCATGCCGGAGTAGCCGAACAGGCCGTGCTGGGCGTCCAGGGCGACGTAGTCGTAGCCGAGCCGGGCGATGCGTTCGGTGGCCACGGGCGCGTCCAACAGGCTCCAGTAGCCGAGGAGTTGCTCGCGGGCGCGCAGGGCGGTGGTGAACTCTGCCGGGGTCATGGGTGGGCGTTCCTTCGCAGCGGGGGAGTTCAGCGGTTGTAGGCGGGCATGGGGCCGCGCAGCGCGGCGCCGACCGCGTCGCAGGCGGCGGTCACGTCGGCGGGCAGGGGACCCGCCTGGGCGGCGGCGATGTTGGCGCGCAGGTGTTCGGTGCGGGAGCCGCCGAGCAGCAGGGCGTCGGTGGAGTCCCGGTCGAGCAGCCAGCGCAGGGCCAGTTCGGTGAGCGGCAGCCCGGCCTCGCCGGCGATCCGGGTCAGCTCGGCGACGGCGTCGAAGAGGCGCTCGTCCCAGTACCGGGCCCGGTACATCTCCGCGAGCCGGGAGTCGCCGAACCGGCCGGCGTCCGGGGCCTGCTCGAACCGGTGGCGGCCGGTGAGGAGGCCCCCGCCGAGCGGGTTGTAGACCATGGTGCGCAGACCGGTCACGGCGGCGTACTCGACGTACTCCTCCTCGATCCGGCGCGCGAGCAGGTTGTGCAGCTGCTGGGCCACGACCGGACGCGGCGCGCCCACCTCGTCGGCGACCCGCACCAGCTCGGCGATCTGCCAGGCGGCGAAGTTGGAGACGCCGAGCGCGCGGACCTTGCCCTCGGCCACGAACTCGGCGACCGTGGCGAGGGTTTCGGCCGGCGGCGTGGCCCGGTCGGGCTGGTGCAGATAGAACAGGTCGACGTGGTCGGTGCCCAGGCGCTTGAGGCTGCCCTCCAGGGCGGCCCGCAGCCCGGCCGCGGACAGCGGGGCGTGGTCGCCCTGGTCGGGGTGCGGGATGCCGGCCTTGGTGGCGAGCACGATCCGGTCGCGGTGGGCGGGCAGCAGCTCGGCGAGGATGCGCTCGCTCTCTCCGCCCGCGTAGCCGTTGGCGGTGTCCACGCCGGTGACACCGGCGTCCAGCGCCACCGCGAGCATGTCCGCCGCGCCCTTATGGTCGACGGTGTCGCCGAAGGTCATGGTGCCGAGCACGAGACGGGACAGGGGCACGGGTACGTTCGGCAGTTCGATGCCGGTGGTCACTTGCCGGTTCCTTCCGATGAGACGGCCGCCGCGGCCGGGGCCGCGGCCGCGCGGGGTTTGAGCCCCCGGATCGCCGTGGGGTCCAGTGCGGCGCGCCGCAGCGCGCGGGTGTAGGGGTCGGCGGGCGAGGAGAGCACGGCCGCGGTGGGACCGCTCTCGACGACCCGTCCCGCCTTCAGTACGACGACATCGTCGCTGATCTCACTCACCACGCCGAGGTGGTGGGCGATGACGATGTACGTGATGCCGGTCTCCGCCTGCAACTCCCTTAGCAGATCGAGGACTTGGGCCTGCACGGACACGTCGAGGGCGGAGGTGGCCTCGTCGCACACCAGGAGATCCGGCTCGGAGGCCAGGGCACGGGCGATGCCGATACGCTGCCGCTGCCCACCGGAGAACTCGGCCGGCCGGCGCTCCCGTGCCGTGGTCGGCAGCCCGACGCGGTCGAGCAACTCGCCGGCGCGGCGACGACGTTCGCCCTTGTCCCGCACGCCGGCCAGGCGCAGCGGTTCCGCCACGATCTCCTCGGCGGTCAGATGCGGGTCGAGGGAGCCGTACGGGTCCTGGAAGACCATCTGCACCCGGCGCCGCAGTGGCCGCAGCCGTCGCTCGGACAGCGTGGCGAGGTCGGTGCCGTCCAGCACGAGCCGTCCGGCCGCCGGCTTCAGCAGCCGTACGATCGCGCGGGCCAGGGTCGACTTGCCGCAGCCCGACTCGCCGACGACCGCGAGCGACCCGCCGCGCGGCACGCCGAAACTGACGTGGTCCACGGCGCGTACGGGGCCGGCCGGGGTGGAGTAGTCGACGACGAGGTCCTCGACGTCGAGGAACGGGGACTGTGCTGCCGGACGGCTCATCGTGCGGCTCCCAACGGGGTGTGGTCGGTGAGCCCGTCCTCGTCCCAGGGCCCGAGGCTCGGGACGGCCGCGAGCAGCTTGCGGGTGTACGCGTGCGCGGGCCGCTCGACGATCTGCTCGGCCGGCCCCGACTCCACGAACCGGCCCTCCTTCATGACGTGGATGCGGTCGGACACCAGACGGGCGACGCCGAGGTCGTGGGTGATCATCAGCATGCCGACGCCGGTGCGTTCCTGGAGGTCCATGAGCAGGTCAAGGATGCTCGCCTGGACGGTGGCGTCCAGGGCGGAGGTGGGTTCGTCGGCGACCAGCAGCCGCGGTTCGGCGGCCAGGGCGATGGCGATGAGGATGCGCTGCAGCATGCCGCCGGAGAACTGGTGCGGGTACGCCTTCCAGCGGGTCTCGGGCTTGGTGATCCGTACCTGGTCGAGGAGTTGGGTGCCGCGTTCCCGCGCTTCGGCCCGGGACAGCTCGGGGTGGCGCAGCCGCAGGGCGTCGCCGAGCTGCCGGCCGACGGTGTGGACGGGACTCAGGGCGGTCATCGGGTCCTGCGGGATCAGGGACACCGTGCGGCCGCGTGCCCGACGGGCCGCGTCAGGGTCGGCGACGACGTCCTCGCCGCCGATACGGGCGGCACCGGACAGCACGGCGAGTCCCTCGGGCAGCAGCCGCAGCACGCCCATCGCGGTGGTGGACTTGCCGGAGCCGGACTCGCCGATGAGGGTGACCGTCTCGCCACGTCCGACGGTGAAGCTGACGCCGTCGACGGCGCGGACGACCCCGCGGTGGGTGACCAGTTCGATCTGGAGGTCCTCGACCTCCAGCAGCGGGTCGCGAGCCGGAGAGGTCATGACTCAGGCTCCCTTCGCGAGCTTGGTCGGCTTCGTCGTACGGACGCGGTCGCGCAGGCCGTCGCCGAGGAGGTTGACGCCGACCACGAGGAGGGCGATGACCAGGCCGGGGAGGGTGACCAGCCACCAGGAGGTGGTGATGTAGTCCTGGCCGTCGGAGATGATGCGGCCCCAGGTGGCGAACGGCCGCTGCGGTCCGGCGCCCAGGAAGCTCAGCGCGCTCTCCAGGAGCACGGCCTGGGCGAGCAGCAACAGGATCACCAGGCTCGCGGGGCGCACGATGTTGGGCACGATGTGCCGGGCCAGCACGGACCAACTGCGCATCCCGAGCAGCCGGGCCGCCGCCACGTACGGTTTCTCGCGTTCCACGAGGACCAGGGAGCGGGTCAGCCGGGCGACCTCGGGCCACTGGGCGACGGCGATCACGCAGGTGATGACGGTGACCGACGGGCCGAAGAGCGCGACCACGAGCAGCAGCATCATCAGCAGGGGCAGCGCCAGCTGGGCTTCGAGGAACCGGCTGACGACCGCGTCGACCCAGCCCCCGAAGTAGCCGGCCGTCGAGCCCGCCGCGATCCCGATGAGACCGGAGACGATGACCGCGAGGATGCCGACCGACAGCGACACCTGACCGCCGTGCAGCAGACGGGACAGCAGGTCGCGGCCGAGCTGGTCGGTGCCGAAGAGGTGCCCGTCGGTGAACGGGGCCAGCCGGCGCCGGGACAGGTCCTGGGCGTTCGGGTCCGGCAGCGGCAGCAGGCTCGCCAGGGCCACCGGCAGGGCGACCAGCGCGGTGCAGACGGCTCCGGCCCACAGCTTGATCCGGGCGCTGCGCCGCTGCCGGGCGGCGGTGGAGCGGGCGAGCTGCCGGGTGGTGACGGCGCTCGGCCGTTCAGGACGGGCCGGATCGGCCACGGTGGTGGTCATGGCTCAGGCCGCCTTTCCGAGTCGTACCCGCGGGTCGAGCAGCGGGTAGGCGAGGTCGACGAGGAGTTGCACGAGGATGGCGAGGGTCGCCGTGACCAGGACGGTGGCCTGGATGAGCGGGTAGTCACGGGTCTCCAGGGCGCGGACCACGAGGGAGCCGACGCCGGGCCAGCCGAAGACGACCTCGACCACGACCACGCCGTTGAGCAGCGCCGCGAAGCGGGTGCCGACCGCGGTGACCAGCGGGACGGCCGAGTTGGCGAGGGCGTAGCGCCAGGTCAGGGCCCGCTCGGAGACACCGCGCGAGCGGGCCACGGTGATGTACGGCGAGGCGAGCGCCGTGGTCATCTCGCGCCGCACCAGCCTGGAGATCAGGGCGAGTTGGAGGACCGCGATGGTGACCGTGGGCAGGATCAGACCGCTCCAGGAGGTGAACCCGGAGGCGGGCAGCACCGGCAGCAGCACGGCGAAGACGGTCAGCAGCATCACGCCGGTCCAGAAGTCCGGCATGGACTGTCCGGCGATGGTGAGGACGTTGGCGCCGAGTTCGCGCGATGTGTCCGCGCGGCGGGCCATCCACACGCCGAGCGGCACGGCGACGGCCACCGTGACGGCGATGGCCGCGACGGACAGCGTGATCGTGTACGGCATGCGGTCCAGGACGACGTCGAGCGCGGAGGAGTGGAAGGAGTAGCTGGTGCCGAGATCGCCGGTCAGCAGGTCACGCAGGAAGATGCCGTACTGGCTGATCAAGGGCTTGTCGAGGCCGAACTGTTCGCGGATCCGGGCCAGGTCGTCGCTGGTGGCGGTCGGCCCTGCGTACGCGGAGGCGGGGTCGCCGGGCGCCAGCCGGACCAGTACGAACACGGTGGAGATCGTCAGGAAGACGGTGAGCAGACTCTGGCCCAGACGGCGGGCGAGGTACTTCGACACGGCTCAGCCCTCCAGCCGTACGGCGGTCAGGTCGTAGGAGTTGACCGGCAGCAGCCCGATGCCCTCCACGCGGGTGCGACGGGCGAGCAGCGTCTTCGGCACGAACGCCCACATGCAGGGCCAGGTGTCCCAGACCGCGTGCTGGGCGGCGGCGAGCTTGCGGTCGCGTGCGGCGGGGTCGGCCTCGGTGGCGGCGTCGGAGATCTGCCGGGCGATGGCGGGGTTGACGTAGCCCATGAACGCGTCGCCGGTGCGCTCGTCCTCGGCGGTCCCCGCGTACATCGCCTGGAGCATGGTGACGGCCTGGCCGGTGGGGCCGGGGAAGCCGTTGCCGATGACGTCCCAGTCGCCGCCCTTGCCCTGACGCCACTTCAGGATGTCGCCGCCGGGCTCGAACTGGAGCAGGGAGGCCCGCACGCCGACGTCCTTCAGCATCTCGGCGACGGCCTCCATCACGGAGGTGTCGGCGGCGAACTCCCCGGACTCCCACATGATCCTGATCCGCAGCCCGTCCGCGCCCAGCGACTTCAGCAACTGCCGTGCGCGGGCCGGATCGTGGACGAAGCGGCCGGTGCGTTCGGCGCCCTGGAGGGAGAGCGGGACGACGCCCTGGGCCTGCTCCGCCGAGTCGGTGAGCACGTCCCGGACGAGGGACTCGCCGTCGATGGCGTACGTCAGCGCCTGGCGCACCCGGGGGTCGGACAGCGGGTGGGTCTTCGGTTTGCGGAAGTTGTAGAAGAGCTGGCACAGCCGTACCCCGGACGTCTTCTCCAGGTGCACTCCGGGCAGTCCGGTGAGCTGTTCCGCCGAGTCGGGGGTGATGGTGTCGATGACGTCCAGTTCGCCGCTGCGCAGGGCGACGACCCGGCTGGACTCCTCCGGTACGAAGCGGACCCGGACCCGCTCGACCGGCGGCCGCCGGCCCCAGTAGTCGGGGACCCGCGCGAGGGTGTACTCGCCGGCCCCGCTGTTGGCGCTGACCACCCGGTAGGGGCCGGTGCCGACGCCGGAGCGCAGTTCCTCGGGGCGGTTGTCCTTCGCCGGCGTGATGAGGATGTTGGCCATCAGCCGGTCGAGAACGGGCACCGGCTCACGGGTGTGGAGCAGGAAGGTGCGCCCGCCGGTCGCCTCGACGCGCGGCAGCTCCGGGAACAGGCCGAGGATGAACGAGCCGGCGACCTCGCCGTACATCCGCACGGCCGTGGTCACGTCCTCGACGGTCACCGGGCGGCCGTCGGAGTAGCGGATCCCTTCGCGCAGCCGGACGCTCCACGTCGTGGGCGCGGTCATCTCGAACCGGTCGGCGAGGACCAGTGTGGGCTTCATGCCGGGCCCGATCGCCGTCAGCGCCTGGCGCACGGCCCGCTGCACGGTCACCGCGGCGTCGAACTGGTTGAGCTTGTTGTCCAGGCTGACCAGGGACCGGTTCAGCCCGAGCGTGAGGGTGCCGGGGCCGGGGGCGCCGGTGGGTCCTGCGCAGGCGGCCAGCGGGGAGAGGGCGAGACCTGCGCCGCCCGCGGCGCCGACGCGCAGCAGGGTGCGACGGCTCAGCGTCTCACTCGGGGGAGTTCGGGTCATCGTCGACCTCTCGGGGATTCTGGTGCGGCGACCGGCTCGGGGCGGCGGCCTGTCCTTCGGGACGCCACCGGTTCTGTCGCGGCCAAAACCGTTCCACGCTTGCGCGGATCGCGCAAGAGGTCTCGCGCAGATCGCGCAACCTGTGTCATCATCGAGCCGCCGAGGCACCCCGTGTGCCTGCTCTTCGACCGAGGCCCCAGGAGGCGGACATGTCCTTCCCTCTGCGCGACACCCGGGCGCCGCGCCGCCTCCTCGCCCTCGCCGACGACCTGTCCGGAGCGGCGGAGACCGCCGTGGCGCTCGGTGTCCCGGGCGGCCGGATCGTGCTCGGCCCCACGCCCTGGTCCACGCCGCCGGACGACCGGCCCCTCGTGGTCGACCTCGACACCCGCGGCCTGCCCCCGGCCGACGCGGCCCGACGGGTGCGCGAGGCCCTGCACGGCGTACCCGCCGGCACCCTGGTCCTGAAGAAGGTCGACTCCCTGCTGCGGGGCAACCTCGCCGCCGAGACGGCCGCCTTCACGGACGGCGCCGAAGGTGTCGTCGTCGCCACGGCCCTGCCGGCCCTGGGCCGTACGGTCCGCGAGGGCGTGGTCCACCTCGACGGCGTCCCCCTGCACACCACGGACGCCTGGCGGGCGGAGGCGGCGGCGCCCCCGCGGTCGGTGGCCGAGGCGCTCGGGCCCGGTGGGGACGCCGCCGAGTGCCGTACGGCTGTCGTCCCGCTGGAGGCGGTACGGAGCGGGAGGCTGCCCCGGGTGCTGCGCGAGGCGTTCACCGCCGGCCGCCTTCCGCTCTGCGACGCCGAGACGGACGCCGACCTGGATCTGATCGCCGAAGCGGCCCTCGCCTGCGGCTCGGGCGTCCGGCTGCTCGGCACGGGCGGGCTCGCCGCGGCGGTCGGACGCCTGCCGGCACCGGAACCGGCCACGGCGGCGCCTTCGACTCCGCCACGGCGCGGGCGGCGTCCCCTCCTGGTCGTCGTGGGCACCGCCGAACCCACCGCGACTGCGCAGATCGCGCAACTCACCGAGCGCGGGGCGCACCACATCGCCGTATCGCTCGATGAGCCGTCATCTTCCGCGGCACGACCCGTCCTTGACGGCACGTCGGACGTGACCGTCCTCAGCATCGACAACACCCGAGGCGTCCGGCCCGGTTCGGCGCGCCGCGCGGTGCACGCACTCGCGCGCCTCGCCGCCGACCACGCCGACGACGCCGACCTTGTCCTGACCGGCGGCGAGACCGCTCGCCGCGTGCTCGACGCCCTCGGTGTTCCGTACCTGACGCCGCTCGGCCGGATCCACCACGGTGCCGTCCGCTCCCGCACCCCCGACGGCCGCCACGTCGTCACCCGGCCCGGCAGCTTCGGCGACACCGACTCGCTGCTGCGGATCGCCGCGGCCCTCCAACCCCCTTCACTGCAAGGAGACTCCCTGGTGAACGCCACCCCCACCGCCGGCGACCGCCGCCTTCTGCCGCTGATCGCGGTGACCATGGGAGACGGCGCGGGCATCGGCCCCGAGGTGATCGTCCCGGCGCTGCTGCACCCGGACACCCTCGCCCGCTGCCGACCCGTCGTCGTCGGTGACGCCGAACGGCTGCGGCAGGCCGCCGCGATCCTGGGCGTCGACTGCGACATCGTCCCCGTGGCAGCCCCGGACGAGGCCGAGTTCACGCCGGGCCGCATCAACGTCGTCGACCTCGGCCTGCTCCCCGCCGACCTGCCCTGGGGCGAACTGTCCCCGGTCGCGGGCGAGGGCGCCTACCACTACGTACGGGTGGCCGCCGACCTCGCGATGAAGGGCGCCGTGCACGGCATCTGCACCGCACCGCTCAACAAGGAGGCCCTGCACGCGGCCGGACACGTCTACCCGGGGCACACCGAACTGCTGGCCCACCTCACCGGTGTCGCCGAGGTGTCGATGATGCTGTCGACGCCCAAGGTGAAGGTCATCCACGTCACCACCCACATCGGCCTGATCGACGCCGTCAACCGCATCGAGCCCGGCCTCGTGGAACGCACCGTGCGCCGCGGCCACGAGGCGATGGTGCGGGCGGGCGTCGCGAACCCGGTCATCGGCGTCTGCGGCATCAACCCGCACGCCGGCGAGAACGGCCTGTTCGGCTACGGCGAGGAGGAGGAGAAGATCGTCCCCGCCCTGGAGGTGCTGCGCGCCGACGGCATCGACGCGCGCGGTCCGCTCCCCGCCGACACGGCCTTCTTCCTCGCCGGGCGCGGCGACTACGACCTGATCGTCGCCATGTACCACGACCAGGGACACGGCCCGGTGAAGGTGCTGGGCATCGAGGCCGGCGTCAACATGACCGTGGGCCTGCCCGTCATCCGCACCTCCGTCGACCACGGAACGGCCTTCGACATCGCGGGCAAGGGAATCGCCGAGGCCGGTAGCATGGTCGAGGCCCTGCGCCAGGCAGCCGAGATGTCGTCCGTACCGGCCCCCTGACCCCTTTGCCGACCGGCCCACCGAGACCGCCGCAGGCCGGCGGCACCCGCAGCGAAGGACGCCACGACAGATGTCTCCCAACGGATCCCAGGCCCGGCGAGACCGGATCCTGCACCTGGCCACCACGACCGGCCTGACCAGCGTCGAAGAGCTCTCCCAGCGCTTCGGCGTCACCGCCTCCACCATCCGCCGCGACCTCGCCAAGCTCACCGCCGACGGGCGGCTCGCCCGCACCTACGGCGGCGCCATGGCGCTGACCGCCCACCCCGAGGCGTCGCTCAGGCAGCGCACGGGTGAGGCGTTCGAGGCGAAGCGGGCCATCGCACGCCGGGCCGCAGCCGAGGTGCGCGCGGGCGAGACCGTCCTGCTCGACGCCGGATCGACCGTGGGCGCCCTCGCCCACGAACTGCGCTCGGCGAAGGAACTCACCGTCGCCACCACAGGACTGACGGCCCTTCAGGAGCTCTCCGACGTCGAGACGGTCCACGTCGAATGCCTCGGCGGCACCCTGCGACCGCTCAGCCAGGGCTTCGTCGGCCCGCTGACCGAGGCCGCGCTGGAACGGATGACGTTCGACCGCGTCTTCCTCGGCACCGACGGCATCTCGCCCGAGCACGGCATCTGCGAGGCCGACCTGCGCCAGACCCGGCTGAAGGAACTGATGGCCCGGCGCGCCGACCAGGTGTACGTCCTCGCCCACGCGGCCAAGCTCGGCCGCCGCCCCTTCCACGCCTGGGCGACGCTGCCCGCAGGCTGGACCCTGATCACGGACGCCGCCGCCGACCCGTCGATCGTGGCCGAACTGCGCGGGCGCGACATCCAGGTGGTACTGACCGAGGTACCGCCGCCCACCGAGCCGGACGCCGCATGACCGAGCCGAACGGTGAGCACAGCCGCCACGCCCTCGTCACCGGCGTCAGCTCGGGCATCGGAGAGGCGATCTGCCGCCGTCTGCTGCGGGACGGCTGGCAGGTCACCGGAATCAGCCGCCGCCGTCCGGCCCTCGCATTCGGCCTCACCTGGCTCCGGGCGGACCTGGCCGAGCCCGCCGCACTGCCGCCGGTCCTCCACGACGTACCCGCCCCGGACGCGGTGGTGCACGCCGCCGGGCTCCAACGCTCCGCACCGTTGGGCGAGTTGTCGGCCGATGACGGCGAGCTGATGTGGCGGGTCCACGTCCAGGCCGCCACCGTCCTCCTCGACACGCTCGCCGACCGCCTGCCCGACGGCGCCCGGGTCGTCCTCGTCGGCAGTCGTACGGCCACCGGTGTGCCCGGCAAGAGCCAGTACGCCGCGACCAAGGCCGCGCTGCCCGCGCTCGCCCGTTCCTGGGCCACCGAACTGGCCGGCCGCGGCATCACCGTCAACGTCGTCGCCCCCGGCCCGACCGACACCCCGATGCTGTCCGACCCCGGCCGCGCCCACACGCCTCCGGCCCTCCCGCCGCTCGGCCGGCTGGTCTCGCCCGACGAGGTCGCCGGCCTCACCGCCTTCCTCCTCGGCCCGGAGGGCGGCGCGATCACCGGCCAGCACCTCGTCCAGTGCGCCGGGGCCTCGCTGTGAGACGCCCGGCACGGCAGCCGTGACGGGCTGATCAGGAGCCTCGGTCACCGTTCCAGCGGCCGGTGCGCGGTCTCGGGCAGCCGCAGATACACCAGCGACGAGCCCAGGCACAGGACGGCGACGTACCAGGGGAAGAGGTCCGTGTGACCCAGCTCCTTGAACAGGGTGCCGACGTACGGCGCCGTACCGCCGAACATGGCGACCGTCAGCGAGTACGGGAACCCGATGCCGGCCGCCCGCACCCGCGGCGGGAACACCTCGGCGTTCACGGCCGCGCTGATCGAGGTGAACCCGGTCAGCAGCACCATGCCCGCGCACTGCACGAGCAGCAGCGTCACGAACGAGTCGTGCAGGGCGTGCAGCAGCGGGACGGTGAGCAGGGCGAAGCCCAGACCGAAGAAGAGGAGGAGCGGGCGACGGCCGAAGCGGTCGGAGAGGAGGCCGCCGAGCGGCTGGAGCAGGCCGAAGAAGGCCAGCGAGATCGTGCCCGCGAGCAACGCGTCCGACTTCTCGATGCCCGCGTTGAGTTCGGCGTACGTCGGCAGGTACGACGTCCAGGTGTAGTACGCGATGGTGCCGCCCGCGGTGATGCCGCAGATCAGCAGGGACTGGCGCGGATGGCGGCGCAGCGCCTCCAACAGGCCCGGACGCGGGGCCTGTCGCTGCTCGGCGCTCCTGGTCTCCTCGGCGCCCTGCCGGATCCAGAAGCCGACCAGGCTGAGCACGGCCCCGAGCACGAACGGCACCCGCCAGCCCCAGCCGTTCATCTGCCCGTCGCTCAGCGTGTCCACCAGCAGAGTCGCGATACCCGAGGCGACCAGCTGCCCGGCCGTCGTCGACACGTACTGGAAGCTGGAGAACAGTCCGCGCCTGCCAGGACCCGCCGACTCGACCAGGAACGTCGTCGACGCCGCGAACTCGCCGCCCACGGACAGGCCTTGGAGCAGCCGCGCCAGGACCAGGATCACCGGGGCGAGGACACCGGCCGTCTCGTAGGTCGGGGTCAGACCGACCAGCAGACTGCTGCCGCCCATCAGCAGAATGGTCACGGTCAGCGCGGCGCGCCGGCCGCGGCGGTCCGCGACGGCGCCCATCAGCAGCCCGCCCACCGGCCGCATGAAGAAGCCCACCGCGAAGACGGCGAACGTCGAGAGCAGCGGCACCAGGGAGTTGTCCGCGCTCTTCGGGAAGACCTCGGCCGCGATGTAGGTGGCGAGGAAGGTGTAGGCGTACCAGTCGTACCACTCCACGGCGTTGCCGACCGAGGCGGCGAGGAGCTGGCGTACGGGCCGATTCGTCGGCGGGGAATCCGTGCGCGTCGTCTCTGTCATGATCGCGACCATCCCCGCACCCGAGTCCCGGCACACCTCCCGTACCGACGACTTTCACACGAGCGCCACCGGACCCTTCCCTGACGTTTGGTGCTCCTGGAACACTCCTTCCGCGCGGCTTCCGTCACCAGCCGGCGGTCAAATCACCCCCTATGGGAAGAGGTCCCTCTCTCATGCCCGAAGTCAATCGCCGCAGATTCCTTCAACTCGCGGGCGCGACCACGGCGTTCACGGCTCTGTCGAGCAGCATCCAGCGGGCCGCAGCGATCCCGGGGAACCACCGCACCGGGTCGATCGAGGATGTCGAGCACATTGTCGTCCTGATGCAGGAGAACCGTTCCTTCGACCACTACTTCGGCAAGCTGCGCGGCGTCCGCGGCTTCGGTGACCCGCGCCCGGTGAAGCTCGACAACGGCAAGTCGAACTGGCACCAGTCGGACGGCACCAAGGACATCCTGCCGTTCCACCCGACCGCCGACGACCTCGGCATGCAGTTCCTGGAGGGCCTCCCGCACGGCTGGACCGACGGCCAGCAGGCCTACAACGGCGGCAAGTACGACAAGTGGATCCCCGCCAAGGGCACCACGACCATGGCGTACCTGACCCGCGAGGACATCCCGTTCCACTACGCCCTCGCCGACGCCTTCACGGTCTGCGACGCCTACCACTGCTCGTTCATCGGCTCCACCGACCCGAACCGCTACTACATGTGGACGGGATACACGGGCAACGACGGCACTGGCGGCGGCCCGGTCCTCGGCAACGACGAGCTCGGCTACGGCTGGACGACCTACCCCGAGCGCCTGGAGCAGGCCGGTATCTCCTGGAAGATCTACCAGGACATCGGCGACGGCCTGGACGCGGCCGGCTCCTGGGGCTGGATCGAGGACGCCTACCGGGGCAACTACGGCGACAACTCGCTGCTGTACTTCAACAAGTACCGCGAGGCCAAGCCGGGCGACCCCTGGTACGACAAGGCCCGCACCGGCACCGACGCCAAGAGCGGCGACGGCTACTTCGACCGCCTGAAGGCCGACGTCAAGGCCGGCAAGCTGCCGCAGATCTCCTGGATCGCCGCCCCCGAGGCCTTCTCCGAGCACTCCAACTGGCCGTCGAACTACGGCGCCTGGTACATCGCGCAGGTCCTGGACGCCCTCACCGCCAACCCGGAGGTCTGGTCGAAGACGGCCCTGTTCATCACCTACGACGAGAACGACGGCTTCTTCGACCACGTCGTGCCGCCGCTGCCGCCGAAGGACGCCTCCCGGGGCAAGTCCACCGTCGACGTCTCGCCCGACCTCTACAAGGGCGACAGCAACCGCCCGGCCGGCCCCTACGGCCTCGGCCCGCGCGTGCCGATGCTGGTCGTCTCACCGTGGAGCAAGGGCGGCTACGTCACCTCCGAGACCCTCGACCACACCTCGATCCTGCGGTTCATGGAACGCCGCTTCGGCGTGCGGGAGACGAACATCTCCCCCTGGCGCCGGGCCATCTGCGGCGACCTGACCTCGGCCTTCGACTTCTCCCGCAAGGACAGCCGTCCGGCCGCCCTGCCGGGGACGGACGAGTACGAGCCGCAGGACCGCGAGCGGCACCCCGACTACAAGCCGACCCCGCCGGCCGACCCGGACATGCCCCGCCAGGAGCGCGGCCTGCGCCCGACCCGGCCGCTCAAGTACGCCCCGCACGTGGACGGTTCCGTCGACGCGGCGGCCGGCAGGTTCACGCTCACCTTCGCCTCCGGCGCCAAGGCCGGTGCCGCCTTCCACGTCACCTCCGGCAACCGCACCGACGGCCCCTGGACGTACACCACCGAGGCCGGCAAGAGCATCGCGGACACCTGGAACTCGGCGTACTCCAACGGTTCCTATGACCTGACCGTGCACGGCCCCGGCGGTTTCGTGCGCTGGTTCAAGGGCTCGAACAAGACGGCCGGACCCGAGGTCACGGCCCGGCACACCGGGGACGACGTCGAGCTGACCTTCACCAACAAGGGAGCGGCGAGCGTCCGGCTGAAGATCGCCAACGGATACGGGGGTCGGGCCACGACGGTGACGGTGCGGCCCGGCGCCACGGTGTGCCGCACGGTCGACCTCGCCGGGAGCCGGCGCTGGTACGACCTGACCGTGACCGCTGACGCGGACCCGGCGTTCCTGCGGCGGTTCGCCGGGCATGTCGAGAACGGGCGGCCGGGTGTGAGCGATCCGGCGATCATCACCGAGTAGCCCGGACAGGGGTGTTGCTCAGAGTGGTGTGAGGTGCCTCGGTTCCGGTTGCCGGGGCACCAACGCCGGTTCCTGGGCGGGGGCGACTACGGAGGCGACTACGGGGGTGCCGCGTCGGATTGTTCGTCGGGTGCGGGTAAAACGTGGTTGGTCGCGCCCACGCGGCGGAGCCGCGAATCGATACGGCCCGCGCCCCTTTTGCGGCGCTGCCGTGCGGGGAGTTCGTGGGGCCACCGGGTCTTTGCCGTTCGTCTCGCGGGACTTCATGACGCCCGGTTCGGGAGTCGCCCGGCTCAGCAGGACCACGCCCCAGGACGCCAGGCCCGCCCCGGCCAGCGCGAGGAGTACCCCCTCCGCGCCGCCCTGCAACCGCTCGCCCAGCAGCACCAGGCCGATCACCGCGGCCGCCAGCGGGTTCGCCAGGGTCACCATCGCGAGCGGAGCGCCGAGGCCGCCCTGGTAGGCGGTCTGCGACAGCAGCAGCCCGCTCGCCGCGAGGGCGGCGACCAGCAGCGCCACCCCGATCACCTGCGGGCTGAGCAGTGGGGCGGAGTGGTCCGTCATGGCCACGGTCACGGTCTGTGTGAGCGCCGAGCCCACCCCGGAGGCGAAACCGGACGCGGTCGCGTGCCGCAGCCCCGGCCGGGCGCCCGGCCGCGACAGCATGCCGATCAGTGCCACCGTCACGGCTGCGACCGCCACCGCCTCGGAGGTGCTCAGCACCTCCTCGGGCGCGGGCCCGGACGCCGTGACGAGGATCGCCGCCAGACCGGCGAGCGTCAGCGCCGTACCGCGCCACTCGACCGCGCTGACCCGCCGGCCGGCGACGCGCGCGCCCAGCGGCACCGCGGCCACCAGGGTGAGCGCGCCGAGCGGCTGCACCACGGTCAGCGGACCGTACTTCAGGGCCACGACGTGCAGCAGCGCGCCGGAGCCGTTGAGGAGGACGGCTCCCCACCAGGCGCCGGACCGCAGCAGCCGGATCAGGCTCGTTCCCGGGGCGCGGGAGGCCAGCCGCTCCTGGGCGACGGCCGCGGCGGCGTAGGCGACCGCGGAGAACAGGGACAGGACGACGGCGATCAGGGTGGCGTTCATCGGCCCGCTCCCACGAGTACGGCTTCGTCGTCGGCGCTCGCGTCAGGGGCTGCCGGTGCGAGCTCGCGGGTGCCGCGTCCGGCCGTGGTCGCCGTGCGCCGCGGGACCTGGATGACCGCGAGCGCGATGCCGAGCATGGCCGTCGCCACGATCGCGTCGAGCCAGTAGTGGTTGGCCGTGCCCACGATGACCAGCAGGGTCAGCAGCGGGTGGAGCAGCCACAGCCAGCGCCGGCGGGAGCGGGTCGCCACGATCAGGCCGATCGCCACCATCAGGGCCCAGCCGAAGTGCAGGGAGGGCATCGCCGCGAACTGGTTCGAGAGGTGGTCGGTCTGGGGCGAGCCGTACACGGAGGGGCCGTAGACCCGGCCGGTGTCGATCAGGCCGGTCGCGGCGAGCATGCGGGGCGGGGCCAGCGGGAACGTCAGATGGACCACCAGGGCGGCGGCGGTGACGGCGGCGAGGACGCGGCGGGCCCAGACGTAGTGGGCGGGGCGGCGCAGGTACAGCCAGACCAGGAAGGCCGCGGTCGCCGGGAAGTGGACGGTCGCGTAGTAGGTGTTCGCGATGTGTATCAGCGTGTCGCCGTGCAGCAGCAGATGCTGCACCGAGCCCTCGCCGGGCAGGTGGACGGCCCGTTCCAGGTCCCACACCCGGTCCGCGTTGCGGAACGCCTCGCCGGTGTGGCCGGAGACCAGCTGCCGGCCGAACTTGTAGACGAGGAAGAGCCCTGCGACGAGCAGGAGCTCCCGGACGAGTGGGGGCCGCGCTATCGCGTCGGTCTCCGTCCGATCAGCCTCGGTGCGGCCATTCATGTTCCCCCGGCCTTTCGCCGAACGGTGGGTGGTGCTGGGTGGTACCTGTGGCACCCGGCGAACTCATCGATACGACGGCGTACCGAAACGTCGATGTGCCGAAACGTCAATGTACCGAAACGCTGCTGTACCGATACGTCACTGTACCGATACGGAAGCGTTCCGGTACAGTGGCGTATCGATAGACGTACGACACACCGGAAGTCAGGAGAAGAGCGATGACGTCGCAGGCCGCGGACGGACCGGAGACGGTCGTCGCCTCGCGCCGCTCCAAGATCACGCCCGAGCGTGAGCAGGAGTTCTTCGACGCCGTGCTCGAACAGATCCGCGCGTGCGGTTATGACGCCGTCACCATGGAGGGCGTCGCCAGCAGCACCCGGTGCAGCAAGTCCACGCTGTACCGGCAGTGGAGGACCAAACCCCAGTTCGTCGCGGCGGCCCTGCGGGCCAGCCGGCTCACGCGCTTCGAGGGCATCGACACCGGCACGCTCGCCGGTGACCTGCGCGAGGCGGCGCGGGCCGCGGGGGCCTGGTCCGGCAAGGACACCCGGCTGTTCCAGGCACTGGGGCACGCCGTGATGGAGGACCCGGAACTGAAGTGCGCGCTGCGCGAGGCGCTCATCGACCCGGAGATCGACGCGCTGCGGCAGATCCTCCGGCGGGGCGTGGAGCGCGGGGAGGTCGCCGCCGACCATCCCGCCCTGGAGTACGTCCCCGCCCAGATCTTCGGCGTGCTGCGGGCCCGGCCCGTGCTGGAGGGCGAGGACGCCGACCCCGACTATCTCGTCCGGTTCGTGGAGGCCGCCGTGCTGCCCGCACTCGGCCTCACCTGAGACTCAGGACGCCGTCCACGGGATGACTGGACGGTGACCTGATCCGCGCCGCACCGTGGGGACGGGGGCGGCGCGCACCACCCGGCCGGGTGGGGTTCCTCTTGAGCGGAGGGGCGCCCCACCCGGCCGTGTCATTGCCGGACGCCGGACGCCGGACGCCGGGCGTCAGACGTCCTGGCCGTTGCCGCCGCCCGTGGCGACCTTGATGCCCTTGGCTATCTCGTCGAGGACGGCCTGGCCCTCGCTGACGTCGACGCCGAAGCGGACGACGACGATCTGCCGCTCGTTGACGGGCGAGGGGAAGGCGAGCGACTCGACGTAGCCGTCGGACCCCTTGCTCGTGACGGCCTTCCACCGCACGAGGTAGCCCTTCTGCCCGGCCACGGTCACCGCCTTGGAGGCCAGCACGTCGTGCGAGGCGATCTCTCCGTACCCCTTGCCGTAGGACTCCTCGGCGTTCGCCTCGATGTCCGCCTTGGCGACCTCCTCGGCGGTGTCGCCCTTGGTGCGCAGCGCGAGCGCGGGCGCCGAGTAGGCGCCGCCCTTCATGCAGGTCTGCGAGGTGTCGGAGGGGCACTTGTACGT
>NZ_JAKEIP010000010.1 GCF_021474425.1 Streptomyces muensis | reverse complement strand
AACGGCAGCACCCTCACCAGGGCCGTTCACCAAGTCCAGCCCCTCCTGGCCGAGCACGGCCACACCATCCCACCCTCGACAGCCAGGTTCCACACGCCCGCCGACGTCACCGCGTTCCTCGCGAACAGCAGCTCCCAGCAGATCAAATCAGCATGTTGATTCTCTGCGAGCCCCTAAAGGGTGTTGCACAAGGCCGTGAGCTGGGCATCTTCTTTGTATGGCCGGGGTGTTGAGGGCTGAGCGGGTGTGGGTGGAGACGTTCACCGGGCTGCGAGTGACGCAGTTTTCGGGTCTGTTGAAGGTGGTCCGGGAGCGGGGCGGCAACGGCACCCTCCGGGGTCGGCCGTGGTCGTTGCCGCTGGCCGAGCGAGTACTGATGGTCGCGGTATACTACCGCACCAACCTGACTATGCGGCAGCTGGGCCCGCTGTTCGGCGTCTCCTCGTCCACGGTGGGCCGGGTCATCCAGCGGCTGGGACCGCTGCTCGCGCTCGAACCCCTCTCCCGGCCGGCCGATGCCGCAGACCGGCTGTGGATCGTGGACGGCACGCTGGTCCCGGTCCGCGACCGGAGGGTGGGCGCGTCCTCGCGTAACTACCGGTTCTCGGCGAATGTGCAGGTCATCGTGGACGCGGACACCCGGCTCGTGGTGGCCGCGGCCCGTCCGCTGCCGGGCACCACCGCGGACGCGCACGCCTGGCGGCACTCCGGGCTGGCAGCGCACTGCGAGGATGTGACGGTGCTCGGTGACGGGGCCTACCTCAACACCGGCCTGATCGTCCCGCACCGCAAACGCCCCGGACGCCCACTGCTCAAGGGCGAAGAAGAGGACAACGCTGCCCACCGCAAGGTCCGCGCCCGCGTGGAGCACGTGATCGGACGGATGAAGAACTACAAGATCCTCCGCGACTGCCGGCAGCGCGGCGACGGCCTCCACCACGCCGTACAAGCCGTCGCCCGCATGCACAACCTCGCCCTCGCCGCATGACCACACACGCCCACAACCCCGCTCAGGCCGCCTGATCACGGCCTTGTGCAACACCCTTTAAAGGCTGTTGCAGAAGGCCGTGTTTGGGCAGGCCAGAGTGTGTTCGATGCTGGTTCTGATCATGTCGCCAGAGCCAGGTTGTGCATGTGGGCGACGGCTCGGACGGCGTGATGGAGTCCATTGCCGCGCTGACGGCAGTCGCGGAGGATCTTGTAGTTCTTCATGCGGGCGAAGGTGTGCTCGACGCGCGCACGGACCCGGCGATGCTCGGCGTTGTCGGCCTCTTCACCGGGCAGGAGGGGCCGGCGCTGGCGTTTGCGGTGCGGGACGACGAGGCCGGTGTTGAAGTAGGCGCCGTCGCCCAGCACGGTGACTCCTTCGCAGTGCTGGGCGAGGCCGGAGTTCCGCCAGACCTGGGCATCGGCCTTGTTGCCTGGAGCCGGACGGGCGGTGGCCACCACCAGACGGGTATCGGCATCGATGATGACCTGCACGTTCGCCGAGAACCGGTAGTTGCGTGAGGACGCGGCAACGGTGCGGTCCCGGACCGGAATCAAGGTGCCGTCCACGATCCACAACCGTTCTGCGGCATCGGCGGGGCGGGCGGCCGGTTCCAGCGTGAGCAGGGGGCCCAGCCGCTGGATGACCCGGCACACGGTCGCCGATGAAATCCCGAACAGCGGAGCCAGCTGCCGCATCGTGAGGTTCGTCCGGTAGTACACAGCTACCAGCAGCACCCGGTCCGACAAAGGCAGTGCCCATGGACGACCGCCACCAGGCCCATTGCCACCACGCTCCCGCACCACCCGCAACAAACCCTCGAACTGCCGCATCCGCAGACCGGTAAACGTCTCCACCCAGACCGGCTCAGCCCTCAACACCCCACGCATACAAGGGAAATGCCCAGATCACAGCCTTCTGCAACAGCCTTTAGGGCGTGTTTCAGAAGTGAGCACAGTGACCCGTTGACGGGAGTCCGATGTGAGAACGGTGTCTCGTGGCGGTCGCGGGCGGGTTCAGTGTTGGGCGACAATCATCGAGTGACTGAAGCCAACGTGGTGCATGTTTTCCTCTCGCGGGGCCGGTTCTCCTCGCTCGAAGAGATCCGGAACTACGTCGATGCGGGGTGGCCGGAGAACGGGGACGCAAAACCATCCGTCTTTATGGGAGACACCGGAATTATCGAGCTCGAACCGATGTGCGTCGAAGCCATCCACGCCCAGGACGACGGTCACCTCACGCCGGTTGTCCCCGAGATACTCCTTCGAGGGGCGTCGTACGCCGACCAGTGGCTGCCACAAGTGGAGTCGACCGAGCTGGCTGACGCCGCGATCTGCGTCTTCGCTCCCAACGTGGTCACCAACCCGCACGGCACCGCTCTGCACCACCTAGGCGGGTTCACTTATCACGCCTGAGGGTCCCTCACTGCGGGTTGTCACAGCCACTTATAGCGCCCATTTACGAGCGATTCACCACCCATTCGATGCACGTCTACGGAGAAGCCACGCTGGATACGTCCCCTCCGTCGCATGGGTCAGTGCGGGCCTTGAGACTGGCGGCGAGCCGGGCAGACCACTCGCGTTCGGCGATGACGAGGCCGCGCTCCAGCGTCTCGACGAGCACCGTCCGGCTCACCGACACCACCGTCGGCTCGGTGTCCCAGGCGGGGCCGCCTCCCTCGCGTACCCGACAGGCAAGGTGCACCCGGTCCCCATCGGGGAACGCGATAGCCGTCACCTCGTCGGTGCACTCTCCCCACTCCAGGAATTCACACCGCGCGAGTGCCTCCTCAGTCCCAAGTGAAGTCCCGGTACCGACGTCGCCGTACATCCAGCTCTCGGCGATGCGAAAGGACTCCGACGGCGAGGTGAACCCCTCCGGCGGCGCAGTCGGTACGTGGAAGCGACCGGTCTCTTCCTTGAGCTTCTTGACCAGCAACGACGGATAGAACGCGTTGTCCCTTGCGTTCACATGGAGCCCGCCGACGAAGACATCGACGCACAGCAAATAAGGGTCCTGTTCGACGTGGAACTCCAAACCGAATCCGGTCCGCGACCCGAACAACATGGCGACCTCCCCAACAACGGCGCGACACCCATCGCGACCCCACCCTACTGATCCACTTTCGATGCACGCCCTGGTGCCGCATCAGGCATGATTGGATGACGATCATGTTCAGCATTACCTTGTCACGGGCGTTCTCCGTTGCCGAAGTGGCTGCCACATTCATGGAATTGATCCCGCCTGGCCTGCATTTGGTGGTGCAACCCCCCGGAGCCGATGTTCCGGACAACACAGGAAGCCTATGGGCAAGTCTGGAGCCCACCGATGATCCGGCATGGCCACTCGGTCTTGTCGTGCATGTGTACGAGTGTGACCTCGGGCCAAACCCTGATCTGCGCCTCGCGGAGCACATCGCAGAACGATTCGACGTGGATGTCTTGTGCGGCGTCGATCCATCCCTCGTCGATGTCGACCCCCAGGATCCGTACTACCGCCTGGCGCTGGTCGGCGGCCGGTGGTACCTGGCCAGCACCGCCTACACACGGCTCATGGGACCGTACGTCACCCGTGACGCCGGCGGATTCCGGGAGGAGCTGGGGAACGAACCCGTCAAGCTGATCCGGCCGGTCGTGGTCGACACACGCTGAGCCATGAACGACGGCGCCCCCTGGTCAGGAGCCACAGACAAGATTGCCGACAAGGATGGTCTTCCGTGAGCGCAAAGAGCAGACCGCATGACTGAGTTGTGAGGTGGCGCTTCAGCAGCGAACGGGCCGCCGTGGGCACGACTCAGGCCAGCTCCTCCGACACGACGTCGGTGGCCCGGCCCCGCGCATTCGTTGGGGTGATCGAGACAGCGTCGAAGGCGGCGTGCCGGGCGGCCTCGAACGGGAACTTGACCGATCACCGGCCTCGGCATCCTGTGTCTTGCTCCGCGGCCCAGGTCCTCAGCCGGGTTACGGCCTCTTCCCGTGACAGCGGGCCGCGTTCGAGATGCAGATCTTGTAGATAGCGAGTGGCCGCACCGATCAGTGGGCCTGGAGGTAGGCCGAGCAGCTTCATGATCGCCTTACCGTCCAGAGCCACCGGGACGTCGAGAAGCCTCCTGTATTTCTCGATCTCCGCGGCGGCACGCGCTGTTCTCTCCTGCTCCGCCAGGTGCTCCTGATGCCACTCGTCGTAGGTCGCCGCCCATCGAGCAGTTCGGCCGGCCGACTGCCAGCCGTCCATGTCCTGTTCCCAGCCAAGCCCCACCTCCAGGAACAGGTCGTGGTAGCTCGCCCGCTCGGAGCTGCTCAGAACGACATCGAGCAGGGCGAGAGCAGCATTGATCGGCCAGTCTTCCCGTGGACCGGTGAAGTCCCAGGTATGGGCCGGACCCCACACATTCGCGCCGGTACGCCATACGGCAGCGGTCTGGTATCCGTCCCCTCCGTGGAAGTCTGCCTCCACGTAGGCGATCGGCCCGCCCCGGGACCAGTAGTTCAAGGTCTGCTCGAATGCCGGCGACGTTACCGTGAATGGTTGACCGGGCCCGGCGCCATCCTGATCGGTAAGCCCAGTCAGCTCCTCGAGGAGCTGTGTGGTGACAGGCACCAGCCCCATTCCCTGTCGGAGCGGGGCGACGGCCGTTTCCCGAATCCCGGCAGTCTGGCTCCATAGCAGGTCGAATCTTCCAATGACGGCGTTGAGCTCGTACGACATTCCCGTAGGGTAGCCGCACAGCAGCCACACAGAGGTTCGAATACCACGGCCGGACGGTGGTTCAGTCGAACTACGCAATCCACTACTGAATTTCCCGGTCTGGGTGGCCGAGAGCCCCTGTGGCGCATGTACCGGCGCTTATATATTCCATCCGTATCGAGGCAGATCGGAAGGCGAGTTGCCCGGGAGGTGCCCAGGCGTCGGACGTGTGGATGTCTGTCCCTGACCCACGGCGCGTATGAGCTTCCGCCGCTCTCGTGGCGAGCGGTCGTCGACCGTGTCGTGGTGTCGGCTGCACCGGCGAGGCCTGCGCTGTCGCCGCCTTGAGGAGGGAGAACCCGATGTCCGATCATCTGATCGAGGACCTGGTCGCGGACTCGATTCGCATCCTGGACGGTCATGCCGAGGCGGGCGACCCCCGTGCCCGGGACTGGTACTCGGCGCTGTACCGCTTCCAGAGCGGGTTCGACTGCTCATTCACGCACTTCCGCGTCATGGATATCCTGCTGCGTCGCAGGTACACGTACCGCTTCCCGGTCTCCCTGCACCCCGACTACGCCGAGCGGTCCCCGTACTTCGACGCGCTGACGGAGTTCACCGCGTTGCGTACGTTCGACGAGGACGCCCCCGACTTCGATGGCCACGGGTCCTGGCTCGAAGACGGCTACGTCGAACCGCCGTTCCTCTACTGCGACGCCGGCACCGAACTCTGGCGGCGCATGGCGGCCGTCGGCGAACTTCACGGCTCCGACGCCGCTCCGCCCCACCGCACTCGGTTGATCGAAGTCGTCCGTGAGGTAGCCGTCACCGCTGAGAAGGAGCAGGACCGCGAACTCATCGGACTCTGGTACGGGTTCGGCTGCGAGACCCTTCTCGGCGGCCCCGCGGGATGCTCCTTCGATGTCTCCGAACTCGCCGAGATGCCCGCCGTGCAGGACCTGCGCACCATCGTCCGACGCACCGACGCCCTACCCGTCGCACAAGGGTCGCCCTACGCGGTTCCCGTGGAGTTCGCCGATCACCACGACCTCGAAGCCTGGTGGTGGGAGCTTTAGATCGTGTACGGGTCGAGGACATCTCAACGGACGTCGGCGGAGGCGTGCCCGGAAGCCGTCGAGCGGGCACACGCCCGTTACTGACTGTTTCGTTGATCAGTAAGGACGTAAGCTCTCCCATGCCCACGACGTTGCGGAGGGCGGCACAGCTGGAGACACCGTTGCGGGACAGTTTTTCGGATGGATTCTTTACGCGGCTGGCACACGACACGCATCCGGTGGACCTGATGTGCCTCTATCTGCTGCATGGCTCGGTCGAACGGATCCCCGGCCTGCTGGTTGGTCGGGAGACGCTGTCGTACGAGCACCTGAGTCAGCGTGTCCGTGCCGTGGACCGCTGGAGCTCTGACGATGCGGACACGTTCTCACTTTGCATCAAGAAGAAGGTTCGCGGGCGCCTGTACGGCTTGGAGTTCCGGATCCACTTCATCGCCGGTGAGCCCTATGCCGACGCGGTGATTCCGTTCGGCGCCGCTGTCGGCCTGCCCCGGTTCATGCACCACTTTCGTGCGCACTACGCCTCGGGGGGAGCTCCGGGTGACTGGGACTTCGATGTGTACACCGACGTGCGTGATCTCCGCGAGAGTGTCGTGCTGTTCGGCAACCACCGCGAGGTCTGGTTCCAGGTCAACCGCGGCCCGGTGGTGGCCGGCCGGTCCAAGCCGATTCCCTGGAGCCGGAGCCGACTGGTAACCGGCCGCCTACACGGGAACCAGTTCGGGACGAACGCCCAACTGCATGCGGGAGGAGTGATGTTCCCTGACCGCCTTGCCGCAGTCGAGCGCACCTCGGCCGAGGGCCGGGCATACCGGCGACATGTGGCCAGGCTGCGCGATCCGCTTCCCCTGAGGGCGGGGCGGCCAGTCCGCCCTGAGTTCGGCACCAGGACCCGACCACTCCCACTTGGTCTGGCCGGGGCGGATCGCACTCACGCCTGGGATGAGGACTCCGGCCTCGGCTCACCGGAGCAGTGAGAAGCCGGAATTCAGTCCTCTGCCCCGCTTGGGTGCACCACGTGCCCATGGTGACCCCTGGTCCAGGAGCCAACGTCGCTCGCAGGCTCCCTGCCGGGGATGAGGTGAGTGACGAGCGCCGGGCCTTCGGACCGGAAGCCGTGGCTGGTGCCGAGGGCGATCTCGACCTGGGTGTGGGCCAGGAGGGCGGCGGTCCGAGGCGAGTCGCCGTTCGCCCCCGCCAGGTTGCGCATAACCGCGAGTCTGTCGAGCATCCGGAACTCGGGAGCACAGGACCGTCCGGCAGTCGTGAAAGGGTCAGCCTGACGTGTTCCCGTGCCGGGGGCTGCACAGGGACTTCTCGGGGTACAGCTGCGCGAACAGCGGTGTGAATTCGAAGGGGTACTCCACGCCGGTCTCCCCCGCGAAGCACTGGGCGGCGTGCCGGCGCATCCGGGGGCCGTAGGTCCCGTGGTCGATCAGGTCCGTGTAGGTCTGCCGTTTGCCCAGGTCCAGCAGACCCGCCGTGTCGGCCAGGTGGACGTCGAAGCCCGGGTACATGAGTCCCAGATACGGCATGTCGTCCAGGTCGAGGGCGAACACCGGCTACTCGCCCTCCTCGTCCGGCTCGGTCACGGCCAGGATGCGTCGGGAGTCCGAGCCGCCGGGGAGGAGGAAGCTCTCGGGAAAGTGCCCAGTCAGCCAGGAGAACTCCGTGCCCCAGAAGTCGCCCACCTCGTCCGAGACCACCTGGTCCAGCGGCCGTGGCGCGAACCCTCCGTCCGGGGTGAACCACTGGTGGCGCTCAAGCAGGCTGGTGTCGTACGCCAGCCAGGCGCGCAGGCTCGGCGACAGCGGGCGACCGGACGGGAACACGAACTCAGCGAGTACGTCTTCGGGCATCGGCCGGGGGATCCCGCCCTCGACCCAGGGCACGTTCACGATACGGCAGCGCGCTGGCCGTCGGATCACGCCGCACCACCTCGATGACCTGCTTGGTCAACGGCGCTCCGTGCATGGGACTCACCTTCTGTTTCTGACTCTGTTCGTTCGTCATGGGTGGGTCGGTCAGGGGAGGAAGGGGCGGATCCAGTCCGCGAACCGCCCGCCGAACTCCGCCTGCGCCATCGCGAGCACGGCGTCGGTGTCCTGCGCCACGGGCAGCCCGAAGTGCTGGTCGAGCCAGGCCACGTACGCGTCGTGGCAGTCGGTGTGCGGCTCGTCCCCGTCGCGGTAGAAGTAGGCCCTCTCGTGCTCGACGCTGATCTCCTCGTCGAAGCCGAGGAGTTGGAACAGCTCCCGCACGTTGCGGGCCACGACGTGCTCCCCGCCCTCGTCCCCGAAGACGACCACCGGCAGGGTCGCCAAGTCCTCCCGGTCGTCGAGGCGCCACAGTGCGTAGAAGGAACCGCCGCCGGTGGCCTGGGCGAAGGGGATGAGACGGCCGGTGAATTCCGGATCCTCAGACCAGGCCGACAGGCCGGAGGTGTCCCCGAATTCGGTCAGACCGAACCCCTGGGCGAAATTCTCGTAACCTACCCGGTCCTGGAAATCTTTGAGGAGGTTGAGTTCTGCGACGGTGGAGTATTTAATGTGCTGCACTGCGCCTCCGAGTAAGTGAAGAAGAAAGGTGGGGGAAGTCGTGTCGGATACTTTTCTCGTGGCTGCCAGAATTCCTATGTCAAGGGATGGTTTCGAGGCGTGGCTGAGCACGCCGATACCGGATGTGAGCAGGATCGCCAACCCGGCCGAAATGTTCGACGGGTGGTGTTGGAACGGTGAGCGTGCGGACCGGGAATGGGATTCCGTGGACGGGGGAATCACGCCCCGGGAATTCTTCTCCCAGGCGATCGAGAAGGCCTGTTTCAGTGCATCCCAGGACGGCTGCCTCGTGTTGTATCGCGAGGGGGCGCTGGAAGCCTATCTGTTCCACTTCGGCTATAAACAGTGGAACGTCCACACCGCCTTGCTCATGTTCGCCGGCGCCGGCGAGTTCAAGTCAGAGACCGACGAGGACACCGTGTTGTTCTGGGCCGAGACCGGCGGCAACCTCTGGGACGCCGACGACACAGGGTGGCTCGCGGTGCTGTCGGTCGGCAAGGGCGAGGCACGGTTCGTCTCCGAGCGGGACCTGACGAACACGGTGGCCGGTCTGCGGCCGGTCGAGAGCCGGTTCTTCGACATGATCGAGCGGCTGGGCGAAGAGGAGGAGTCCTGGGACTGGGAGTCGGGACGTGACTTCCGCACGGACACACCCCGGGACGGGGCCTTCGTGGATCCCGCGGTGCTGGAACACCCCGGTCCTCGGTAGCGGCGCGTACGATCCGGGCGGCCAACGTCGCCGGACTGCGGACGGAGCCAACCAGCCGGATCCGCCTTGACGCCGCCGGACCCGCTGCGACGCCGCACGACCGGCCTGCTCCGCCTGTCGTCGCCTCGCGCGGGTTCGGCGATCGCCTGGCGGACTCCGGCTACGGTGAACTCGACCGGGCGGCGCCATCGCCACGGCGGAGAGCCGGGGAGCGGGTCGGACGGCCCCGTCGTGGGGCGAGAGAAAGACAGGCTGGGTGGCCTGGTGCTGCCCGGTGGGCGAGATTGCCGTACCGGTGGGGCTGCCGCCGCCGTGGTGGGGTTCATTGATGTCCGTGTCGGTTCAGTGCTGTTGGGGAAGGTGCCCGGCTCGGACCGGGTGCGGCATCCCGGGGGTGGTTGCCGCACCCGGCAAGGGGGTGCGGGCCCCCGGGGAAGGGCGCCGCACCCGGCGTAAGGGGCCGTTCAGCGGCCCAGGCCATGCGTCAGCGCCCCCCACTGCCTTGGCACCCTTCGGCTCCTCGAAGCATGGGCGTCGTCCTCCGGAGCAGGCAGGCCGATCTTTCCGGCGTACGCCGAGTCAAGCCCCCCGGCATCACCGACACATCCGGAGAACCACGTAACCGGGATACGTATCACCGGCCGGACGCCGCCGCCGGCCTCTGTCCTCGCACGAGTGGCGCCGAACGTCACCGGCACATGTGGGGGTTCCCCCAATGCTCGCGTCCCGACCGGAGCGCATGATCGATTCGGCCCGTACGGCTCTGATCGCACGCCCCCCGGAGAGCAGCGCCGTACGGGCTGTTCGGCGACGACCAACGCGGCGTACCGTGGCCGACTCGGGCCGCCGCCCGCTCACCCACGCGTCCTGGACGAACTCCCCGAAGGCAAGGTCGTCGAACACCTCCGCAGCATCCTCATCGTCACCGAAGTCCTTCCGGAACGCGACGAGCAGACGGGCCATGGTCAACGCACGCACACACACCGAATTGACCGGCCCAGCCGCCGCCGAGGCTGCCCGCGTCCCACCGACACGCCACCGCCGACCCGATTTCCCCACCGCACGATTTACGTAGCCGATTACGTAATTTCACCGATGAATTCACCAGCTGCCCCGACACGCTGCAAATCCACAGTCCACCGACTTCTCAGCGATTCGCCTGACTACTGAATCGGCACGTACGAAACGGCCCGGGGCTGAGGAAAATGGTTCGCAATGCGAGTGGCACGGATGGCAGGATGCGACGCATGGCACCCCAGTACCAGATTCGCGCGGACTACGACGCGGACACGATCGTGATATATCAAGCATACGCGCCTGCCATAGCTGACGCAGCATTGCGCGCGGGCCGCTTCGTTGCACCGTTCTCCTTTCACAGGATGACGTGGATCAAGCCCTCATTCCTATGGCTCATGCATCGCAGCAACTGGGCCCGCAAACCCGGTCAAGAGCGCGTTCTCTCAGTGCGGATAACCCGGGAAGGCTGGGAGGAAGCACTGTCCCAGGCCGTGCTCACGACCGCGGATCCGGCAGCTGTGGCCCAGGCAGCCGTACATGTCCAGTGGGACCCGGAACGCTCGCTGCGCGGAGCGGCACTGAACCACTACAGCATCCAGGTCGGCATCGGCCGCAATCTGATCCGCACGTTCACCGATGACTGGATTGTCAGCCTCACCGACCTCACCCCCCAGGTGCGCAAGGCCGCGACACTGACACAGACCGGGCACGCCGCCAAAGCGCAGCGGCTACTCCCCGCAGAGCGCGTGTACCCCCTGCCACGGACGCTGGAGAGCCTCCTCTCCCCGGGCAGATGACGGCCAACTGGCGAGAGGATGCGAGGCAAGGCGCGCTCCTCACGCCGCATCCGCGTCGGGCACGGCATCGCGCACCTCAGGAACTGCCGGGCCCTCACCCGCCACCTCAACCGACCACACCTCGACATGCCACGGCCGACCGTGCACGAGGTCGCGGGCTTCACCATGTCGCCCGCACCAACGCCCGCTCGGCACCCGCGAGATGGATCGCCGCGCTCAGCCAGGCCAGGGCGTAGCGGTCGGCGTCGGGGGCGCTCAGGCGGCCGAAGGTGTCACGGGTGCGGCGGTCGGCCTCGGTGGTAAGGGCGGTGGCCAGGTCGGCCATGGTGGCCAGTCCACCGCGGCGCAGTGCGGCCGCGCTGCCCTGCCGGTCGCCGTCCCGGGCCGGTTCGGCCACCGCGCGGCGGCCTCCGGCGACGGCGAGTTCGACCAGGCGGCGCATCCGCCACAGGAGGGAGTCGGCAAGAGGGTCCGCCTGGTCGTGAGCCGGCTCCGGTACGGGTGGGAGCGCGTCGGGTGGCGGGAAGTGCACGCCCCGGAGGCGGTCGTAGCCCAGGTCGGCACGGTCCAGCCAGTCCGTCGGCAGGCGCAGTGTGGCCTCGGTGTCCGGTACCGGGCCGACGGCCAGGGGGCGGAGGGTGGCCGCGCGGTCGGGGTCCAGGCGGCCGATGACCCGGATGCGGATGCCCGGGCGGGCGGCGAGTTGGGCGAAGTTGGCGGTGTGGGCGAGGTCGGGGTGGCTGTTGGCGGGCAGGAGGTGGATCAGCGGGCCGTCTTCCGGTGCACCCGGCAGCAGTTCGCGGGCCAGCAGGCGGTCTCCTGCGGCGCCCACTATGACGAGGTCGCAGCCGATCGGCGCGCGGGCCGCGTCGTCCGACGCCTCGGCCACCGTGGCGAGGCGGGCCGCTACGACCTCACGCAGTGGACGGCCGAAGAGGGCGCCCGGCGGACCGGACGTCCAGGGCAGTCCGGCGACGGGTGTGGCCCGGACGCCTTTGCCGGAGCCGAGCCGGCCCTCCGGGGAGATCGTGGCGCCGGAGATCAGCAGGCCGCCGCGGGCGAGCCGGGCGTGGTCGAGGGCGCCGGAGCCGAGCGCGACCGGTGCCTTGGCGGCGGCCCTGGCGCGGGCGGGTCCGCCGGGCTTGACGTCGGCGACTGAGAACCAGCGGCCGTCCTCGGCGACCAGGTGGGTGACGACACCGCCGTAGCCGGTGGCGCTGATCACCGGCTCCCGGCAGACACCGAAGACCTTCAGCGCACCGCCGGGGCGGTAGCTGCGGCGAGCCGTGCCGACGAGCGCCGGGTCGGGGTCGGCCGCGGTCAACCGGTGTGTGGTCAGGAGGAGTTCGCGCAGGGCCGTGACCAGGTCTGCGAGGCGGTGACCGTCCTCGCGGGCGCGGGCGGCGCGCAGGCCCCGTACGACACGCAGCGCCGCCGCCTCCGCGCGGTGCAGTCCGGCCAGCCGGGCGGCGTGCGCGGCTCGCAGCAGTTCCGCCTGTGACACGGCTCCGGCGGCGGGAACTCCCTCCGCGAGTACGGCGGCTGCGGCTGTCCTGAGCCCGGCTGCGGCCCTTATCTGGGCGGGAGTGACGGCCACGGCGGCCTCCGCGCGGGGCGGCTCGCTCTCGTCCTCCGTGCTCTCCGGGGCCGTGACGGCGGTGGACGGCCCCGGCACCGGGCATGCGCTCAGGATTGCTGCGCGGTGCAGGCACCGGGGGGCCAACAGGCAGCTGCACACCGCCTGTTCGGCATCGGTAAGCACACCGGACGGGCCCGGCGTGAGGCTGACCTCCGTGTCCTCCCCGCACCTGATGCGGAGGACGCCGTCGAAGTCACCGACCGGGAGCGCGGCGTACGACTCGATCGCGGCGTCCAGCTTCTTGCGCAGCCGGGACGTCAGGCCCCCGACGGCGGCGGCGACCACGTCGGGTGCCGCCGGGGGCAGTTGGGGCGTCATCGGGATCATCGGGGTTCTCCGCGCAGGCGGTCGCCCACCCAGCGGGCGAGGGCGAGGGGGCTGAGGGCGGCGACGGGCATGCCGGCGGCGACGAGTTGCCGGGCGATCGGCACGGAGTAGCGGGGGGTGCCGGTGTCGTCCAGGGCGGCGCAGCCCATCAGGTGCACGCCGGAGTCGGCGATGGCGCGTACCTCGCCGAGGAGTCCGGCCAGCGGGTAGCCCTCCTCGAAGTCGCTGACCACCGCCACGAGGGTGCGGCTGGGGACGGTCACCAGGGAGCGGGCGTGGGCGAGTCCGGCCGCGATGTGGGTGCCGCCGCCGACCTGGACTTCCAGGAGCAGCGACAGCGGGTCGTCGACCCGGTCCGTCAGGTCGATCACTTCGGTGGAGAAGGCGAGGAAGTGGGTGGAGAGGGTGGGGACTCCGCCGAGGACGGCCGCGGTGAGCGCGGACCAGACGACGGACGCCTCCATGGAGCCGGACACGTCGACCACGAGGATCAGCCGCCAGTCCGCCTCTCGGCGCGAGCGGGTGCCGAACACAGGCCGCTCGGGGACGACGACCGTCCGGCCGTCGGCCAAGCGGCGGATGTGTGCGAGGTTGGCGCGCAGGGTGCGGGGCAGGTCGAGCCGTCCGCCGGGGCGGCGGGTGGGGCGCGGGGTGGCGAGGCCGGTCAGGGCCGGACGCAGGCGGGTGGCGAGCTCCCGGGCCAGTTCGTCGACCAAGCGGCGGACGAGCGGCCGTAGCCGGGCCAGTTGCTGCTCGGGCATGCCGCCGGCGAGGGAGAGGACAGAGGTGAGCAACTCGACCGACGGGCGTACGGCGGCGGGGTCCAGTTCGGCGAGTACGTCTCTACGGCCGTGCTCGGCGGCCTGCGCGAGGACCTCCTCGCGGATCTCCTCGCCGAACAGGGCGGTGAGTTCCTCAGCCCACTCCCGGGCCGAGGGGAAGGACGCCTCCTGACCGCCCCCTCCGCCTCTTCCTCCGCTCTGGCCGAGGTCGACGGCTCCCTCGCCGCGGCCGGAGCCGTACAGCTCGTCGAGGGCGTGCGCGTAACGGCGGGCGGAGTCGGGGAGACGGTCGGTCTCCCGGCCGAGAAGCAGGCGCCAGCGGTCGGCGGGGGTGAGACGGGACGTGGGCATAGGCCGCGCTACCGGTGCGGGGGCTTCCGGTGCCGCCCCGCCGGAGGCCGGCACGGGGAGTCCCAGTGCCGTTAGTTCGGCCAGTCCGGCCGCGTCCGCCGCCGTCCACATCGCCATGAGTTCGGGCGGGGCGATCAGGGTCAGGTCGATCCGGTCGCCGAGGCGTTCGGTGACGGTGGCGAGGAGCCTGTCGCGTCCGGCCGGAGTGAGGGTGTCGAAGCCGCCCCGCAGGGCGGGCAGCCGGTCCAGGAAGTCCTGGTCGGCGAGGGCGTCGACGCGGTCGAGCAGCGGGTCCAGGGCGGCGGGGGCCGATTCCAGGAGGGGCGCGGTGGCGCCGAGCAGGCCGGTGAGCAGCCGGGTCAGTCGGCGCCGCCCGTCCGGGTCTGTGGCTGTGTCGATCCAGCCGGCTACACGGGTGCCGAGGGAGTCGGAGGCGTCAAGGTCGAGCAGGACCCGGGCGGCCAGCGCGGCGCCCTGGATCAGTGGGGAGCCAGTGCGTGCCAGGGAGTCGAGGGCGTTGCCCAAGCGCAGGCCGAGGCGCTGCTCGCCCGCGCGGGCCGACAGGGCGATCAGGGCGGCGGCGTCCTCGGGCCGGTCGCTGCCGACCAGTCCGGGCAGGGCACGGCCCGCTGCTTCCAGCAGGGTGTCGGCCAGTTCGGCCACTTCCCGGTCGCGGTCGGGCGTGCTGCCGGGCAGGTGTCCCCGTCGCAGCGCCTCCAACAGGTCCAGCGCTTCGAGGAGTTCGGGGAGGGTGGCGGCCGAGGGCAGCATCTCGGCGGCGTCGGCCAGTCGGTCGGCGACCAGGCCGGGCAGGTCGCAGCGGGCGGAGGCCAAGAGCCCACCGATGACATGGGCGCAGGTGGCGGCGGTCTCGTGCCTGTACGCATCGCGCAGGGTCCCCTCGGCGGCCTGGGCGGCGGTGACGCCGCGGATGCCGGCCAGGTCCAGTCGTACGGGAACCGACGGGGTCCACGCCAGCTTCCACCGGGTGGTGAGCGCGGTGCCGTCGCCCGTGCCGGCCACCTCGACGGGTTCGCCGTAGAGCGTGTGGCACACCGCGAGGCGCTGCAACAGCACTTCGCGGCGGCGGTCGAGGTCGGAGCGGAGCGGGTCGAGCCGGATCTCACGCGGTCCGGGGTCGTCCGGGCCGGGCAGCCGCAGTGCGGCGAGTTCGGCCTCTACGGCCGGTCCGAGCCCGGAGCGCGGGGTGCCGGGGGCAGCCCTGCCCCAGCCGCTGCCGCTGCCGCTGCCGCTGCCGCTGCCGCTGCCGCTGCCGCTGCCGCTGCCGACGAGGATCCCTTCCACGGCCCGGGCGAGGGCTCGGCCTCGGCCCAGTGGCTCGCCCTGGCCCAGTACGGTCGTCAGCGCCTCCAGCAACTCCCCGCGCCCAGGCGCGGGAAGCCCTCGCAGTCGGGCCAGGTCACAGGCCAGCCGTAGCGTTTCGGTGGCCTCGCCCGTGCCCGCCGTGTGTCCGGCTGTCCGCAGCGCACGGCACACGTCGGTGATCGCGTAGGCGGCGGCGTCGCGCACCCGGCCCGGTTCCCCGGCGGCGGCGAACACCGCCTGCTGCCAGCGGGGATCTCGGATGCCCGCGGGGTAGCCGGAACGCGAGTCCAGCAGATCGAAGGCGTATGGGACGAAGGAGGTGACGACGGGCGAGGCGCTCTCGGTGACGAGGCACGGAACCCCACCGGTGCCGACCGGCACCGTTCCCTCCCCGGCCATCAGCACCGGGGCATGGAACGCCCCGACCACCGCCGCCACCCGTCGCCCGTCCGCGCCGGCCTCCGCCAGCACGGACCGCATGTACGCCTCCCGTGCCAGATCCACGGCCGCCACTCCCCCGGCGGCCTCCGCGTCCCGGCGCAACGCCCACCCGACGCCGAGGGCCGCACGGCGTACCGCCTCCGGGGTGCTTCCGGGGGCGAGTACCTCCACCGCGCGGTCCCACAGGTCGTCGCCGTCGCGTCCGGTGCCGGCGGCGGTGAGGGCGTCGGCGAAGACGGTCCGGGTGGCCCCGGCCCCGGCCCTGGACCCGGCGGGCCCGAAGGCACCCCAGCCGGGGTCGGTCAACGGCAGGTCGCAGCACAGGACTTCGGCGCCGCGCGCACGCGCCCAGCGGACGGCGGCCAGCTCCGGGGAGAAGTCCGCGAAGGGGTAGAAGCCGATGCGTCCGTCCTCCCGTGCTCCGGCGAGGGCGACGGGCGCGACCGTACCGGGGTCGGCGAGATGGACGAGCCAGGGCTGGAAGTCGGCGGGCAGTTCCACACAGACGACCTCGGCGCCGGACGCGTCCAGCAGGGCGGGCACGACGGCGGCGAGCGCGGGGCTGTGGTGGCGTACGCCGAGGAGGTACGGCCGTACGGAGTCCGCGAGGGCGGCGACGGCGGCCCGGGGTTCCCGCTGAGTGCCGTAGGAGACCGTCACCGGAGGGTCTCCCGCAGGTCCCACAGGCGGCGCCACAGGGCCGAGCCGTCCTCGGCGCGGCGGCGCACGGGTCCGTCCCAGTAGCCGAGGAGGCGGGCGTGGTCGGCGGGGTCGTCCTTGCGGACCACGCCGAGGAGGTGGCCGGGGACGAGGTCGAGGGTGTCCCCGGCCGGGAGGTAGGCCGTGGCGACCCCGAGGGACGTGGCGACCTGGACGGCCTCGGCGGTGGACATCACTGTGCCGGGTCGCTCGACGTCCCAGCCCTCGGCGGAGCGGCCGGTGCGCAGGTCGCGGAAGACCGTGACGAGGACGTCGAGGACGGCGTCGTCCACCCCGAAAGCCGCGCCCGCCCGCTGCACGGCGGCGACCGCCTGGCCCCGAACCAGCGCAGCCTCGGCCTCTGCGTCGGCGATGGGCTGCACGGTCTCGAAGTTGAAGCGCCGCTTCAGAGCGGCGGACATCTCGGAGACGCCCCGGTCGCGGAGGTTGGCGGTGGCGATGACCGTGAAGCCGGGGGCGGCCGCTACCTGGGCGTCGTCCGTGCCGGACAGTTCGGGGACGCTGACGCGCCGGTCGGACAGGATCGACACCAGGGCGTCCTGCACCTCGGGCAGACAGCGGGTGATCTCCTCCACGCGAGCGACCCGGCCGGTGCGCATGGCGCTGAGGACCGGGGAGTCGACGAGCGCCTGCCGGGTCGGGCCCTGGGCGAGCAGCAGGGCGTAGTTCCAGCCGTAGCGGAAGGCGTCCTCGGTGGTGCCGGCGGTGCCCTGCACGGTGAGCGCGCTGGTGCCGCACACGGCGGCGGACAGCAGCTCGGACAGCATGGACTTGGCGGTGCCGGGCTCGCCGACGAGCAGCAGGCCGCGCTCACCGGCGAGGGTGACCACACAGCGCTCGACGAGGGCGCGTTCCCCGACGAACTTGGGGGCGATGACGAGCCGTTGTCCCGGCAGTTCCAGTGCCTTGCCGTCGCTGCCGCAGATGAAGGTGACGACGGCACGGGGGGTCAGCGCCCAGCCCGGCGGGCGCGGGCCCTCGTCGTGGGCGGCGAGAAAGGCGAGTTCAGCGGCGTGGCGCTCCTCGGCGGGCAGAATCTGGCGGGCCGGAGGGGCCGACGCAGTCGTGGTGCTCATGAATGTCCTTGTTGGTCCGGTGCGAGCGGGAAGAGGCCCGTCCTTGCTGCCGATGCGGCGTCAGCGGCGGCGTCCGCTCTTGACCTTCAGTTCCTCGAAGCGCGGCACATCGCCCTCCCGGATCCGCTGCCAGGCCCGGCGGTACAGATCGGGTGCCGGTTCGGTCGGCACGAGCAGGCCCACACGGGCCTGGGCGAGTTCGCCGTACAGCGGCAGCTTCCACTGCTCCAGCGGGAGGCGTGGGGAGGGCAGGGCCTCCCAGCCGCCCGGCAGGAAGAGGGAGCGTCCGGCGCGGGAGCGGCTGCCGCCGACGACCAGGTCGGTGGCGGCCAGTTCGGCGCGGGCCGCCTTGAGGCGGGCGGGCTTCCAGCCGGTCCAGCGGGCCGTGTTGCGGTCGGTGGGGTCGGGCATCGCGAGGAGCATCAGGTAGAGGGCTGCGGCGTCCTCGCCGATGCCGTACTCCTTCGCCGCTTCGGCCACCAGTTCCGGCACGGAGCGGGCGGGGTCCTGCGGGTACCAGGTGCCGTCCTTGCCGCGCTCGCCCGCGACGGGGTCGCCCGGGTCGGCGACGAGTGCCGCGAAGTGCGGGGCGCGGGCCAGCCGCAGCGTCACCTCCGCCAGGAACGGAGCCCCGTCCTGTGCGAGGCGCAGCGCGGGCAGATACGGGTCCTGGCCGTCCGCGTCGAGGAGCGCGACGCGCAGGGCGGGGGCGGGCCGGTAGTCCTGAGTGGCCATGACGATCGCGCCGTATCGCTCGAATCCCCTCCCGGTTTCGGTAGGTTGGCCGGCCGCCTTGCGGAAGTCGGACAGGTCGGCGTACATGACGAGGTCGAGCATCAGCCCGGGGTGGGCCAGCCGGTCACGTATCGCGCCCAGGGCGGCGGAAAGCGCGGCGCGGACCGGGTCGCCGACAGGCAGCCTGTGTGCCAGCCAGGCGGCCAGGACGACCGAGTCGATCAGTGCGGCCGCGGTGAAACCGACGGTGTCCTCGCCGACCGGACCGATCCGGTCCCCCGTCACCGCCCACTCCAGGTCTCGGCTCAGGCGGGGCTCGGAGGCGGGGTCGAGCAGGGCGGCCAGCGTCCAGGGCTCGGCCTTCAGCGTGCGCTGCATCTCGCCGAGGAGCGCCTCGGGCAGGACCATGCGCTTGCCGACCTTGCTGTTCCAGGCCTCCGCGGCGGCCGCCACGTCGGGGCCGTCCGTCCACAGCCGGGCCGGGTCCCGGGGCAGCAGCGCGGCGACGACGGCCCTGAGGACCGAGATGGAGGTCTTGCGCAGTTCGTCCTTGGCCAGGGCGGCGTCCGTGACCTTCACGCGGAGCACGGCCCGCGCCTCGGCGCTCAGGAACGACCGTTCGTCGCTGTCGACCTGCGGCAGCCCCGCCACCAGGAGCCGGGCCATGGTCAGGGTGACGCCGGTCAGCCGGGCGAACTCCTCGGCCGCGGCCGGGATCCACGGGGCCGGTCCCCGCTCGTCGAGCTCGGCGAGGAACGCCGCGAGCCAGTCGGCCGCACGGTCCTCGCCGACGCGGTAAACGGATTCGACCGTGTAGGGGGCGGGAGCCTCGAAGCGGCCGGAGGGGTCGTGGAAGAGCGCTTCGAAGTCGCAGCCGCCGCTTTCACTGCGCGAGGTGCACGCGGTGACCGCGAGGAAGGCACCGCCGTCCAGCGGCAGCACTCCCCGCCAGCTTCCCTCGCGCCACTCGCCGCTCGGGGTACGCAGCTGACGGGCGTCGATGTGGAGGGAGACCCGACGCCACCGCGCGGGCTCTGCGGTCGAGGCCAGCCCGAGCGCCTCGAACTCCCGCAACAGCGCCACCAGGGCCTCCCGGTGCTCCGGCGGTGTGGTCGGCGACGCAACCCGGAACGCCGCCGCCGTGAAGAAGTCGGCAGCGGGCTCCATGTACAGGTAGCCGTCGGGTAGTTCGGGGCCGTCGAGGTGCAGGCGCGGGGTCGGTGCGGGGGCGTGAGCGGCGCGCGAGGGTGCTGCGGAGGTGGCTGTCGCGTGCGGGGCCGCCGCTGATGTGGCGGTCGCATGCGGAGCCGCCGCGGAGTCGTGGGACCCGCGCGAGTCGTCACCCGCGCGCACCGCCCGCTTCAGGACCCGCAGTCTCCGGAACACGTTGTCCCGGTCGGCCGTGTAGTGGTACCAGTTGCCGCGGGAGCCGTCGAGGCCGCTGAGCGCGGCGCGCAGCAGCTGGTCTGAGGGCCCGGCGGGACCCTCGTCCTCGTGGCTGCCGGCGAGTTCCGCGGTCAGGCGGGCCGCCGCCGCGTCGAGGACCTTCTGCTGCTCGACGGCGTACCGCAGCACTCCGATGATGCCCGCCCGCAGCGCCTTGTCGGTGGCCTCAGGCAGCAACTCCCCTACGGCTTCCTTGAGTTCAGGTGCCCTGAGCAGGGCACGCGCCGTATCGTCGTCGATCCGGCGCAGTGCGGCGGAGCCCTGTGGGTCGCGGGGTCGCAGGCAGTGCCAGTACCGCAGCGGCGGAAGGAGGGGGGTACCCTCCGCGAATTCGCCGGGAGCACCGTCCTCCCGCGCGGAGGCGGTCACGACTCCGTCCGCGTCGAGGAGCTCAATACGCCAACCGTCCCGGACGACCGCCAGGAGCTGGTCGGCGCCGGGGAAGAGCACCGCGGCGTACGGCTCCCCCCGCCCCTCCGGCACGGTGACCTGGCGTCCGGCCAGGTCCTCGCCGTGCCAGGTGCCGTCGGACTGGAACACCGCGCGCCAGCCCAGAAGCCCGTCCACCGGCACCCCGGCGGGAGTGACCTCGTCGACGGGGTAGGGCGCCAGCCAGCCCGGCGCCCAGGTGCCCTCGCCGTAGGCGTCGGCGAGGAAAGCGGGCGCGCTCTTGCGGCCCATCCGCCCGGTGGCCGGGTCGTACTCGAACCAGCCGTCCGCGCCCCCGCCCCAGACCCAGTACGAGGTGCCGTCACCGAGCAGGTTCGCCTCCGCGGGCACGGTGGTGTCACCACGGTGCAGGACACCGGCGCCGGTTGCCCGTCCGCCGCCGGGCAGGGGCAGGGTCGGGACGCCGACCTTCTCCCGGTACCAGTTCATCTGAACACCCCGGGGGGTGATGGCACCCGCCAGGGACAGGACCCGGTCGGGGCTGTGGTGCCAGTACCCGCGCATGCCGTAGTCGTAGGTCCGCCAGTGGACGAGCAGTTCACCGTCCACGAAGTGGAACCCGGCGTAGCCGAACGTGCCCTGGTCCGGCAGCCGCAGATCATGGGTGAGCACGGTGCCCTCGATGCCGATCACCCGGACCTGCGTGGCACCGGCGGTGATCAGATACGGCCAGGCGTCGGCGACGTACAAGTCCTCGACGTTCTCCTTGCGGACGAGGTCCCTGGCCGCCTCCTCCCAGGCGGGCCAGCCGAGTTCGTCGATGAGCCCGGCCCTCATCGTGCGGGCGAGCAGCGGGGCGAGGTCGGTGGCGGCCACCTTCCGCATCTCGTCCTCGGCGAGCATGAGCGCCTCCGCGGGCAGCCACTTCAGCCGCTTCAGCGCGTCGGGGAGACCGGGCAGCCCGGCGGCGGTGGAGCGCCGCGCGACCTCGCGCACCCAGTCGGCCAGCATCAGCCGGCCGCCGGGCGACTGGGCGAGGACCCGGATCGTGTCCAGGTCGTCCTCGTCGCCGGTGAAGGAGGTGTCGGCGCCTTCGCGGAAGGCGTCCCGGAACCGTCCGTCGGCGGCGAGGGCGAGCAGGTCACGGCGGTCCTCGCCCTTCGCCCACCCGTGCGGGAACAGTCGGTGGCATGCGGCGACGGGCACGCCCAAGGTGAGCAGCAGGTCCAGCAGGTCCAGATCATGTTCCGCCCGCAACTCCCGCCTCGAATCAGTGAGTTCGGTGCGCAGAAGGCCTGCGGCGCGCTCCACGATCCGGTACAGGGCGGGCAACTGCGAGGGCTCGTGCCATGTCTGCGCCCGCTCCTGGAACGCCAGGAAGCGGACGAACCAGCCCGCGGTGCCGTCCTGCGGCCGCTCCTGGTCGGGCAGCGTGTCGTCCCAGAGCCCCACGAGGGCCCCGGACTCCTCCAGGATGTCCAGCCACATCAGCAGCACGGCATGGTCGCCGGAGTCGGGCATGAGGCTCAGCAGCGCGCCCCGCACCGCGGGCTCACGCCGGGCGAGCGCGACGACGGCCGCGCGGTGGGACTTCCACCAGCCGGGAGCCGCCTTCGCGGTGGCGGACAGCGCGAGCAGATCGGCCAGGTACGCCTGCTCGGCCTCGCCCCCGCCCCGCCCCGCGGCACGGGCCAGCCTGCGCACGTCGGTCGCCAGCTGGGCGGAGGGCACGAGTCCGCCCATGGTGCGCCGTACGCACAACCGGGTGAACCGCGCCAATGCCTCGGCCGCGGGAACCCGGACGGCCAGTTCCTTCGCGTACCCGGACAGCGCTGTCGCCGTGAGCGCCCCGGCGAGGGCGAACTCCAGGAACACGGCGTCCAGGCGCTCCTCGTCCAGCGCGAGCCCGTACTCGGCCTCGGCCTCGCGGGCCCGGCCGAACATCTGCGCCGCGTACGTCGGGTTCTCCACCGACAGGAAGACCCGCCCGGCCTGTTCGTAGAACGTCGGCAGGAAGTGCGGTACGGCGACGGCGAGTCGCCGGGCCAGTTCACGGTAGTCGTCCAGGGCGGCCTTCGGCCGGGACTTCGCCCGGCGGGCGATCCGCTCCAGGTCCTGGACGACCGCCAGGGCGTGATGGCCGTCCTCCGGGTGGTGCGCCAGCACCCACTCCGGGAAGCCCAGCGCCTGGCGTGCCCCCAGCCCCACCTCGACCGGGTCCGCGTCCGGTTCCAGGCCCACGAAACCGGCGGCCAGGTCCTCCGCCGCGCCCAGCTCCGCGGCGACCAGCCGCACGACCACCCGGTCGTCGAGGCCCGGGTGCGTGTACGACCGTGCCGTCAGCGGCACCGCCCGCTCCCCGGCGCCTTCCGTGCCGCGCGGCAGCACCGCACCGGCCGCCAGCAGTTCCTCGTACGACACCTGCGCTCCCCCGCTCACGCGCCCGTCTCCTCTTCGATCTCGCGCCCGGCGTACAGTGCCGCCGCCATCCGCATTCCCTCCGACCAGGCCACCGGGCCGACGTCCGCGAGCCGCAGTGTCCGGCCGTCCGGGCCGTGCCAGGACAGCGGGCCGGTCGACGCCTGGTAGTCCCAGGGCTCCCCGATCCACACGGCCGCTTCGACGGTGTGCGCCCCGTCGCGCACCCGGCAGGTGGCCCGGGCGCCCGACACCCGGTAGCCCAGGGAGGTGGCTCGGGCGACCAGCGCGGAACGCGTGGGGAACGAGCCTCCGGCGAACTCCGAGACTTGCGTCGCCTTGCCGTCCAGATCGGCGGGCCTGCGCCAGGTCGCCCGGTGGATCTGCTCGACGCGCTGCACGATCCCCAGCTCCGCCGCGAACTCCCGCAGATCGTCCAGGTCCGTCAGCAGCACCGGGTGCGGCAGCGTCACCGTGCGTGGGGACAGCCGTACCGTCTCGCCGTCGAGGTCGACCACGCGCAGCTCGCCCGAGTCAGTGACCCCGCGCAGGAACCCCACCTCGTCCGGGTCGTCGCCGACCACCACGAGGTCACGCAGCGCCGACTGCCAGGCCTCGTCCGGCCAGACGCGGACCACCAGTTCCGTGGGCACCGGCAGCGCCGACACCATCCAGGTGTCCACCTGGGCCACGCAGGCCGCCGCGTGCCGGTCCAGCCACTCGGCGAACCGGCGCAGCCGCTCGACCTCCGGGTGGTCCTTGAGCACCTTCGGCAGCGACTTCAACTGCCGCCCGGCCGCCCGGCCGGAGGTGGCCCTGGCCGCCACCCGGCCCTCCACCAGGGCGACTTCATATCCGTCGCCCACCGCAAGCCAGCCCACCGGCCCCCGCCTTCCGCTTCAAGGAAACTCAAGATCGACACAGCTCGGCCGGGATCCGGCACTCAGCGTGACGATGAGCGGAACGTTACGAGCAGCCACTGACAATCGTCCGGGCGAATCTCTCCGGCGCACTCGGGAGTCAACCCCTCTGACCTGGTACGACACATCCGGAGAACCACGTAATCACGGTACGTACTACCGATCGGTCACCACCGTCCGTAACATCAGGCGACGTGTTCCGGCCCGGCGTGGGACAGCGCGGCGACCAGTGCGACCCGGGAGCGCACACCAGCCTTGCGGAAGATGCGGGTGAGGTGGGCTTCGACGGTCTTCGGTGAGACGACGAGGGCGCGGGCTATGTCGTTGTTGGACATGCCGAGGGACACCATGCGGGCGATCTCCCGCTCGCGCGCCGACATGTCCGGCAGCGGTTCTGACGCTTCCCGCGCCGGGCGGGACCGGCGAGCTCCCAGGCGGCGCTGCAGGTCAACCGCCTGCCGATAGAGATGACGCGCACCCGAGGCCTCCGCGAGCGACTTCGCGCGATTGGCGTGCTCCTCCGCCTGCTCCAGCACGTGGGGCCGCGTCGCGTCGCGCGGACCGCGTGACGCGAGCTCCCGGGCCAGCAGCAGCCTTGCCTGACACTCCATCAGAACCAGTCCCCCGGCCCTGAAACCGGACACCGCCTCCTCCAGGGTGCCGACAGGATCCGGGGCACTGTGAACCCGCGCGAGGGCGGCGTGTCCACGCTGGCCCGGCAGACCAAGTAGATCCGCGTCGAGCGACGCCCGCCGCGCCCACTCGGCGGCCTCCTCTCGGTCACCCAGCGCCGCCGCGGCCCGGGCCCCCAGGGCGTACCAGATCGGCTTGATGGACTGGGCGGTACCCGGGTGCCGGTCATGGTCCATGGCGGATCGCACCAGCTCCAGGCATTCGGCGGGCCGCTCCTGATCGAGCCGGACACCGGCCAGCACCCCGGCCGTGACCGCCCAGAGCCTGCCGCCCGCGCCGACCTCCTGCACCGCTCGTTCCGCGGTCGGCGCGGCGACGTCGGGGCCGTCCCGCAGCGAGGTCGCCCAGGCGTGCAGGGCCAGGGCGAATCCGTGCAGCGCCGGCCGCTTCATCCAGTGGGCGTCCTCCTCGGCGCCCGCGGCCGAGCGCAGGGCGTCCGCGAGCCGGCCGACGCTGACGCTGGCGTAGGCATGGGCCAGCCGCAGGTACGGCAGGACGAACAGCTGCCCCGAGTCCTGGGCAAGCCTGATGCCGCGGGCCGTGTGGCGCAGCGCGTCGTGATGCCGCTCGGCGAGGGCCTCGGCCCAGCCGAGTTGGGAGACGGTGTCCAGGTGCGGGGTGAGTTCGGCGTCCGACGTCGAGTCCACCAGCGCACTGGCTTCCCGGCCCCGGTGCAGCAGAGCGGGGACATCTCCCGCGAACGCGCTGCTGTGCGCGAGACGGACGGTGGCGGCCATGCGGAGGTGCCTGCTCTCGCTGGCCGTCGCATGGCGCAGCACGTCCGCCGCCAGTTCCTGTGAGCGGGGGAACGTCCGGCGCAGGAGACTGACCGTGGCGAGCTCCAGCCGCAGCGGGGCGCTCAGTTCGTCGGCGTCGACGGAGTCGACGGAGTCCTCCGAAAGCAGGGCGAGTTCGGCCGTCAGCATGGATTCGGCCCGGCCGTAGTTGCCGAGATGACGTTCGAGCATGGCATGGAACGCCACGAGTTCGGTGTCCGACCTGGTGGTGGGCGCGTCGGCCGGTCTGGGGATCCGTCTGAGCAGTTCCCGGGATTCACGCAGGTGCCCGATGGCCCCGAGCGAGCGAGCCAAGGGTGGCATCAGCCTTGCCCGCAGCCCGTCCCCGTCCTCGCGGATCAGGCTCAGTGCCGTGCTCAGCCAGGACGCGGCAGCCGCCGGGTTCGCCTCCCGCATATCTTCGGCGGCCTCCGTCAGCAGTCGGACCGCGTCCCGGTCGCCCGCCTCCGCGCTCCGGGCCACATGTGGTGCCCGTTGCGCGGGCCCGGCGCCCGACTCCCGCAGGACGCGGTCGGCGCGCGCGTGGGCGGCCCGGCGCCAGCCGTGCGGGGCGGCCTGGTAGACGATCGCGCGCAGCACCGGATGGCGCAGGCTGCAGTTGCGCCCCTGGGTGAGATCTGTCCGGATCAGGTCCGCGGCGATCAGTCGGTCGAGAGCACGCGTGATACTCGGCGCGTCCCGGCCGGTGAGTTCGGCGAGGTGTGTGGGGTCGAAATCCTCGCCCAGTACGGCGGCTGCCCTCAGGACGTCGAGTTCCACGGCGTCCAGCGGATCGAGCTCACGGGCCAGTGCGGAGCCCGCCGCCATGACCGCCTCGTCCGACAGACCCCATGGGCTGGTCCCGTCGGGGGGCGTGAACGCCCCCGGTGACTGTGCCAGCGCCTGCAGGTAGAAGGGGTTGCCGCCACCGGCTTCGTAGAGGAGCCGCTGCCGTTCGACCGTCGGTTCGCGGGTGAGGAGTTCGGCGGCCGCGCCGCGCGGCAGCGGTCCGAGGCGGAACCGCTCCACTCGGTAGGCGTCGTCCGGGTCGGCGAGGCTCGCCGTCAGTGCCGTCGGCCGCTGCCCGGGGCGTACGGAACACACGAGGATCAGCGGGGTCCGGGGACGGGGACGGCGCAGGAGGTGGCCCAGCAGTTCGACGGACGCGTCGTCGGCCCACTGAAGGTCGTCGAGACAGAGGGTCAGGCGTCGGCGGTCGCCGGCCGCCGTCCACAGCAGAACCGCGATGCATCGGCGCAATCGCGCCCTTTCCCCGTCCGTGGACCGCGGTCCCACCGCCGTTCCGTCACCGTCGGCCTCCGGCCTCGCGTCCGCTTCCTCTTCCGCGAAGTGCCGGAGCAGAAAGGCCCGGTCCTCCGGCGCGAGTGATGCCGCCGCACCGGGCAGTTCGAGGGCCCGCACGACCGGCCTTCTGAAGAGCGCGAAGGGACGCCGCCGATCCGCACCGGGCACTCTCCCCGACAGCACGGTCAGCCCCGCCCGCTCGGCCAGCCCGCTCCATTCCGCCAGCAGACGTGTCTTGCCGATTCCCGGTTCCCCGGCGATCTCCAGCAACCAGGGCCCCGCGTGCGTTCGTCCGGTGATGACCCTCTGCAGCCGCCCGATCTCCTGCTCGCGGCCGATCAGGGGCTCTTCGGAGCCGGACGACCGCGCCTGGCCCAAGGGCGTGTCCAACGATGTCTCCCCTCACAACAGTGGTCAGCTGCGAGACCAAGCCTTATCGAACTCAGATGCGATTACGTCAGGGGAAACACGTAAGCACCGTACGTAACCGCCGACCGGGGCCCTTCCCCCGGGCCGCGACGGACGCCTGCCGAGTTGCTACGGTCGCGTCCGGACGACCGGGGGAAGAAAGAGGACCACGTGACGGCTCGTATCGAACTGGACGCAGTCGACAAGATCCTGATCCGGCGACTCCAGCAGGACGGCCGCGCGTCGTACACCGACCTCGGCAAAGAGGTGGGACTGTCCGCACCGGCCGTGCGGGCCCGGGTGCAGCGGCTGACGGAACGCGGGGTGCTGGAGTTCGCCGCGGTCACGGACCCGTTGAAGCTGGGACTGCCCGTCATGGCCATGCTCGGCATCAATGTCGACGGCAAACTCCAGGAGATCATCGAGGCGCTGGAGAGCATCGACAGCGTGATCTACCTCGTGTCCACGGCCGGTGCCTACGACCTGTTCGCGGAGGTCGTCTGCCGGACCATGGACGAGCTGTCCACGATCATCAACGACCGGATCCGCACCGTCCCAGGCGTGCGCACCGTGGAGTCCTTCCCCTACTTCGGCATCCACGTGCATCGGTTCAGCTGGGACATTCCCTGACCGAAACGACCGTCGAGCGCCACAGCGGCATTGGATAAGACACCGAGGAGTAGATCTCACTTCAAAAAACGAAGTCGAGCAAAATCGTTTGCTTCTGTATGGTTACTGCGACGGCGCCCCGCGGCCAGGCCGCCCCTGATGCGCGCCCGACCGCACCTACGAGGGAGAACGGCGCTCATGAGCGCAGTGGACGTACCGGCTGCCGGAGAACGCCCTGTAGGGCGGGAGACCGAACTCACCCTCCTCACACGGTCCCTGAACGCGCTGGGCGACGGCCGGGGCTCTGTCGTGGAGATCACCGGAGAACCAGGCATCGGGAAGACCCGCCTGGCCACGGCACTCATGGAACTGGCCACGCGGCGGGGAGTGCCGGTCGTCCGTGCCCGCGCCGTACGAGGAAACACCACCTCGTTGCAGGTGTTGCGGGACGCCTGGGAGGCGCGGCAGACCGACCCACGGGCGGCCTCGGGTGCGAAGCACTTCGACGAGTTCGGCGACCGGCCCAAAGAATGGGCGGCGGGCTGTGTCCTGGTCCTGGACGACGTCCACTGGTGCGACCGCGACTCGACGGCGGCCATCGTACGGCTGATCCGTGCGCAGGCGCCCGGCCCCTTCCTGCTCGCCCTGGCCCACCGCCCCAGGCAAACGGCCCCCGAGCTGCTGGAAGCCCTGGAGGACGGAGTGCAGGCCAGCACGGTGACGCGTATCGAACCGGGCCCCCTCGACCCGGCAGCAGTGGCCGCGATGCTCACCGGCCGACACACCTCGGGGGAACCCGAGTCCCGCGCTGCGGCCGCATCCGAGGAGTCGGCGGGCCTGATCTGCGCCGCGGCTGAGGGCAATCCCCGATACGTGCGCCTTCTCGTCGCGGCGGACTGGCGCCCAGAGCACTGGCCCGACCGCCCGGGCACCGACACCGCCGGGTTGCTCCGCGAGGCGAAGCCGCTGATCGCCGAGTTCGACGCGCTGACGGCGCAGGCGGCGATCACCGCTTCGGCAGCGGCCGTGGTCGGCAGCCCCTTCCGACCGGAGGATCTCGCCCGGGTCTCCGGGCTGGGGCTGGACCGCACCCTCGACGCACTCGCCGAACTGGAGCGGGCCGACCTGGTGCGCCCGGCCGACTGGAAAGACAACCTGACCTTCCGTCATCCCGTCGTCGGCCATGTCGTGCACGAGAGGGCCGGCGTGTCCTTCCGGCTGCGGGCCCACCGCCGCGCCCTGGACCTCATCACCGCCCGTGGTGGCCGGGCCCGCGAACGGGCCCGTCACGCCGAGCACCTGCTGGGCACGGACGCCGCTCTCGCCGCGCGCACCCTGACCGAGGGCGCCACGGAGATCGCCGCACAAGACCCGGCGACCGCGGCGCGCTGGCTCCGGCTGGCACTGGAATCCCTGCCCGACGGGGGAACGGACTCCACCGCCCGCACCGAGATGGAACTCGCCCGCTGTCGCGCGCTGATCGCCTCCGGGCAGCTGGCCGAGGCCCGTACCCGCGCACACGAACTGCTGGGGCACCTGCACGCGGCTCTCGGCGAGAGGCAGTTGATTCAGGCCCACGCCGTCTGCGCCGCCGTAGAGCGACAGCTCGGGCGGTACGCGGAGGCGGCGGCCCTCGCCGGTACCGCTCTCCGGCTGCTGCCCAGGCCCCTGCCCGATCCGTTGCCGGCCGAGGCTGCCGAACTGATCATCGAGTACGGGCTGGTCCATGTCCTGGGCGGCACGCACGACCACGCGCGTGCCCTGCTCCGGGAAGCCGTGCGGACACCGGTCGAAGTGGGTGGCACGAACACAGCGGACCGCACCGTGCTGCGGGTCCTCAACGCCCTGTGCGCCACCCACGCGGGTGACCTCGACGAGGCGACGGACGAGGTCATCCGCTGCGCCCGGCTCGTCGACGCTTTGCCGGACCCCCTCGCCGGCCGTACGCCGGAAACCCTCGCCCTGCTCGGCAGCGCGGAGCTGTACCTGGAGCGCTTCCCGGATGCGGCCCGGCACCTGGGCCGGGGGCTGGCGGCCGACGGCACGGGCTCCCGACAACCCATCCTGCTGCACCGGCTGCTGGGACTCGCCATGGCCGAGCAGTGGACCGGCCGCCTCGAAGCCTCCCAGCGGCATGCCCTGGAGGTCGAAACCCTGGCCCGCTCCCTCGGCGTCCAACCCGCCGTCAACCTGGCGCAGGCGATACGCGCGACAGCGCTCGTCTGGACCGGCGGCCGTGAGTACGCCGACGAGGCCGTCGCACTCGTCGAGGAGGCGACGCGCGCCACCCCGAACGGTCACAGCTGGTGGACCGCCTCGGCGACGGGCCTGCTCGCGCACGCCCGCCTGCTCTCCGGTGACGCCGCCGGCTGTCGGCGGACTTTGCTGGACAGCGAGGGCGGCAATCGACTGCCGCCGGTCCGGCCCTTCTCCCGGCCCTTCCTGCTCGCTCTGCTCGCCACGGCCACACTCGAGTGCGGGGACCACGAGGAGGCACACCGCCTGGCCCGGGCCTCCGAGGCGGAAGCCGAGCGGCTCGGACTGCCGGTCCAGGAGGCGTACGCACGCCGCGCCCGCGCCCAGCTCCACCTGGCCGACGGTGAACACGACGCGGCCGCCAAGCTCTTCGACCTCGCGGCAGACGCCTTCCGGATGGCCGACATGCCCGTCGAACACGCCTGGACCCTGGCGACCGGCACCCGCTCCTTCGAAGAGGCCCAGGGCCGGGAAGCAGCCCTTGGCCATCTCGACGCGGCCGAGGCGATCGCCCGCACCTACAGTGCGGCGCTCGTACAGGAGCGGGTGACCCGGGTGCGCGCCGAACTCTCCGGGGACAACCGCACCGCCCACCCACTCGGCCGACTCAGCGACCGTGAACGGGAGATCGCCGAACTCGCGACGACTGGTCTGCGCACCCGAGAGATCGCCGGACGGCTCTTCCTCAGCCCCCGCACGGTGGAGACACACCTGTCCCGCGTCTACCGGAAGCTCGGGGTCTCGTCACGGATCGCGCTCTCCGATCTCCTGCGGCGGAACGGGTAAGCACGACATGCCGGGCCGGTCCGGTCCAGGCCGGTCCTCGACGAGAACTTCAGGAAGAGAAGACGAGATGGCAGAGCAGCACCTGTCGGCGTACGCCATCGACGCGCATGCCTTCCTCGCAATGGTCGGCTCCGGCGACGACACACTCGTCCGGACTGCCCTTGCCAGGATCCGGGAGCTCACGAACGCCCACGAACTGCTGCGGCCCACCGAGGCGATTGAAGTGGAGCCCGCGCTACGGGAGATCGTCGCCGGCCGACTCGACCCGTGCCGTCCCGGCGGGTACACATGACTGCTGGAACTCCTCGGCACCGCACTCGGCACCCGCTCGGCGCGTTGACCCTTCCGGGACGCGGCTGGGACCAGCTTGACGAGGCGTTCCGAGCCTGGGGCCTGACGGCACTCGCCGACCTGTGGGGGCGGCGCTGGGCGTTTCCTCGGCGTGACGCGGCGCCCGACGCGGACCCCTGGCCTTTCCCATGCTCGCCTCGAAGACCGACCTCGACCGCGTCCGCGCCGAACTCGCCGGTTTCGACACCGACCGGATCCACGACGACTACGAGCTGCTCCCGAGCGGTGACGACGATGACGCCGAGGAGGTCGAGTGGCTGATCGGTGAGAAGCTGCCGACCTTCGTGGACGCTGCCCTCGACGTGGGCGGCGAAATGCTTCTCATGCGCGACGGAGGCAAGTGATTCCTCCGGCCCGCCCGCGAGGAGGGCGGTCGGATTCCGGCAGCCCGCACCTCCACGCGATCCATCACGCGATCACTCAGCCTTGCCCGGGGCGCCCGGACGGTGACCGCACCAATTCCAGTGGATCGGCGGCGATTCCGAAGCACTGCCGCAGAGCCTGCCGCGCGGCGTAAAGCCCGCACATCCCGTGGACGGCCGGTCCGGGCGGAGTCGATGCCGAGCACAGGTACACCCCGGGAAGCGGGGTGGCGTACGGGTCCCTGGCGGCGACCGGACGCATCACCATCTGCCACGGAGACAGCGCACCGCCGGCGATGTCGCCGCCGACCAGGTTGAGGCTGTGCTCGTGCAGGTTGGCGGCGGGGACGACGTGACGGGCGAGCACCAGGTCACGGAAGCCCGGCGCGAAGCGCTCCACCTGCGCGGTCACCGTGTCGCCCAGATCCACCGGGGAGCCGTGCGGCACGTGCGCGTAGGTGGACAGAGTGTGCAGACCGGCGGGTGCGCGGGTCGGGTCCACGACGCCGGGCTGGACGGCGAGCACGTACGGCCGTTCGGGGTGCCGCCCGGCGGCGACCTCGCGTTCGACGGCCAGCGTCTCCTCCCGGGAACCCACCAGGTGCAGTGTGCCGGCGAGTTCGCAACCGGAGGCCTTCCACGGCACCGGGCCGGACAGGGCGAAGTCGACCTTGCACGCGGCGCCGCCACCGTATCGGTACGACCGCAGGCGGCGAGCGTAGCGACCGGGGAGCGTGTCCTCGGCGATACGCAGCAGTCCGGCGGGGGTGAGGTCCAGCAGAACGGCACGGGCGCGCGGCAGTTCGGCAATACTGTCGACGCGTCGGCCAGTGAGGATCCGCCCGCCGCGGCGGCGTATTTCGGCGGCCATCGTGTCCGCGATGCGCTGGCTTCCGCCCGACGGGATCGGCCAGCCCACCGAGTGGCCCAGAGCCGCCAGCACCAGCCCCACGCCGGCCGGGACAGGGGCACACGGTGGGGCGATGGCGTGCGCGCTCACACCGGTGAGCAACGCCGGTGCGACGGGGCCGCGGAAGCGCGCTCCCCACAGCGGTGAGCCCTGCTCCGCGACGCGCAGTGCGAGGCGCGCCGCCGTGACGAGGTCGGCCGGGAGACTCCGCAGGTCCGACATGGCCGCCCCGACCAGCCCCTGCCACCGCTCCACCAAGGTGCCGAGCAGCGAACGCCAGGCCGGTCCGTCCTGGCCGAGCCCGTCGACCGTGCGGTCCAGGTCCCGCCAGGCGAGCCCGGCGCGGCCCTCGTCGAGCGGATGGGCGTACGACACCGCGGGCGACAGCATCTCCACCCCGTGTGCCGCGAGGTCGAAGGCACGGAAGAAGGGTGAGGCCAGGCCCATGGGGTGGGCTGCGGAGCACACGTCGTGGTGGAAACCGGGGAGGGTCGCTTCGGTTGTGCGGGTTCCACCGCCGACCGTGGGCGCGGCCTCGTACACCTCGACCTCCAGCCCGGCCCCGGCGAGGACGATCGCCGCGGCCAGGCCGTTCGGTCCGGCGCCGACGACGACGGCGTCGACCGCACCGTTGGACCTGTCCCCCGCCCACTCGTCGGGCGGAGAACTCACGCCGCCTCCGCCGCGGGATCCTGTGCCGCTTCTCCCAAGGGCACGAACGGGGACAGGAAGACATAGTCGGGCTCGTGACCCTGATCGTGTCCGGTGTGCCGTGCGACCAGGAACTGGAATCCCTGCGGAGGCTCCTGGTCGGCGTACGCCTCGCGCACGGTCAGGTCCACGGAGTCCCGCAGCACCCGGTAGGCGGGGAACAGAGTCACGTCCAGGCCCGGTCGGTTCATGAGCGCGATCAACTCGGAGCACACGTCGAAGAGGCCCTTCTCCCGGCGTCGGTTCGGGAACCACACCATCTGTGTCCAGTTCCGGGGAGTGATCCGCGTGGTCTCATCCCAGCCCGTGTGCCCCCCGTCGGCGGTCAGCACGCGATGCAGTATGTGGTAGTCGTGCTGGGCCGGTTCCGGAGCGAAGAACCTCCAGTTCGGCAACAACAATCCGACCTTGTCCTGGTCGCGGACCCGGTCGAAACTGCGGTTCGGGTGCTGGCTCGCGGCAGTCGCGCCGAACCAGACGGCGAGCCCGCCGAGGAGCAGCAGGGGGAGTACGCCGCGCGACGCCGCCGGTACCGCGCCCACTTCATGCCGTGCGGTCGCCACGGGTGTCCTCCTTCTCGTCCAAGGGCTTGTTCAGGGGCTCGTTCGGGGGCTTGGGGTTGCCGCTGCCGAGGCCCGCGACGAAGTTCGTCACCAGCATCACAACGTGCCCGGCCGCGTCCCGGTCCGTCAGGATGGAGTCATGGTCGGCGCCCTCGATGACGTGATGCGCGGAGCCGGGTGCCCCTTCGGCCAACTCGGTGTGCAACTCCTGCTGGATCGGGTCCTGGGACGCGGTGTGCCCGGCCGTCATGACGAGCAGCGGGACATCCGCGTCCGGGATCTTCCCGTCGAAGGCGTCGAACTCCGCCTGCACGGCACGCCACTCACGGCGTCCAGCCGCCCACAGGCCCGGGTCGCGGTACTGCGCCTCCGACAGTTCCCGTACCTCCTCGGGCAGCCGGTCGACCCAGGTGGGGTGAGTGAGCAGCGCTCCCAGGCCCAGCTTCAGTGAAGCCGTGAGGAGCGCGAGCGAGTCACTCAGCGCCTTCTGGCCCTGTGCCTGCCGCGACGAGCGCTGGAGCTCGGCGGGATGGCTGGAGTCGAGCAGTACCGCCCCGACGATCCGGCCCGGGATCCTGTCGGCCGCCTTCAACGCCAGGTAGCCTCCCAGGGAATGACCGGCCACGACGACGGGGCGGTCCCCCGCCGTGTGCGCGATCAGGTCGACGAGATCATCCACCGCCGCGTCGAGCAGATATCCCTCGGCGCCGTCCCCCGCATACGTACTGGGCCCGTAGCCCGCCCGGTTGTAGATCACGACGGGGAATTGCTCCGAGATCCCACGTGCGATCCACTCCCAGTGTTCTGCGGTCGCGACCAGCCCGCTCTCCAGGACGACGAGCGGCTGATTACCGTCGTCCGCCGTACCCTCGGGGCCGGTACGACGGTACGAGAGCGTGTTCCCCGAGGAAGCGGTGAACTCCCGCTCGTCACCCCGGCCCCGCGACACCTTCCGGCGTCGGCGGCCCTTGTCCACCTGCAGGGCGCCCAGCGTGGCGGCAAGCAGTACCAGGGACAGCGCGGGCAGCGCGTCGTCGCGCCGCTCCATCCCGCCCTCCGCCCCGACGCGCTCGCGCGGACCGGCGGCGTACAGCACGGCGGGGTGCATGGAGACGAACGACGACAGGAACCGGCCGAGCCCCATCAGACGGGCGTTGGCAAGGTGGAACGCGGCGGCGGAGCCGACCATCAGCAGGGCCGGCCGCCCCTTGGCGACGAAGGCGAGAGGGAAGGCGCACTCCAGGGCCAGCACCCCGGCGCACAACGCGTGCGCGGCACGCGGGTGACGGCGCGCCAGTTCCCAGGTGGGGCGGTCCCCGTAGGTCAGGGTCCGCATCACTCCGGGCAGCGCCCGCCCGCTGCGCCAGGTCGGGCTGGACAGCTTCACCCAGCCGGACACCGCGTACGACAGCGTCGACTGCAGCGCGATGAACCACAGGCAGGCGTCTACGAGCCGCCGGTTCCGCTCGCCCGCCCGCGCGACCGTGGTCACGGACTGGACCAGGAAGGACACCTGGTCGGAGCCGTCGGTGCCGTAGTGGTTGACCGGGTACATCAGCAGCGAGGTGCCCGACAGCACGGCGTTCGCGGCGACGCGTACCCCGCGGGGAGACGGCGCCAGCAAGGCGGCCGCCGCGCCCACTCGGGCCATGTGCAGTGCGCGGGTGACGCGGGGGCGGGCGACGATGTCGAGCGCCTTGAGGACCAGGGGCGGCCGTGTCAGGTGCGACTCCCGCACGACCTCCCAGTTGTTGAACCCTCCCTGCTCACGGTCGCGTTCCGTCGTCAGGTACTCCAGGCTGGACGCGAGATGCGTGGCCGCGCTGAGCCGCTCGCCGAGCGACAGAGCCGTGGCCCGGCTCACGGACGGCTGCGACACGAGGGTACGCATCAGTTTCGGCAATCCCGGCGACCCCGGCGATCCCGGCGATCCCGGCAGTCGCGGCAGTCGCGGCAGTCGTGGCATGGGGCGAAGTCCCCTCCCTCTCCCTTGGGCGTGGTGTGGTGGTGCTCAGCCGAGCAGTTGGTGCGAGGCGAGTTCGGCGTACAGGATGTCGTCGCGCAGCAGCTCGGTGTGCGTGCCGACGGCCCGCAGAGCGCCGTCCTGGAGGACGGCGATACGGTCGGCCGACCGCACGGTCGACAGCCGGTGGGCGACCACCAGCACGGTCGTGCGCCTGGACAGTTCCTCGATGACCTCGCGCAGCGCCGCTTCGTTGACGGCGTCGAGCTGTGAGGTCGCCTCGTCGAGGAGGAGCAGACGCGGACGGCGCAGCAGGGCCCGCGCGATGGCGACGCGCTGGCGTTCGCCGCCGGACAGGGAGGTGCCGTGGTGGTCGATCGCGGCGTCGAGGTCACCGCCGAGGCGTTCGAGCAGCGGCAGGAGACGGGTCACCGCCAGGACGTGGCACAGATCCTCGTCGGTCGCGGCGGGGGCCGCGTAGGCGAGGTTGTCACGCAGGCTGCCCGCCATCACTGGCGCGTCCTGCTCGACGTAACCGATACCGGCCCGAAGTTCCCTGAGGTTCCAGTCGCGCAGGTCCCCTCCGTCGAACAGAATCCGGCCCAGGTCCGGGTCGTAGAAGCGTTCGATGAGGCTCAGGGCTGTGGTCTTGCCGGCGCCGGAGGGGCCCACGAAGGCGGTGAGCCCGCCGGCGGGAATGTCGAGGGAGAAGCCGTTCAGGGCGGGGGTGGTCCGGCCGGAGTGGGTGAACGTGATGTTCTCGAAGGCCAGTGAGGCCGCACCGGGGGGACTCGCCTTTCCGCCGTACGTGAAGGAGTCGGTGGAGTCCACCGGCTCGGTGGGCAGCCGGGTGACCTCGGACAGGCGCTGTACGGCTGCCCGCGCCGCCTGGAAATACGTGCCGACGTTGGTCAGCGACATGACCGGCTGAGCAAGGTAGAGGACGTACAGCAGGAACGCGGTGAGCGTGGCGACCGAGATGGCGCCGCTGCTGACCCGGGCTCCGCCCACGCCGAGTACCACGAGGAAGGCGATCTGGATCGCGAGCCCGGCCGTGGTGCCCGCCACCGAGCCCCAGCGGGCGAGGACGACGCCCTCGTCGTACGCGTCCCGTGCCGCCGCGTCGACGCGCCGGGCCTCGACGTCCTCCGCGCCGGAGGCCTTGACGGTGGTGAAGGCGCTGAGCGCCCGCTCCAGGGTCGCGCCCATCTCGCCCACCGACTGCTGGGCGCTCAGCGCGGCGCGCCGGATGCGCGGCATGATGACGCCGACCACGAATCCGAGAAGCAGGACCACGCCGACGGTGACGAGCAGCAGTTCCACGTCGACGATCGCCATCATCACCAGCGTTCCGATGATCATCACCAGGCCGGTGAGCGCCTGCACCAGGGTCTGGGTGACGATCTGCCGCAGCAGCGAGGTGTCACCCGCGGCCCGGGCGAGCAGGTCACCGGGCGCCTGCCGGCGCATCGCTCCCATGGGCAGCCGCAATATGTGGCGAACCAGTCCCTGCCGCCCGGCCAGCACCACGCGCTCCGCTGCGCGCAGCAGCAGGAAGTCACCGACGGCCAGGGCGCCGGCGGCCACCAGCACCAGTGCGACGAGTCTCAGCAGGTCTGGAGCCACGTCGCGGCCCTGGCCGTACGCGGTGAGCACGTCCTCCACGGCCAGCGGCTGGAGCAACCCGAGCACCCCCGACCCCACCAGCAGCACAGCGGCCACCGCTATCTCCCGCCAGTGCGGGCGCACATGGCCGCGGAAGGCCGTGAACGTCTCGCGAAGCGAGAGTCCATCGGCTGCGGCTCCGTCGGCGACGGCTCCCTCTGCGTCCGGAACCGTCACCGCCGCGGTACCCTCCTCGGTCTCGGTGGGCGGTGCACCGGCGCTCAATGAAGTACTGGCCATCGGTTCGTCCTCACTGCTCTCGAAGGTCGTCGGCGCTCCGGTACACGCAGATCGTCATCGGCTCGGTACCCGTGAAGGGGGATCCCTGCCAGCTGCCGTAGCGCGCTTCCAGGAGCAGCCCGGCGCGTTCGGCGTACGTGTCGATCTCGTCCGGTGTGGTCAGCCGGCTGGTCTCCGACGCGAGCCGGGTGCCGCCGCCCTCGTGCCAGATGTGCGAGAGGTGCCAGATCTGCCGTTCGTAGTTGACGAGGGAGTACGACTGCAGGCCGGCGTTCTCTCCACAGGGGATGAAGAACGTGTCCTTCGCGCGCCCCTCGTGCATCGCCTCGACGAACGCCGGGTTGTGGGTCTCGATGACGACCGCGCCGCCAGGTCCGAGTGCGAGCGCGCACGTCTCCAGTACCTGCTGCTGTTCGGCGGGGTCGAGCAGCATGGAGAGGGTGCCGCAGACACAGAGGACCAGCCCGTACCGGCGCTCACTCCGGTAGGTCCGGATGTCGCCGTGCACCGGGGTGACCGGCCGCGGCTCGGCCGCGAGGGCGCCGCGCAGGACGTCCAGCATCTCCGGGGAGGAGTCGACGCCGACCAGGTCACCGACGTGCGCCGCCAGCGGAAGGGCGACACGTCCGGTGCCGACGCCGAGTTCGAGGGCCGGCATACCGTCGCCGGGATGGAGACCGGCGAGCCACTTCGCCGTGTCGTCACCCGGCGGGAAGATCCGGTGGTAGAAGTCGGCGAACTGGCGTCCGTATCCGAGGTCTTGAATGTCGCTCATACCGCCTGCCCGATGGACGAGGGTTCTCGGAGACCGCCTTCTTGAGGCGAACTCCTCTTGCTGGGGAACGGGGGGGAACAGGGAGGGCACACCGGTGGTGCGCCCTCCCTCGGGTCCTGCCTAGCGCTCCTTGTTGCCGGTGCCGCATGCGGCCATTCCGGCGGCGTGGGCCTGGCCGAGCGCGAGTCCGACGCCCACTCCGGCGGCGAAGGCCACGGCCGTGGCGGGGGTCGCGAGGACCGGCGCGAGCTGACTCATCTGCTGGGCCCGGTCGGCCCGCAGCGGCAGACCGGCCAGCGTACGGCTGCGGTTCGCGTGCTCGGTCAGTACGGAAACGGACATGAAAACTCCCAAGTCGTGTCGTGAAGTGATGTCGCGCCGACGTGAGGGATCAGGCCGAGCGCGGGATCGCTCGGCCCATCCCCGCGTCATCGCTCCTTGGTGTTGCCGCCGCGGGTGCCGATGACGCCGGCGGCGAGGGTGATCCCCAGATCAGCGCTGGGGGCGGCAGTGATCGCGGGCGTGGCCAGCACCGGCGCGAGTTCGCTCATCTGCCGGGCCCGGTCGGCCCGCAGCGGCAGACCGGTCGGCGCACTGCTGCGATTCGCGTGCTCGGTCAGCACGGAAACGGACATGAAGGCCTCCGAGCTGTGTCGTGTTGACGTCAGGGACCAAAACGCGCCACCGGCAGGCACGGCCTCAGCCCGGCGTCACCGCTCCTTGTTGTTGCCGCCGGCGCCCATGGCGTAGCCGACCGCGTAGGCGCCGAGGCTGACCGCCACTCCGGCGGCGAAGGCCGCGGGCGTGGCCAGGACGGGGGTCAGATCCGACAGGTGCCGGGCTCGGCGCGCCGTCGTCAACTCGCCGAAGAACTCGGGCGCTGCGCCGTTGACGTGTTCGGAGATGCTGGTCATCGAGGTTTCCATTTCTGTGTGCGGTAGGAAGGCGGGCCCGTGCGCGTGACAGGTGGGTCGCTGACGTGGGAACGGGTCCGCCGAGGGCGTGGGAACGCTCGCGCACCGGAACGCCAAGACGTTGGCCGCCGTGGCGAGTTGTGGCGCGAGGCGGAGTGCGGGATCGCCCCTGCGAACGAGACCAGTCTGCGAACCGGCGCGACCTCACAGCATTGGGGAGATCCCCACATACGTGCCGAGAAAGAGACGCCCCGCGGCCCGGCCCATGTGGACGGGAAGAACGAGATGGCCGTTGACAGTCGGCTCTCCCCCGGCAGTGGCGAAGAGGCCTAGTGGAACTCTGATCTGCCAGGAATCCCGGGCCCCTGGTCCTTCATCTTGGACACACCAGACACTGATCTTTCAGGGTCCGAAAAGGGCATCCCAGGGCAGCGGAACTGGGGGAGGACGGTCCGCGCGAGTCGGCCCAGGGCACGCCAGGCGGAGATGCCGGTGCAGCCACTGACGCCGCTGGAGGCGGAGAACACAGCCCTGCGCAAGGAAGTCGATGCGTTGGAGGAGGATCCGAGATCCGGCGGAAGGCGGCGAGGCATTACGCCGCGAAGACGCGCAGCGAACGGCTTCCGGTTCGGTTCGCCGACCCACCGACGCCGATTCCGGCGCTGTCGAAGAACGGATTGCCGGCCTGCCGGGTAGCCGGCCTCACGTGGCCAAGATCATCGAACCGGAACGGCTCTCATCCCGGGAGGATTGACGGCGGCCAGTAGAAATTCCCCACGTACGGCCAGCTCGATTCCCCAGTCGGCAGTCACACTCAGTAGCCTCGGTGCTGGTTCGCGGATCCGGCGCATAGGGGGTTGTTGACGTGGCTCGTACTTGGCTGTCGATCCGGGTGGAGTTGGTCTCCGGTCACGGTGCGGACCTGTGGCCGCGTCCCGGCCGGGTGTTCGCCGCTGCTCGGTCGCACTCCTTCGCGGAGCTCGCCTCGGCCATCGATCTCGCCTTCGCGCGCTGGGACTTGGCTCACCTGCACCTGTTCACGTTGTCCGACGCCACCCACGTCAGCCCGCTGGACTGGTGGGACGGCGAGGCCCCGGACGGCACCGTGGACGGGCATGCGACCAAGCTGAGCAGACTGCAGGCCGGTGAGCAGTTCGCCTACGTCTTCGACATCGGCGACGACTGGGCGCACCTCTGCACGGTGGCGGAGAAGCGTATTGATCCCCTCGAGGAACTCGGCGAGATGCCCGGCCGTCCGGTGCCCTACTGGGGCTGGGGCAGCCTCCCGGACCAGTACGCGCGCCGCTGGGACGGGGACGACGGGGAGACGCCGATGCCCAAGCGGCCGGCCCGCGGCCTCGGCGATCTGCCTCCGATCCTGCCGTGGTGGGGCGAGCACCGCCGAGGATGACCTCACGCTGCGTACACGAAGTGGCCACCAGTGGGGAATTGAAGTGGCCGTGGTGGGGAGCCGAAGTGGCCGCGAGTGGGGAAATCTAACTGGCCGCTGACAGAGGATCATGGGGACCGTACGGCCGTGCCGTCATGATCGTCTGCTCGTGACTGCTCCAACGCTCCCGCGGCAGGGAGGGCCACCGGACTGGTGATCCCCGGCGAGCCGAGTGGGCCGCCAACAGGTCGGACGGCGGGCCGTCAGCGACAGGCCTGCACAGCAGCCAAGGCCATGGCGGTGCGCTCGGGATCAGCGAGGGCATATTGCCCGCGGCTGGAGGGGGTGACCCATCCAGCGTCTATGAGCAGGCGCAGATGGTGGTACAGCTGCCCACTGGTGGCGGCGCCGCAGAGCTGCAACAGTTTCCGCGTGCTGTGCGGTCTGTCCGTCAGCGCACCAAGGACGCGGAGCCGGACCGGATGCCCGAGAGCCCTGAGCCTGATGGTGACGCCGGAGCCCTCGACCTCGGCCAGGAGGGCCACGACTTGCTCGCGCAACGCGTCCAGTTCGATGTCAGCAAGGCGGGCAGGGCCTGTTGGGGCGATGCGCTGTCGCTCCAGGCAGATGATGGGCCGGGCCGGCTCGTCGACACGCTGGTGGAGCTTCTGACGCTGTGCGGTTCTTTCCTCCATGACGTGTACGGCGCCCCATTTTGTCGAGTCGTTCATGTCAAGATTCCCGATCGAAGTATCGGACGCGCATGGCCTCCACCGCTCCGCATCAGATACGACCGCCAGGAACCCCTCATGCAGATCATGCTGGACGAGGTCACCGCCGATGAGTTCCCTGCCGTGCCATTTCGAGCCGAGGAAGTCAGCCGAGTCGGCAGTAGCTGAGTTGCCGCCACTGGCCGGTGGCGAGGTCGCATTCGGCATAGGCGGTGTCGCCGGGAGTGATGGTGAAGTAAACCCGCTCGTGGCCCTCGGCGACCGACCAGGGCAGCAGGTCGTCGCGCAGGATCCGCAGGCCCTCCGCGATCAACTCCGCCACGCCGCTCTTGGCTGCGGCGAGAAACAGCCGGCCGTCCACCAGCGCCACGTCGATCAGAGACAGTCCATATCGGCCCATGACGGTGGAGCCCTGCTTCGCCGATCCACGCAGCAGCCGGCCGTCCCTATTGCTGCTGATCAGCACGTCGCAGTCCAGGGTGAAGGCGCTACCGGTGAGGGTGTCGTCGGTGGCCGCTCCGTGCGGGTCCTCGATCGCGTGCCACCGCTCTCCGTCGAAATGCAGGATGGTGCTGCCGTGCCCCACCGCTACACGTCGTCGGCGGCCCGTCCGCGGATACAGCCGATGGGTCGCTGGGCCGGGATCGTGCTGGGCCCAGACCTCACCGTCCCAGTGGTAGAGCACTCCGCCGAAGGTGCCGACATGTAAGTCCTGATCCGAAGTCCCCCAGATCGCCCACGGGCGGGGACGCAAGCCGTTGGATTTCTGCGCCGGCAGCTCCATATGACGCCAGGTGAGATCACCCTCAGGCACTTCGAACTCGAGGTCGGCAATCTCCTCCTCGTCCGGCCAGGCCACCGGCGCCGTGGTCCAGACCAGACCGGTGGTGCTCGTCAGCCAGGGATTCCCCTGCGGCGAACACCACAGCTCGCGCAGTGCGTCGTTCGTGGCCAGGATGTTCACGGCGAGGTCGTCGCTGCCCGCCGGGCGCCGGAACACGTAGCCGGCGGCAGGGGCCTCGTTTCCTCGTGGACGTACAGGATTTCTTCCCGCACGTCATTCTCGTCAGACATGGACTCTCTTCTGTCTACGCGCCGCAGGGTCCGAACGACTCTTACCGCTTCTGCGGCAGCTCTTCCAGCGGGGTGACGGTGCGCCCGCGGCGTATGACGGGCAGTCCCCGCACCAGCCGGTCGATCATGTGCTCGCAGCGCAGGCCCGCGTCGGCGAGGTAGAGGTCCTCACCGGGGCCGTCGCCGTGGGCGAGGAGGACTTCCGGCACCAGCAGGTCGGACAGGTCGGCGTGCGGCGCCGGATCCTCGACGGCCAGCCCGTAGCCGTCGAGGTCGACATAGTCGGGTACCAGGGCCCGCCCGCGCAGACGTCCGCCGACCTCGGGAAGGAACTCGTCCCACATGATCGCCAGCGTGGCACTCAAGTCACCGAGTACCTCTACGTGTTGGTCGGTGGAGTTGCCGAGAAAGGTCTCGACCTCGATGTCGCCCTGGACCAGGAGGGAGGAGCTGCCGGTGAGGACGAGGTTGGCGACCTTCAGATCGCCGAGCACGATCAGTGAAGGGCTGCCGTAGTCCAGGTTGAGAACATTGCCGTCGACGTGGAGGTCGCCGTCGATGACGTATCCGGTGACCGCACCGTCGATTCCCTCGTACTCGGGTCGGCCGCCCGCCTTGATCCAGGGATTCTGATGCCGGTACTGGTGGTCGTCGAGCCAGAGCGAGCCCGGCAACGCCGAGGGCCCCGGGTGCAGGATGTACTCCTCCTCGTCCAGGTTGCCGTAGGTCTCCTGCGGGAAGCCGCGTCGCTCGAACAGGGCGACCGTCTCTGCCCAAGTCTGGTAGATCGTCTGCATGGTCGAAACAGTAGGCGCCTGCACTGACATCCCACTCACTCCGGAAAACCTTCACAGTGGAATTACGTGACCCGTTACGTAATTCCACTGAGGTCTTTCTCGGCGGCGTGATGGTCGCGGTGCGTGCCCGTGTGCGGGTGGCCGGGCTGCTGCCCCCGACGACAGACATGCATGGAGGCCCTGGTGGGAACGAGGTACGCGCAGGTCCTGTCCCGGCAGAGAGGGCGTCACGTGCCGTCCGTTATCACGTGCACCGCCATCCTCGATGTCCGCAGGGGACCACCGAGCATCTCGAGATGCTGCTGCACGAACACCCGTGGGCGGCTCGGCCCCGCAAGAACACTCATGCCCTGTCGGCATCTTCAAGCAGGCCCAGAACGGTCACATTCCTACGCCCCGGCGACGTCGTCTCCATCCAACTCGCCGACAGCTGCCATGCCGCCTTCGTCCACGAGCTGCACGGCGCGAACGAATTCCCGGTCATCGAGTTCTACGCCGGCTCCTTCACCCAGCCCCCCACCATGGCACAGCTGGCAGGCCGACCGACGGCCCGAGCAGGCGCTCGCGCCCGCTTCGGGGTTGCGGTCCTGACCTACCTGTCCGACCCCCTGCCCAGCAGGTGGTGGCACTGGTCTCGCAGCACTCCAAGGCCGCACGGAGGCGATCCCCAGGCAGGCGGCGGCCTGTGGAGCTTGACTGACATCATCGACTTGCCAGGGGCAACGGCGGCGCTCTTCGACGACGACAGGGAGTAGCACCTCCAAATCGGCAGCGGGTCTGATACCGCAGGGTCGGTGCGGTGAGGCGGGAGGATCTCCGGCACGGGTATCGGCAGCGATCACCCGACCGGGACTGAGCACGACTGTCGCGTGTTGGGGGCATGACCGGTAGCGACCGGCTGCGGCAACGATGTTGGTCCAGCCCGACACAGACGACGTACACCATCCCACTCCGGTTGGGGTGCAGACGCTGCAAGCCGGCACAGCGTCGGTAGAACTACGCAACTCTCCACGGACATCTGCGGCAGCATGCCTGCGAAAGGCGGGCTGAGGTTCGTGGAGCATCTAGCATTTCGATCATGTCCAATTGGACGGTCATGGCTGGCCGGAAGGGGGAAATGGTAATGGCGGGCGAAGTCACCGATTGGCCTGTCGGAACGTTTCCAGTGCGGGGGACTGCTGCGCTGACCGTCACGACGGAGGTACTTGGCGGGCTGCCCAACACCGACATGTCCAGCCTGGAGTGCGACGCGGCCAGAGGCACCCCGGTGTGGCCCCGGTACGCGATCGCCGCCGACGGTAACTCGACCTCGGAACTGGTCGACCGAGTACGCGCCCCGGTTGCCGCGATCGGCCAGGTCGGCGAAGTCTTCGACTCGCTGACCGCGGTGCCTGGCGGACGAGGGGCCGATGGGCACGCCTCCCGCGAGGACACGCAACGGTCGCTCGACACCCACCACACCCCACCGCCCGCCCTGGGAATCGACGATGAGAGAGACTGCATGCGGATGGAGGCTTGCAGTGATCAAGGAGTTGCTCCAGGACCTCATGGCGACCGCGTTCGGTGCCTGGACTCCACAGGACGGATGCGCTGGCGACGAGATCACGGCTGCCGAGGACCGCTTGGGGATCAGCCTGCCGGACGCCTTGCGTGACTACTACGCAGCGGCGGGCAGGCACCCGGAGCTGATGGGTACGGGCGGTCACGAGCACACTTTCCGGCTGAGCGCTCTCAGGGACCTGAGCCTTGAGGACGGACACCTGGTCTTCTGCGTGGAGAACCAGTGGCCCGCGCAGTGGAGCGTGCGCCCGGACGATGTCGGCTGGCCCGATCCCAGGGTCCACGGGCGGGCCGCGCCGGGCAAGAAGTGGTACAGCGAAGCCCGGAGGCTGTCGGCCTTCCTGATCAATGTCGCCGGCAGGCAGGCGGTCGGGGCGCTCCCGTGCCAGGCCACGTGCCAGCTACGTGAGGGTCAATTGCAGGCTGTCGAGCCACTGCTGGACTACGTCGGCTCTCGCGAACTGCACCGGGGCGGTCACTGGTTGAGCTTTGTCGACCGATCGAGCCGCATAGTGGCCCACTATTCCTACAACACCTCGACACTGCGCATCGGGGCAGTTTCCCCCAGCGCACTCGAATCGCTGCGCGAGCGTTCAGGACTTCCACTCAAACCGGTGTGAAGCCGACGCAGCCGACGCGGTGGCTCCACGTGAGTGAGACGCTGCTGCTACGACGCAACGGAAGACTTTCCAGACGCATCTACGGCAGGCCGCCACCGGCATCCTGGAGCGCGTCCCCGAGCAACTGAAGCCTGAGATATACGTCCTGGCCTTCAACGTATTGATCTGGCTCCGCCCGGCGACGCACTCGCCGAAATGGGAAGCCGCGTGGATTGGTCGGGGGTGGTAGAGGGCGGACCGTGGGTCGCCATGCCCACTGAGGGCTCGGTGGAACCACGTATCTGGCTACGTAATCCTGTGGTGAGGGTCCCGGGTTCGGGGGGTGTGTCGGTGGGGTCGGAAATGATGGATGCCATGACTGATGAGCCATACTCCCGACTTGCTGCCGAGCGTCTTTCAGGCGACCTTGTTCAGCGCTGGACAGCGCTCCTGCGCCCCTGCGCACGCCTGCGCACGCCTGCGCCAGGCCGAAGCCGGCGAGCAGATCGTGGCTGTCCTCGGCGGGGCCCCGGAGCTTCCGGCCGGTGCCACCTGGCCCGAATGGCCCGGACACGGCCCCTTGTCCTTCGTCGCTTCAGTGCGGTGTGCCGCACTGCCCCGAGACGGCCTTGCCGAGGAGTTCCCCCAGGACGGAACCCTGCTCTTCTTCTACTTCGACGGCCAAGTGGACGAAGACGCCTTCATGTCCGTCGACGACCCCGAGACCTGGGCCGGCGCCCAGGTGCTGTACGTCCCGGAGAACACCCCCGTCCTGCCGACAGACACGCCCCCTGTCCTCGACGCATTCCCGCGCGTGGAACTCAGTGCGGACACCGGGCAAAGCGCCCCGGACTTGTGGCTGCCCCAGGCCAGGCGCGCTCTGCTCGGCGACACTCGGCGCTGGCCCCACCCCCGCGACACCCCGGCCGAACTCAAACCGTTCGTCCGCGCGTTCAGGCAGCTGCGCACCCGGATCGACCACCAGATCGGCGGCCACGCCGTGCCCGTCCAGGGCCCGGTGGAGTACGAGCTCGCGAACGCGGCACTCGGCGGCATGCACACCTGGGGCGACCGACTGCTGGAGCAGGAAGCCAAACGCTGGGTTCTGCTTGCCCAGTTCGGCAGCGACAGCGAGGCGAAGATGACCTGGGGCGAGGAGGGCGCCCTCTACTGGCTCATCCGCTTCGAGGATCTCGCCGCCCACCGATTCGACGAGGCAAGGCTCATCGTGCAGGGCTAGCACCCGTAAGTCGTGATCATGTTGGGGCCGCCACCTGCTCGGTTTCAGTGGTTTGCTCGGGAGCGGCCCTGGGGGCTGTGCCGCTGCTGGTCAGGGAGACCGGAGTGGTGTTGAGAGGGGTGCAGGGTGTCGGGGTCGGTTTCGAGGGCGGCGGCAACTCCGGCCGACGTGAGGCGAGCGCGGGCTGAGACGGCGATGAGTCTTCCAGCTCCGTTGGTGGCACTGTGGAGTGTGCGGGACGGCCTTCTCACAGAGTCCGGTGTCGCGGTGTACTCGGCGAGGGACATCGGTGAACGCAACACCACTTACGAAGTCGCGCAGTACGCGCCAGGTTTCCTCCTCGTCGGCGATGACGGTGGTGGCCGAGGATTCCTCCTGCGTGCCGATGACCCGGACTCCGCCGTGTTCTCCTCCGGTCTGGGCGATCTGGAGCCTGCGGACTTCGACGTCGTGTCCGCGGATTTCGCGTCCTGGATCGAATCGCTCCGTCCTGCCCTGTCCTGCTGACGAAGGGCGGGGGGTACCCAGCCGGGTTGGCTCGCCGTAAAAAGCAGCTTGCGGGGGCTGGGCCGATCCTGAAAACCGTGCAGGTTTCCGTTACAACCGTGAGGTTCTCATGACGATCTATTTCTATGGTGCCGACGAAGTCCCTTATGGATGCTTCTCGAACTTCTCCACACACGGCTTCGAATTCGACGGGGTCTGGTGGCCGACCTCGGAGCACTACTTCCAGGCGCAGAAATTCAAGGGCACCCGCCACGCGGATCTCATCCGGCGTGCGCGCACGCCGCTGCGAGCGGCGGAGCTGGGTCGTGACTCGTCCAAACCTCTGCGGAGGGACTGGGAGCGGGTCAAGGACGACGTGATGCGCCGTGCGGTGGCAACCAAGTTCCGCGTACATGCCGATATCCGTGACATTCTGCTGTCCACCGGTGACGAAGAGATCGTCGAAGACACCACCACCGATCACTACTGGGGTCGGGGCAGGACCGGGAACGGAAAGAACATGCTCGGACGAATCCTGGTGCGCACCCGCCACCAATTGCGCGCCGAACTCGCCGAAGCCCTCGACGCCGATGGCCGCGGCCCAAGACCGTGAACCGGGAAACCCGTGCGGCGGGCCAAATGCGCTCCAGGTGGGACAGCAGTCGTGCGGGGCCGCTGACCGCGAACAGCTGGCGTTGCCATAAGTCCCCCACAACCAGCGTGTGAGGCGAAGACCGAGAGAGGAAGTAATACTTGTGGACGAGGACGAGAGCCTACGCCTTTACGGTCTCCACCCCGTCGGCACCGACCTGGACGAAGTGCGCGAACTGCTGAGAGGTCAGACGGAGCGTGAGCGACGCTCTCAGGGCGCGGGCGACACCGAACTGATGAAGCTCTGCTGCGTCCAGTTGTTCAATGCCGGCGTCATCGATGACGTACTCCTCATCTGGAGCGCGAAGACCGCGAGTATGGACGCCGCGTGCTCGATCGATGTCCAGCTGCTGTGCGGACAGGGGCTCACCGAGACAAAGGCATACCTCTCACGCCTTCGTACACCGGAAGCAGAGGCGGCCCGTCAGCGGCTGCTGCAGTCCGAAGAGGCGGGCGATTTCGAGGGCTTCCGCGTAGAGGAGTACTCGGCCCAGTACGCCGACTACTACGAGTGAGACACAGGTGGCCGCGATCCACACTTCCCCACCTCGGGTGGTTTGTGTGTGGCCGATATCGAAGCCCCCCTCTCGCGGAACGTCCGCTCCCACGGCCTGGGCCTCTCCAGCTACCGCGGCTTGGCGGAAGCCCACGTCCAGCCCGTGGTCACCGCGCTGGCCTACTACGTCGCCCGCATCGCCGAGTGGATGAACGCAAGGCTTCTTGGGCGTAGTTCGCCCCGCTGTGGCCGGTCCGGCGACAGCCGGGGGTTCAACCTGTCTCTCCACGGACGGGCGCCCAAAGCCCGGTCTGGTCCCATACCCGCACTGTCTTGTCATTGCTGCCGGTGACGACGACGGGCCGGCCGTCCACCACGGCCGTCGCCAGCGACCAGATGCCGTGTTCGTGGCCGGTCTAGGTGGATCGGAGTCGGGACGTCATATCAGCACGTGCCCTTGGGTACCCGCCCCGTGTCCGAGGTGCCCAACCCACGCTGCCGTTGTGCCGGGCCTGGCGTCACGAGAGTGAGGCGAGGAGTCCGGTCACTTCCGCCAGCACTCCAGGCTGCCCGAAGGCGCGGAAGTCGGCCTCGACCGCTGCCAGGTCGAGGGCGCCGGCACGCACGGCGCGGTACCGGACGACCGACCACAGGAAGACGTCGAGGTTGTCGAACTGCGTCTCGGCCTCTATGACCTCTTCCTCGTGGAACCACACCGCGACCCGGCCGTTGGCCAGCACGACGTAGTAGTTGCCTCCTCCGTCGGCGCCGAGGGACCACCCATCGTCATCGGAAAGCTCCGTCTCATAGTCGGAGTCGAGGATCTGGCAGTCGTTGGCCGCGAAGTCGAAGCCGTACGACCAGTCGTATATGTCAAGAAACCCTGCTGGCATGGTTCCCGACCGGACCCTGCGGTCGAAGCCCGCCAACGCCGCCGCGGCGTCGCGCGGAAGCCTGGTGAGGAACGGCTCGACCGGACGGGTCGACGCCGGGATGTCGACCCGCGGCTCGTCGGGGAACCAGCGCGCCAGATCGGCGTCCAGATCCCGATTCACGTACCCGGCCAATTGATCAACGGTGAGAGGCATGCGGTGAGGCTAGCTCAGAGAGAATGAGCACGGCGTCCAGCTCACCAGTCAGGTATGCGATTGCGTGGTTTCACTGACGTCTTCCCGGGATGCGTCCGCGTGATTTCACGGGCGTCTTCGATCAACTACGTAATCCACTACGCAAATTCGCAGCGGGAGGGTGCCGCGGGCATTTTTGCCGGTGGGGCGCTCTACTGTGCCGGTCATGTCTGACGATCGGTGATCGACGGACCGAAGCCGAACCCGCCGTGGTGGATGAGTTGTCGGCTGAGTAACACCCTCAACTCCTCGACTCGGCCGCCATCTTCCAGTAGGACGCGGGGCCCTCTGGCCAGCCGTCCCAGTGACTGTGCGGGGTCGGCCCCCGCTCCTGTCGGGGCACCAACAAACAGCAGCTGTATCGGAAGGCACCGCTGAACCTCATGAGTAGACCCAAAGGGCTCCAGGCGAACGTCCTGGGCACTTTCGACAGCATCGTCATGGCCGTGGCGGGCAGTGCACCCGCGTACTCGCTCGCGGCGACCACTGCCGTGCTCGTCGGCACGGTCGGCTTCGCCGCCCCTGCCGCGCTGCTCTACTGCGCGATACCCATGTTCGGCATCGCCTGGGCGTTCAACTACCTGGGGCGACTGGACATCAACGCCGGCGCCAGCTACTCCTGGGTGGCCCGCGCCCTCCACCCCTCCCTGGGGTTCCTCAGCGGCTGGGCGCTGGTGGTCTCGGCCACGATCTTCATGGTCGCGGGCTCACTGCCGGCGGGCAGCATGACGCTGTCCCTGTTCGCCCCGGACCTGGCCGAGAACACCGCACTGGCGACCGCGGTCGGCGCGGCCTGGTTCCTGGTGATGCTCGTCGTCGTGCTCATGGGGGCGCGACTGACGGTCCACGCCCAGATGATCATGTCCGGCATCGAACTGCTCATCCTGCTCGGCTTCGCCATGGCGGCCTTGTCTCACGACTACGCGGTTGAGCACTTCTCCTGGTCCTGGCTGGGCTTCAGCCACTTCGACGGCGTACAGGGCTTCGCGGCAGGCGCGTTGATCGCGGCGTTCTACTACTGGGGCTGGGACGTCACCAGCAACCTCAGCGAGGAGACGCGCAACAGCCGCAAGACGTCGGGGCTGGCAGGCCTCATCGGCCTCGCCGTCGTCTTCGTCCTGTTCGAGGTTTTCACGATCTCGGTGAACATGCTGCTCACCGCCGACGAGATCGAGGTCAACAGCGCCAACGTCCTGGCCGTCCTCGGCGAGCGCGTCTGGCCCGGCTTTGGCGGCAAGCTGTTGATCGTCGCCGTCATGCTGTCCACCATCGCCACCCTGGAGACCACCCTGATCCAGGTGACCCGTTCCCTTTTCGCGATGGGCCGCGACCGCACCATGCCGACCGCTCTCGGCACCTCCCACCGCCGCTATCACACGCCCTGGGTCGCGCTCGTGGCCGTCGGTGCGGTCGCCCTCAGTCTCTTCGTGGCCTCCAACTCGCTCGGTTCGGTCGGCGACATCCTGGACAGCGCAGTCGCCGCCATCGGACTCCAGATCGCCGTCTACTACGGACTGGCCGGGCTCGCGGTCGTGGTCGCCTACCGCAAGGTGCTGATGAAGAGCTGGGCGAACTTCTTGTTCGGCGGGTTGTGGCCGCTGACCGGGGCGCTCTTCATGTTCTGGATCCTCTTCGAGTCGTTGGGCGCACTCGACTCCACCGCCATCGGGATCGGCCTCGGCGCTCTCGCCCTGGGCCTGATTCCGATGGTCTGGTACCGGCGCAGCACCTACTACCGACCGCACAGGCTCGACGCCGCGAAGACCGAACAAGTCGCGCGAGAGTACGAAAGGTTGGAGCCTGTGCCTGCCTCGTCCGCCGACGACACCGTAGCCACGGACTTCTGAGGGGGCGCAGGCCATGACTCCGGGAAGCAAGACGTTCACTCCCGAATTCGATGTGACGCTCGGCGACCAGGGCCTCGCAAGAGCGCGCGAGGACATCACCATCGGTCGCTGGCAGGGGCTTCCCGGGCTACTGCAGGCCACCGGGTACGACTGGGACCGCCGCACCCACCGGATCCGCCTGCTCGCCCACGCCGCGGCCGGCACCACCGTCGCCGAGGAATGGCACACCGCCCAACCGCACACCCCGGACGCGCTGGTGCTGCGCGCGGCCACAGAGGTCATGCGCTGCTTCAACCTCGCGGTGGCCGCCGGGAACGCCGGCGACGTCGGACAGGACCGACGGGACACGGCCGTACGGTCCTGCCTCCGGGCGGCCGACGCGTACCCGCACGACCCTGTGCCCTGGGTGTCGCTCCTCACCATCGCCCGGCTCTACCCAGGCGGCCACCCTCTGGTCAACCGCTGGTGGCAGGAGCTGCAATTCCGCCACCAGGACAACCGGGAAGCCCACAACCAGATGCTGCGCCACCTCTCCGCGCGCTGGCACGGCTCACACGGAACCATGTACGACTTCGCCCGGGATGTGGCGAGCAACACTCCGGACGGCTCGCCACTCGCCGTACTCCTGCAGGTCGCACGGGCCGAGGAATACCGCTACCGCCTCGATCACGAGGGAGACATGGCGCTCTTCCTGCGCCAGCACTGGAAAAGCGACTTGGCGGTCGCCGAGACCCGTCGCACCTGGAATTCATGGATCGTCAACTGGGACGGCGTCGACCGGGCGCAGGACGTCGCCGACCTCAACCACCTGCTGCACGCGGCATGCGAAGGCGGTCTCCACTCCGAAGCGGCGCACCTCTTCGAGCTGGTCGACGGCCGGGCCACGCCGGTGCCTTGGTCCTACTTCGGCGACCCCGCGGCCGTCATCACCAAGTGGCACCGCACCGTCCTACGTCGAACCCGCGCGGGGAGAGAGGCTCAGGCCTGAAGATCAGGCGGGAGGGCCGCCTGGAGTGGCAGCTGTGAGCAATCCAGGGAGCCCCACCGGCACCATGAGCGGCGAGCGGGTCAACCACAAACTCTCCCACCACGAACCCGGCTGCTGACCACGAGCACGACTCGTCGTACGGCGGACAACCAGCCCGTTCTGGCGGAGGGTTGGGCGGTTGTGGGGGTTTCCCCAATGCTGCGTTGCTCGCCAGTGCAAATACTTGACGCCGTTCGCAGGAACGAGTGTGCGGAACCGAATCTCCCACGGTCCCGCTGGTTCAGGCAGTTCAAACCGTCCGGATCGTTCCGACACTCCCACCCCCTCCCGACCCGGAGCAAACGTGAAGCTCAGACGCATGACGGTGGCCGCGGCACTCGGTGCCACTGTGCTCACCACGGTGCCGACGTTCATCGCCCCGTACACGGCCTACGCCTCCTGTGTAGAGAACAACTCCTCGTGCGGCAACGACGATCAACCGCCCGGCGAGGACCCCATCGAGCTCCCCGACGACCCCAGTGACCCCAGTGACCCTGGTGTTCCCAGTGATCCCGGGGACCCCGGCGACAACGGTGACCAGGGGCCGGTGGACGCCACTCTGCCCACGGTCGTGACCGATGGAACCAACGTCAGCGAGGCACCGGAACCAGCGCCGGCGGACGCCACCCTGCCCACGGTCGTGGTCGACGGGGTCTCCACGCCGGTCCCCGCACCGGCGGATCCGGGGATGCCCAGCTACGACTGGACCGAGGCGTCCGGGGGCGGCAGCGCGGCAGGCGCGATCCTCTACAGCCCGGGGACGCCCTGGGAAAAGCCCGAGAACTGCTACCGCAACCAACTCACGTCGGAGGTGAAGTACAACCAGACCGTCAAGTACGACGTCTCGTACCAGGTCAGCGGAAACATCTCGGCGAAGGCGGGCGAGGTCCTCAGCGTCCAGCTCGGAGCCCAGCTCAACACGACCATCAGCCGGAGCACCGGCATCGATGTCACCCTCCAGCCGGGTCAGAGCTGGACGATCTACGTCGAGTACCAGACCAATCTCTACAAGGTCACGTCGTTCGACTGGCTCACCCTCTCTTACCGGACCGAGTACGTGAACGTCACGGTCCCGACGGGCAATGTCACCGTGCGCTCCTGCTGAGACCGACTGCCCTCTGATGCCCTTGCACCCCTCTGGACCGGCGGCACGACGGATCACCCCCGTCGTGCCACCGCTCGACGCCGAGGTGGTCCCCGCGGCGGCCCGCGCTACGGCGCTGGCCGCCCTGGCCACCCTCGCAGAGACCGCGCGGCGGCACCTCGGCGACCCCGACCTGTTCCACCGTCCCCGTTTCCGCATGAAGATGCACCACCGCCACCTCGCCCAGGTGGAGGAGGGGCAGGTGACCGCGCTGATCGCCGAGGCCGCCGAGGGCCGCGCCGCGGCGGGCCTGCTGGCTGTGCACTCGGTCCGCGCGGAACGCGCCGAACGGCCTGACCGCCGCCCCTGCTTCACCCCTGACGCGCTCGCCGAACTGCACAGGCTGCTCGTTGCCGCGGACCCCAACATCCCCGGCACCGAGGGCTTTCGGCGTTCCACCTCCAGGGTGACCTGGTCGGACGGACGGTGTTTCGTCATGGCCGTGAGGCCGGGCAAGGAACTGCGCGACCACGTCCGACGCTGGTACGAGTGGGGCACCCGGACCTTCTCGCCGCCCCTGGACGCGGCGGCGCTCAGCATGGTGCGGCTGCTGACGATCCATCCGTTCCCCGACGCCAACGGCCGGACCGCGCGCCTGCTCGCGGAGTGCGACCTGGTGGGCGCCGGCCTCATGCCGGGACTTCTGCTCGACATCGAGGGCTGGATCGAACGCCACCGTGACGAACACAACGAGGCGGTGGTCTCCGCGGCGGAGGGACGGTGGGAGGTATGGGGTGAGCTGTTCGCACGGACCGTCACCGACACAGCCCATCACCGGACCGCGACTATCACGGCCTACGGCGCCCTGATCGACGAGGCGATCGAGCGCGTCGACCGCGAGCCGGCCATGACAACCGTCCTGACCTGCCTGCGCTCCAGCCCGGCGGTGTCCGATGCCTGGCTGCGCGACCGCATCCCCCACGACCCGGGCCCGCCCCTCGCGCACCTGCTGGCGGCGGGTGTTCTGACCCCCCACCCACGCCTCCCGGGAGCCCTGGTGCACCCCGAGTCGCTGACGATCCTGGACACGCCCTACGGAGCCCTCCCTGGGGCGCTGTGAACGGACGTCCGGCGTCATCACTGATCGTGCCATTCAGAAATCGAGGTGCCGGAGCCGGATGCCCATCCCTACTCTCAACCCCGTGCGCCACGAATCCTCCCTGCTCAACGTCATCGATGTGGAAGCCACTTGCTGGGACGGACAGCCTCCGCCCGGCTCCGTGAGCGAGATCATCGAGATCGGTCTCACCGTGGTGGACGTATCGGCGCGGCGCCGTGTGTCCCGGCACCGTGTCCTGGTGCGCCCTGTCCGGTCTGCGGTGAGCGACTTCTGCACCGAACTGACCGGGCTGACGCAGGCCGAGGTGGCACGGGGGGGCACGTTGGCCGAGGCTGCCCGATCCTCGTCGAGGAGTACGGGGCCGGGGAGCGGCCCTGGGCGAGCTGGGGCGAGTACGACCGTCGGCAAGTTGCGCGGCAGAGTCAGGCCGACGGGGTGGCCTATCCGTTCGGCTATCCGACGGAACGCAGCCACACCAACGCCAAGGCCGTGTTCGCGGCGGCCTACGGGCTGCGGAGGAAGCCAGGTATGTCCCAGGCTCTTCAGATCGCCGGGCTGCCGCTCGAAGGACGCCATCACCGCGGCGAGGACGACGCCTGGAGCATCGCGGCGCTCGTCCTCGACCTGCTGGCCCGGGGGGCATGGCCGGTCCCGGCCTCCCGCGCGCACCCGTAGGGCGCCGGGCACAAACGGGCTCCCCCGTCGCCCGGCGCCGCAACGACCGCCGAGTCGCCCGCCCCACCACCACACAGGATCGCCGGTTTCCTACGACGCGTGCCGGAAGCCGCGTCAGAGCGAGGCCGGAGCCGCCTGCCCCACGCCCCGGCGTTTGCGGCACCACGCGTACAGCGCGAGGGCGACGAGTGTCATGGCGTACGGGATCGTCGAAACCAGCTGGGGCGGCACGTCGAGCGTGCCGAGCTGTACGGCCAGGGCTTCCGCCGCGCCGAAGCCGAGGGCGGCGAGGAAGACGCCCCAGGGGGCAGGCCGCCGAGGAAGACCGCCGCCAGGGCGATGAAGCCGCGGCCGGCCGTCATGTCCCGTACGAAGAAGGACACATAGCCCATGCTGAGGAAGACCCCGGCGAGTCCGGCGAGCGCTCCGCTGAGGGCGAGTCCGGCGTACTGAACGCCGGGTTTGTTCTGCATTCGACGCAGGATGGCAGAACACGTTACGAGCTGGACGGCGGGCACAGTGGAAATTTCGCCACAGCATCCGGACGGGCAGGTTCCTCCGGCCGACAGCCTCGGCGAACGCGCTCCCGCTCGTCAAACAGCAGCACCCTGCCCGGAACAGTTCAGCAGCACACGAACCACCCAACCAGCACGGTACAGGTCACCACAGATGACAACGCGTGCTGACAGGTGTTCCAACGGGCGAACTCCACAGCGTTTCGCACCACCAGACGGCATCAAAGTATGGGTTCACACCACATGGGGCGACGCTGCAGCAGTTCCTAGCCTGTGCAGCACCCAAAACACCCTCGTCCCCGCCCGGAAGTGACCGATATGACCGCACCCACAGCCCCCGCCCCAACACTCCGCGAGATGCGGAAAGTCGTGGCAGCGAGCTTCATCGGAACAACTATCGACTGGTACGACTTCTTCCTCTACGGCTCCGCAGCCGCACTCGTCTTCAACGAACTCTTCTTCCCGGACTCCGACCCGCTCGTCGGCACGCTCCTGTCGTTTCTGACGTACGCCGTCGGGTTCGCCGCCCGTCCGTTGGGGGCGTTGGTCTTCGGGCACTACGGTGACCGGCTCGGTCGCAAGAAGCTGTTGGTGTTGAGTCTGCTGCTGATGGGCGGGGCGACCTTCGCGATCGGGCTGCTGCCGACGCACGCGACCATCGGGTCCGCGGCGCCCGTGCTGCTGACCGTGCTGCGCCTGGTGCAGGGCTTCGCGCTCGGTGGTGAGTGGGGCGGGGCGGTACTGCTGGTGTCCGAGCACGGCGACGCGCGACGGCGTGGTTTCTGGGCCTCGTGGCCGCAGACCGGCGCGCCGGCGGGGCAGTTGCTGGCGACCGGGGTGTTGTCCCTGCTGACGGCCCTGCTGTCGGACAGTGCCTTCGGCACCTGGGGCTGGCGCATCCCCTTCCTGCTGTCCGGCGTACTGGTGATCGTCGGTTTGTGGATTCGTCTGTCTGTCGATGAATCGCCTGTCTTCAAGCAGGCGTTGGAGCAGGCGGAGGCACGCAAGGCCACGCGGACGACCGACGCCGAGAAGCTGCCGCTGGTCTCCGTACTGCGGCACCACTGGCGTGATGTGCTGGTGGCGATGGGCGCGCGGATGGCGGAGAACATCAGCTACTACGTCATCACCGCGTTCATCCTCGTCTACGCCACCACCTCGGCCGGTGTCTCCAAGCAGACCGCTCTCAATGCCGTGCTCATCGCCTCCGCCGTGCACTTCGCGGTCATTCCGGCCTGGGGCGCGCTGTCGGACCGGATCGGCCGCCGTCCGGTCTACCTGCTGGGCGCCGCCGGCGTCGGGCTGTGGATGTTCCCGTTCTTCTCACTCATCGACACCGGCGGCTTCGGCAACCTGATCCTCGCCGTGACCGTGGGCCTGGTCCTGCACGGCGCCATGTACGCGCCCCAGGCGGCCTTCTTCTCCGAGATGTTCGCGACCCGGATGCGCTACTCCGGTGCCTCGATCGGTGCCCAGTTCGCCTCGGTCGCGGCGGGCGCGCCGGCACCGCTGATCGCGACCGCGCTGCTGGCCGACTACGACAGCTCCACTCCGATCGCCCTGTACGTCATCGCCGCTGCCGTCCTGACGTTGATCGCGGTCGGCGCGGCCAAGGAGACCCGTCATCGGGACCTGGCCGACATCGACTCTCCGAGCGACGCGGAGCCGACGGCTGCCCGGGCGACGGACGCACACGTCGGCTGATCCGCCCGGCGTCCACCGCGCACACCGCCCTCCCTCGCAGCGGCCCCCGTACGCCCGTGCGTGCGGGGGTCAGCGTTGTGCCGGTGCCGACAACCGGTGCAGCCGCAGGGCCAGTTGGATCTCCAGGGCGCGGGCGGGGCTCTGCCAGTCGTCGCCGAGGAGGCGGCCGACGCGCTCCAGTCGCTGGGCGACCGTGTTCACATGGACGTGCAGTTCGTCCTTGGTGCGGGCCGGGCTCATCCCGCTGGCGAAGTACGCGTCGACGGTGCGCAGCAGGTCGGTGCCGCGGCGTTCGTCGTAGGCGACGACCTGGCCGATCGTACGGTCGACGAAGCCCGCGATGTCCCGGTCGCCGGCCAGCAGCAGCCCCACGAATCCGAAGTCCTCGGCGGCGGCGCCGTCGCCGGTACGGCCGAGCAGTCGCAAGGCGTCCAGGCAGCGCCGGCCTTCCTCGTAGGCGGCGGCCACAGCGTCCGGGTGGGCGGCCAGGGCCTCGACGGCGGCGGAGGCTCCGACGGTGACCGCCTCGTGGACGGCCGTGCCGAGGTGCCGGGCGGTGCTGCGGGCCAGGGTGGTGGCGGTGTCTCCCGCGGTGAGGGGCAGGAGCAGGACCGTGCCGCCGTCGCGGGCGGCCGCCAGGCCGTGTCGGGTCGCGGCGAGGTGGGACGCGGCGGACCACAGGCGTCTGCGGGCGGCGGCCTCCTGGTCGGCGTCGGCCGATGTGGCGTCGAGGCGGGCGGCGAGGACGACGTGGGTGGCGTCGAGGTCGGCGCCCAGTCGCGCCGCGCGTTCGCGCAGCAGGCGCGGGTCGCGGTCGCGGGCGTCGAGCAGGTCGTCCAGCAGCTCGCCCCTGACGCGCTGTTCGGCCTCGGCGGCGGAGCGCCGGGCGAGCAGCAGGAGGGAGGTGACCATCGCTGCCCGCTCCAGGGTGCGCTGGTCGACGGGGTCGAGGCCGGGGTGGCCGCGCAGGACCAGCGCGCCGAGCAGTTCTCCGCCCGCGGCCACGGCGGCGATCCAGTCGTCGTCGTGGCGTACCGCGTGGCCTTCGACGCGGGAGATCTCCAGGGCGTCCGCCGGTGCGTCGCGAGCCTCCGCGAACTCGACCGTTCCGTCGAGGACTTCGGAGACCGCGGCGGCCACGTCGTGCACCCCTCCCCCACGCAGTACGAGTTCGGCGAGCCGGTCGTGAACGTCGGAGGCCCGTTCGATGACTCCGCTGCGGTCCTGGATGATCTCGTTGGCCCGTTCCAGGTCGGCCAGGGCCGAGCGGGTCTCGGTGAGCAGGTTCGCGGTGTCGATGGCGGCCGCGGCGAGGGCGGCGAAGGAGCCGAGCAGCGCGATCTGCTCCCGCTCGAAGACCCGGGCTCGTCGGTCCGCGGCGAACAGGACCCCGATGACATGGTGTCCCAGCATCAACGGCACCCCGAGGATGGCGACCAGCCCCTCGTCGCGCACGCCGGAGTCGATGGTGAGGGTGTGCTGGAAGCGGTCGTCCTTGAAGTAGTCGTCGGTGACATAGGGGCGGGCGGTCTGCGCGACGAGGCCGCCGAGGCCCTCCCCCATGCCGAGCCGCAGCTGCTGGAAGCGGGCCGCGACGGATCCCTCGGTCACCCGCATATAGGTGTCGCCCCTGGCCGGGTCGTTCAGGCTGAGATAGGCGACGTCCGTGCCGAGCAGCGACCGGGCGCGCTGCACGATCGCCTGGAGCACGGCATCGAGGTCCCGCAGGCCGGCCAGGTCGTGGGCCGTCTCGAACAGGGCCGACAGTTCGGCCTCGCGCCTGCGCCTCCCCTCCAGCTCGGAGCGCACGCGCAGCGCGAGCAGCTTGGCCTGTTCGAGGGCGACGATCCGCTCGGTGGATCTGCCCTCGGCGCGGGCGAGCAGCACGGGCTGCTCATAGGCATCGGCGGACGCGCCCCGGGCCAGCAGCTCGAGGAACGGCGTCTCCGCGCTGCTCAGGGGCGCTCCGGCAGGGGCCGTGGAGCGCTCGGCGGGGTGCACGTGATCGCGAGACATGCCGACAGGATTGCTCATCGCACCGCCGCTCCGTCAGCCCTGTGGATAACTCAGAACCTCCACCGCGCGTCGGCCGGTCAGTGCGCGGTCCAGCCACCGTCGAGCACGAGCGAGGTACCGGTGACGAAGGACGCCTGCGGGCCGCACAGATAGGCCACGGCCTCGGCGACCTCCTCCGGTTCGATGAGCCGCTTGACCGCACTGTCCTGGAGCAGCACCTCGGACAGCACGCGTTCCTCGGGAATGCCGTGGGCCCGCGCCTGGTCGGTGAGCTGCTTCTCGACCAGTGGTGTGCGCACATAGGCGGGGTTCACACAGTTCGAGGTGACGCCATGGGGTGCGCCCTCCAGGGCGGCGGTCTTGGAGAGTCCTTCCAGACCGTGTTTGGCGGCCACATAGGCCGACTTGAAGGCCGAGGCTCGCAACCCATGTACGGAGGACACATTGACGATCCGGCCCCAGCCCTGCCCGTACATATGGGGCAGGGCCCCACGGATGAGCCGGAAGGGCGCCTCCAGCATCACGGTGAGCACCGTGTGGAAGACGTCGGGCGGGAACTCCTCGAGGGGACGCACCAGTTGCAGCCCGGCGTTGTTCACGAGGACATCGGTGCCGGCGGCGGCGAGTTCGGCGGCGTCCAGGTCGGTGAGGTCGAGGACGTGGAGTTCGACGGCACCCGCGAGGCCCCGGGCCGCCTCGGCGAGTTCCTCCAGGCCGGCGGCGTCCCGGTCGACCGCTCTCACCTTGGCCCCTGCCCCCGCCAGCCGTAGCGCACAGGCACGGCCGATACCGCCGGCGGCACCGGTGACGAGGGCGGTGCGGCCCCCGAGGTCGAGCGGGACGGGCAAGGACGAGCCTTGGGCCGGGAGAATGCTGGGCGGGGTCATGGTTCGACCCTAGGCAGCACCCCCGCCAGGCCACATATGGTCACAGCCCATACTTCAGTCCGAGCTCATGGGCTCGAACCACGTGGGTTCATCGCACTGGGCCTGCTTGATCCGGAACAGCTGGCTCTCGGCCATCGCGGGCAGCGCGTCCACCTCGAACCAGCCCACCTGAAGGGACTCGTCGTCGTTCACGCGTGCCTCGCCGCCGACGGCCCGGCAGCGGAAGGTGATGTCCATGAACTGGCACATGTCGCCGTTGGGATAGGTGACCTCGCCGCCCGACCTGACCAGGACGACCCGCTCGGCGACACAGCGGACGCCCGTCTCCTCGTACACCTCCCGCACAGCGGCGACAGCGGGCTGCTCGCCCGGGTCCGGGATGCCGTTGACGACCGTCCACTTTCCGTTGTCCGCGCGCTGCCCCAGCAGGACCCGGCCTTCGTCGTCGAAGACGACGGCGCTGACGCCGGGGAGCCACAGGAGTTGGTGGCCGGCGGCGGCCCGGATCGTACGAATGAAGTCAGGAGTAGCCATGATCCCGACCCTAACGGGCCGATGGCGGCACTGCCGGTGACTTCCGGCGGCGTGCGCCCGGCGTACGGCTACGCGTCACCGGCACCGGTACCGGCGCGCCGTGCCCGCAGTCCGGCGCCGATCGCCCAGCCGAGACCGCCCGCGGCGACCAGCAGCAGGGCGACCTCCGGCAGGATGCCGAGCCGCGTGGCGGGCGTCTCCGAGGAGCGCAGCGGAACCTTCTGGACCAGTGAGTCGGCGACGAACATGCCCGTCTTCTGCGTGATCCTCCCGTCCGGCATGATGATCGCGCTGACGCCGCTGGTCACGGGAACGGTGACGGTCCGGCTGTGCTCGACGGCACGGACCCGGGACATGGCGAGCTGCTGATAGGTCATCTCGCTGCGGTCGAAGGTCGCGTTGTTGCTCGGCACGGAGATCATCTGCGCGCCGTCGACGACCTCGGAGCGCACGGCCCAGTCGAAGGCCGCCTCGTAGCAGGTGACGAGGCCGACCTTGGCGCCGTCCATGGTGAACACGCCCGGTTCGGTGCCCCGGCTGAAGTCCTGGCGGACCATCGAGGTCCAGTTCTCGTTGATCGCCCCGACGATCGAGCGCAGCGGCAGGTACTCGCCGAACGGCTGGATCTGCCGCTTGTCGTAGGTGTCGACGGGCCCCTTGGCCGGGTCCCACAGGATCTGCTCGTTGAGCAGCTTGCCGTCGCGCTCCACGACGCCACCTACGGAGATGGGCACCCCGATCGCCTTGGCGGCGCTGTCGATGACCGCTCGGGCGTCGGCGTTGGCGAACGGGTCGATGTCGGAGGAGTTCTCGGGCCACAGCACGAAGTCGGGCTGTTCGACCTTGCCCGCCTTGACCTGCGCGGCCAGGCGCTCCGTCTCCCGCGCGTGGTAGTCCAGTACGGCCCGCCGCTGGGAGTTGAAGTCCAGTCCGGCGCGCGGGACGTTGCCCTGGATGACGGCGACGGTCGCGGTGCCGTTCTCCGCCTTGTCGCTGACCAGCGGCCGTGCCGCCACCGCGCCCACCACCGGTACGGCCACGCTCAGCAGGGCGACGGCCGCCGCCGAGCGCTGGACGGCCCGGGTGCGCCGCCGCTCCACGGCCAGGCGGACTACCTCGTACAGGCCGAAGCCGCACAGGACGACCGCGAAGCCGAGCACGGGTGTGCCGCCTACCGCGGCGAGCGGCAGGAAGACGCCGTCGGCCTGGCCGAAGGCGATCTTGCCCCAGGGGAAGCCGTTGAAAGGCGCACGCGCGCGTGCCGCTTCTCCGGCGATCCACAGCGCCGCCGCCCACAGGGGCGAGCCGGGCAGCTTCGACACCGCGGCGACTCCCGCGCCCACCAGCGCGACGAAGACCGCTTCGATCGCGGCCAGCGCCAGCCAGGGGCCGGGTCCGACCTCCACTCCGGTCCACACCAGCAGCGGCAGCAGGAAGCCGAGGCCGAAGAGATAGCCGAGGCCCAGGCCCGCCTTCCAGCTGCGGCCGCGCAGCACCCAGCCGAAGACAGCGAAGGCGGGCACGGCCAGCCACCACAGGGTGCGCGGCGGGAAGCTGACGTAGAGCAGCACTCCGGAGAGCGCGGCGGCGAGGGCCGGAACGAGGCGCACGAGCCGTGCCGCGCGCGAGGCGGGCGCTGTCTGCGACGGCAGCTGGTCCGACTCGCCCACGGAAGTTGCGGTGACGGTCACTCCGGGAGTGTACGGCGGCTGACCTCGGCGCCGACAGCGCGGTCCATGGCGGCACGGGGCCGGCCCGGTGCGGTGGCCGGTCCTGTGCCGTGGGCCGCATCGACTGTCGTTCCTGCACGACACGTCCACAAATCGACCATCAGCCGTTACGGTAAGCCGGAGCCTTGGTCGTACCGGCGGGTCAGGTCCGGGCGAGCGAGGTCCGTCACAGGTCGGGGGACCGGGTTCGGGGGGCGGGGTGGATGTCACGGGGATGACGTCTGCGGCAGGTCCGGATGAGGACAGCGACAGACGAAACGTTTCTGATGCGGCCGGCGTAGTGGTGCTGGGGGCCTGCGCCGCCTGGTCGCTGATCTCGGCCGCCGTGCACGACGGCCGGCCGGAGGGTGTCCTGCTCGCGATCCTCGCGGTGGCCGCCGGCTATGCCGCGGGCCGGATCAGCGGAGCGCTGCTGCCGGTCGCCGCGCCCTGCGCCGGAGCACTGGCCGGAGTGGGCCTGACGCTGGGTGTTCCGCATCTCTCTCCCGGCCCGCAGATCGTCGCGCCGCTGGGGCACGCGGGAGCCACCGCCGCCGTACTCACCCTCTCCGCGGGCGCCGCGTGCTGTGCGGCCTGGGCCACGCCGGCACCGGCCCTGCGCCTGGGCCTGCGCTCGCTGGCCGCCGGGATCGCGGTGACCGCTGCGGTGCTGGGCTCGACCACCGGCTTCGTGGCCTGTTCCGCCGTTCTGCTGTGCTCGCTCGCCGTGGGCCACCTCCGCCGCCGTGGCGTCGGCATCGCGGGGCTGGCCCTGGCCGCCGCCTCGGTGACCGGGCTGACCTGGACGGTCGCCGCGAGCGCGGTGCCCGACGGACTCGCCGCGTGGCTGGAGGCCCAGCTCACGCGCCACCGGGTCGAGCTCTGGCACGACGCCCTGGGCATGGCGGGCCGGGAGCCCGCCCTGGGCGTGGGCCCGGGGCGCTTCGGCGAACTCAGTACGACGGCCGGGGCGACGCTGCCGTCCGACGGTAAGACCCCACTCGGCGCCCTTGCAGCAGGCGGCGGAACAGGGGGTCGTCGGCTTGCTGCTGCTGGCGGCAGCCTTCTGCTGGATGCTGTTCGCGCTGTGGCGCACGGCTCGCCCCACACCGGTCGCGCTCACCGCGGGCGCGGCCCTGACGGCGCTGGCCGCCATCGCCGCGGTCGGCAACGCGCTCAGCTTCACCATGGTGTCGGTGGGCGCGGGCCTGCTGGCGGGGCTGGCCACGGCACGCCCGATCGCCGACGAGTCGGCGCGGCACGAGAGGGACGTACGCGCGCGTGGCGACCGCTCGACCCCCGACGCGTAGCACTCGATCGGCTCCGAGAGGCAGCCCTCGATCGGTCCCGAGGGGCAGCGCTCCATCGGCCCCTGACGCGTGGCGCCTAGAGCGCCGTGCCGGCTGCCCGGGTGCGCAAGCGGTCCCTGATGACCGTCACGGCCGCCTCGGCGTCGTCCACGGTGATCGTGAACGTGTGGCCGTCCCACAGCCGCAGGACCAGGCCCTCACCACGTCGTACGACGACCGCGGTGCCCTTCTCGGGCCGCCACCGGTAGCCCCAGCCACCCCAGTGGCGCGGAGTGACGAGCGGGACGAAGTCGGCCCCCACGACCTCGGACAGCGGGATACGGCGGCGCGGCACACCGATATGTCCGCAGCGCACCTCGAGACACTCGTGGTCGACCCTGAGCGCGACATGGACGAACGCCAGCGTGCCGAAGACGACCAGCAGCCCGGCCGCGATGCAGCCGACGACGGCCATGACGAGCGGGGCGACACCGCCGGTCCACGGGGAGTCGACGGCCAGCTCGATCCCGAGCGCCATACAGGCGGCGCCGACGAGCGCCAGCAGCCACTGGACCCGGTTGGTCGCCCGCCCGGTCCAGACATCGGGGTGCGGCTTCCTGCCGTGGGGGTGGTCCCTCATGCCTATGAGGTTACTCAGGTTTCGCTGCGCTGGTACCGCGCTGCACAGGGTGACTGCGCCGACCGGGCCATGGCGGACCAAGGGCGTCCGCTTTGTGCCGGCAGGTCAGCGTGCGGGGCTGATCGCCTGGAGGAGACGGCCCTCTTCGTAGGCGAGGGCGGGCTCGGGAAGCGTGCCCTCGCGGCCGCTCAGGAGCACGGTCAAGGTGCCGTCCGCCGCGGCCGCGGGAGCGGGCTGCTCGCCCAGTCGGCGCAGGGCCTGCGCGGCGACCGCTCCGGCCGAGCCGTGCAGGACGAGCGGGGGGAAGCCGGGGCGCTGGACGGCGGCGCGGATGCGTTCGGCCACGAGTTCGTAGTGGGTACAGCCCAGGACGACGGTCGTCACGTCGTCGGGGGTCAGCGCGGCGGCCGCGGCGACGGCCGCCGTGATCGCCGTCTCGTCCGCGTGTTCCACCGCCTCGGCCAGCCCGAAGCAGGGCACTTCGGTGACGCTCACCCCGTCGGCGAAGTCCTCGATGAGACCGCGCTGGTAGGGGCTGCCGGTGGTGGCGGGGGTGGCCCAGATGGCGACAGGGCCGCCGCCGGCCGCGGCCGGCTTGATCGCCGGCACCGTGCCGATGACCGGTATGCCGGGTTCGAGGCGGGCGCGCAGGGCGGGCAGGGCGTGCACGGTCGCGGTGTTGCAGCCGACGATCAGCGCGTCGGGCCGGTGCGCGGCGGCGGCGTCCGCCACGGCCACGGCGCGCCGTGTGAGGTCTTCGGGAGTCCGGGGGCCCCAGGGCATGCCGTCGGGGTCGAGGGAGAGCACGAGATCTGCGTCGGGTCGCAGTCGCCGTACCGCGGCGGTCGCCGCGAGCAGGCCGATTCCGGAGTCCATCAGCGCGATCTTCACCCGGCCACGATAGACGATGGGCCCTTGCGAGCCCTTGGTGTGGGGCAGACTGCGCGCGTGAGCGCCATCGCGTGGACCACCGCCGCATCACTCGCCGCCTGGCTGTGGCTACTGCTCTGCCAGGGCTTCTTCTGGCGTACGGACGTCAGACTCCCGCGGCGGACGGAACCGGACGAGTGGCCGTCGGTCTGCGTCGTGGTCCCGGCACGCGACGAGGCCGCCGTGCTGCCGGCGAGCCTGCCGTCGCTGCTCGCCCAGGACTATCCGGGGCACGCGGAGATCTTCCTGATCGACGACGGCAGCTCGGACGGCACCGGAGACCTGGCGCGCGAGCTCGCGTGCCGGCACGGCGGACTGCCGTTGACCGTGGCCTCCCCCGGCGAACCGCCGGCCGGCTGGACCGGCAAGCTGTGGGCGGTGCGCCACGGCATCGGGCTGGCACGCGCGCGTGGCCCCGAGTACCTGCTGCTGACGGACGCCGACATCGCGCACGCGCCCGACAGTCTCCGAGACCTGGTCGCGGCGGCGCGGACGGGGAGCTTCGACGCGGTCTCGCAGATGGCCCGGCTGCGGGTGGAGAGCGTCTGGGAACGGCTGGTGGTGCCGGCTTTCGTCTACTTCTTCGCGCAGCTGTACCCGTTCCGCCGGATCGGCCGGAAGGGGGCGCGTACGGCGGCCGCGGCGGGCGGCTGCGTCCTGCTGCGCGCCGAGGCGGCCGAGCGGGCCCGGATTCCGGACGCCATCCGCCAGGCCGTCATCGACGACGTGGCACTCGCGCGGGCCGTCAAGCGCGGCGGCGGCCACATCTGGCTGGGGCTGGCCGAGCGGGTGGACAGCGTGCGTCCCTATCCACGGCTGCGCGACCTGTGGCGGATGGTGTCGCGCAGCGCGTACGCACAGTTGCGGCACAACCCGCTGCTGCTGGCCGGAACGGTCGCCGGGCTGGCTCTGGTCTATCTGGTGCCGCCCGTGGCCGTGATCGCCGGTCCGGCCGTCGGGGACACGGCGACGGCGGTCGTCGGCGGGCTCGCGTGGCTGGTGATGACAGGGACGTACGTCCCGATGCTCCGCTACTACCGTCAGCCGCTGTGGCTCGCTCCGCTGCTGCCGTTCACCGCGTTCCTGTATCTCCTGATGACGGTCGATTCGGCGGTACAGCACTACCGGGGACGCGGCGCGGCCTGGAAGGGCCGCACCTACACCCGTCCGGACGCGGTGCCCGACGAGGGCTGACTACTTGCGGCCCGGAGTCCAGTTCATGCCCCAGGCGTAGGCGTAGTCGACCGTGCGTTGCGGGCTCACTCCCCGCTCGGGCACCAGGTAGCGGGCCTCGCGCTGGACGACGAGATCGCTGCCGGTGTTGGTGATCAGGGCGAGGGCGCACACCGTCGAGGGGACCGTGCACTCGTCGAGCGAGAAGTCGATCGGCGCGCCGTGCTGCGGTGTGAGGGTGACCGTGGCGTGCAGGTCGGCGAAGGAACGCGCTCCTTCGTAGATGGTCACGAAGATCAGGATGCGCCGGAAGTCCCGCTGGTGGTCGAGGTTGATGGTGAGGTTCTCGCCGCTCGTCACGGCGCCGGTGCGGTCGTCGCCGTCGAGATGGATGTACGGCGGCTGGTGCAGAGCGCCGTAGGCGTTGCCGAGGGACTGGATGACTCCCTTGCGGCCGTCGGTGAGCTCGAACAGGGCGCACAGGTCGAGGTCGAGGTCGTTGTGCATGGCGACCGGGCGGCCCAGCTTGCTGGCCCAGCCCGAGAACTGCTTGCGGACCTGCCAGTTGAGGTTCACGCGCATGGCGCCGGAGGTGCCGCCCTGCTTGGTGAGGGAGACCGAGGGGGCCGCCTTGGTGAGCGTCACCTTGCTGAGGCTGACCGGCGGTGCCTGGGGTGCGGACGGCGGGGCCGACGGCATGGCGGGCGGCTGCACGGGGGCCGGAGGAGCCGCGGGCGGCGGGCTGGTCATCGGGTTCGCGGCCGGCGGGGCCACGGGCGCCGGGGCGGGCGCCGCCTGCTGGGGTTCGTCGACCGTGATGCCGTAGTCGGTGGCGAGGCCTTCGAGACCGCTGCCGTAACCCTGGCCGACCGCGCGGAACTTCCAGGCGCCCTGGCGACGATAGAACTCACCGAGCACGAAAGCGGTTTCCACGGTGGCGCCCGTGCTGTCGAAGCGGGCGACGACGGTGCCCTGAGCGCCGTCCTTCACCTCGATGTAGAGGTCCGGGACCTGGCCGAACGAGCCGCCGTCGGACGAGGCGGCGACGATGACGGTCTCGATCGCGGGCTCCACGCGCGCGAGGTCGACGAGCAGACTGTCGGTCACCCGGCCGCCGGCGTCCCGCTTGCCTTCGTGACGGACGGCGCCGGAGGAGTGCTCGGGCTGGTTGTAGAAGACGAAGTCCCCGTCGGAACGGACCTTTCCGCCGACCAGCAGCAGCGCCGAGGCGTCCGCGTCGGGCACGCCCGGCCCGGAGCGCCAGCCCAGTTCGACCCGCAGCGCCGTCGTCGGCACCGGAACGTTCGATCCTTTCGGCATTGACATGTCCGCCCCCATCACGGGTCACCGCGCCAGGGATGTCCCGGCAGCTCATCGGGTTTCTACAGGGTCAACCTATTCCCCGCGCCGGAGAACTCCCATGAGAGGCACGGGAACACCCACGGCCAACCCCCGGTAACCCGCCCGGAACCCGGCTTTTACACGATCCGAGCGCGGATTGGCGTCCCTTTTTGCCAAGTTCGCTCGCATTGGGGATCCGGCGTCACTGCGGACACATAAAACAACCCTCTTATCGGTCTCCCCAACCAGCACATCGTGGGCTTAACGTATGCGCCATGACCTCCCCCCGCTCCACCTATGGCGGCGGCTACTACTCCGCCTCCTTCCCGGACACTCCGATCTACGACTCGCTCGTGGCCGAGCGGGGCACCCCGCAGATCGCCCCGATCCGGGTCCCCGCCGCGTACGACACGCCGGGTGGCAATCTGCCCGCGCTGCCGTCGGCACTGCCCGCCCTCCCGGCGGCAGCGC
>NZ_JAKEIP010000009.1 GCF_021474425.1 Streptomyces muensis | reverse complement strand
GGTGATGACAGGGACGTACGTCCCGATGCTCCGCTACTACCGTCAGCCGCTGTGGCTCGCTCCGCTGGCCCCGTCCCAGCCCTCCTACGGCTATCCGCAGGCGCAGCAGCCCTCACCGCTGCAACAGGCGCCCGCGGCGTACATCCCGCAGCAGGCGGCCGCGCCGCGCGGCTATCCGGGCCCGCAGGCGCAGCAGCCTCGCCCGGTGGCGCCCGGCGGCATGGGCTACGAGGCGATGCGCCCCGCGGCTCCCCGCCCTGCCGCGGCTCCTTACCAGGACCCGTACAACAACCAGCAGTACCGCGGCTACTGACGCGTTCCCCGGGCTGTCGGTGCCACCTGGCACGATGGGCCCATGGGGCACGCACAGCTGCAGTCGATACATGTTCATCCGGTCAAGGCGTTCCGGGGCACCGCGCCCCGGGAGGCCGTCGTGGAGCCCTGGGGGCTGGCCGGAGACCGACGCTGGGCGCTGATCGACGACGGGGGAAAGGTCGTTACACAGCGCCAGCAGCCGCGCCTCGCGCTGGCCGCCGCCGAGCTGCTGCCCGGCGGCGGCGTCCGGCTGTCCGCGCCCGGCATGGACCCGCTGACCGTGCCCGTGCCGACCACGCCCGCCGCCGTGCCGATGCAGATCTTCCGCGACAAGGTCGAAGCCGTTCTCGCCGAGGACGACGCCGCGCACGCCTGGTGCACCACCTTCCTAGGCACCGGCACGCGCCTCGTGCACATGGACTCCCCCGGCACCCGCCGCCCCGTCGACCCGCAGTACGCGCTGCCGGGCGAGACGGTCAGCTTCGCCGACGGCTTCCCGCTGCTGGTCACCACCACGGCCTCCCTCGACGCGCTCAACTCCCTCATCGCTCACGGTGATCACGCCGACGAGGGCCCGCTGCCCATGAACTGCTTCCGCCCGAACGTCGTCGTCTCGGGCACCGCCGCCTGGGCCGAGGACGACTGGTCGCGCATCGCCATCGGCGAGGTCGCCTTCCGTGTCCCCAAGAAGTGCGGGCGCTGCGTGGTGACCACGACCGACCAGGCCACCGCCGAGCGCGGCCGGGAGCCCCTGCACACCCTGGGCCGGCACCGCCGCCTGGACGGCAAGCTGGTCTTCGGCCAGAACATGGTGCCGCTCTCCCGCGGCACGATCCGGGTCGGCGACCCGGTCACCATCCTCGGCTGAGAATTCACCCCTGCGGGCGGCGGCGTGCGGGAACCGGGGCCGGTGGCCCGCGCGTTGGGCCTTTCGTGAGAAGTTCATGAGAGACCCGATGGCGGTGATTTCGCTCTCTCTTCACCGGACTCGCGCGTGAGCAGCTCTGTCCGGGGTTATCACGGAGCGGGAAGGGGGTGGGCCGGACGATGCGGGCGATCAGCGGACTCTGGCGCTGGCGGGACAATCCGCTGCGCCGTGCGACCGATCTGGCCGAGGCCTGGCTCGCCCTCGCGGCCCTGCTGCTGATCCTGGTCGTCGTGCCCGTCGCCGGCTTACTGGTCGGCGGCCTCGCCCAGGACGCCTTGCGGGAGTCGGTGCGTGAACAGCGCGCGTCCCGGCACATGGTGACGGCGAGCGTGGTCCGCGAACTGGACGGCTCCCCGCTGGACGCCGACCCCGAGGCCGCCACCGGGCGGACCCAGCGGACCCGCGTCATGGCCGACTGGACCGCACCGGACGGCACCGCGCACCAGGGTTCGGTCATGACGAGCCTCGACGCCCCGAAGCCCGGCGACCGGTTCAGGATATGGACGGACGAACAGGGCCGTACCGTGGCCCGGCCGCTGGACTCCGCGACCGCCGCGACGCATGCCGTGCTCGCCGGGTTCGGGGCGGCGCTGCTGGCCGCCGGTCTGATCGAGGGCGGCAGACGGCTGATCGTCTGGCGCATGGTCCTTCGCCGGTACGCCCGTTGGGACCAGGCATGGGACAAGGCGGGTCCGGACTGGGGCAGGACCGGTACCGGCAGCTGACGGCCTTACGGCTCTGGTCAACCCACCGCCCGCGCGCACGCTACGGTGGACCGGCCGAACTCTTCGGCTAAACCCGCGTACTACGAGGTGGGGGCACATCAACGCCATGGCACAGGGCACGGTCCAGGTGACGCACACCGGCACATCGCGGTGGCGGCGCCGCACGGGTGAGTACGCGTCGCTCGCCGCCGCCCTCGAGGCCGCGGCCGACGGTGACGTCCTCACCGTCGCGCCCGGCACCTACCGGGAGAACCTCGTCGTCCAGCGGGCGGTGACCCTGCGCGGCCCGGAGGGCTCTCCCGGCTCGGTGCGGATCGCGCCGCTGGACGGTGTGCCGCTGACCGTGCGCGCCTCGGCCGTGGTGCAGGACCTGCATGTGGAGGGCCAGGACGCGGCGGCGCCCGCGCTGCTCGTGGAGGAGGGCGCCCCGGAGCTGTCGGACGTACGGATCGTCACGCGGTCGGCGGCCGGGATCGAGGTGCGGGGCGGCGCCCGGCCGACCGTGCGGCGCTGCACCGTGGACAATCCCGCGGGCATCGGCATCGCCGTACTCGACGGCGGGGGCGGGGTGTTCGAGGAGTGCGAGGTCGTCGCGGCCGGTCAGGCGGGGATCGCCGTGCGCGGGGGCGCGCACCCCCGCCTGGAGCGCTGCCGCGTCCATCACGCCTCGGGTTCGGGGTTGACGGCGACGGGGGAGAACTCCGCGTTGGAAGCGGTCGGTTGCGAGGTCTACGAGGTCCGGGGCTCCGGCGTGCAGATCACCGGGCGGGCCACCGCCCATCTCACCGACTGCGATGTGCACCGCACCACCGCCGACGGGGTCACGCTCGACACGGACGCCGTACTGACCCTGGCCGACTGCCGTATCCACGACATCCCGGAGAACGCGGTCGACCTGCGTTCCCGCTCGGTGCTGACGCTGACCCGCACGACGGTGCGTCAGTTCGGACGCAACGGCCTTTCGGTGTGGGATCCGGGCACGCGCGTGGACGCCAACCAGTGCGAGATCTTCGACAGCACGGGCGACTATCCGGCGGTGTGGGTCAGCGACGGCGCGACCGCCGTACTGGACTCCTGCCGGGTGCACGACGTGCCGGACGCCCTGTTCGTCCTCGACCGCGGTTCACGCGCGGACGTCGTCGACAGCGACCTGTCGCAGGTGCGCAACACGGCCGTGTCGGTGAGCGACGGTGCCACCGCCCAGCTCGACGACTGCCGGATCCGGGACGCCGCGACGGGCGCCTGGTTCCGGGACCACGGCAGCGGCGGCACCCTCAACAACTGCACGCTGGACGGCAACCAGACCGGCGTGATCGTCACCAAGGGCGCCGACCCCACCATCGAGCGGTGCACGGTCGACTCCCCCGCGGAGGCCGGGTTCTATGTCTCGGCGGGCGGCCGCGGCACCTTCCTGAACTGCCGGGTGCGGGGCAGCGCCGGGTACGGCTTCCATGTGATCGACGGCTGCCGTACGACGCTGAGGAAGTGCCGTACGGAGCGGTGCGCGCGCGGTGGGTACGAGTTCGCGGACGGCGGCCCGGACGCGGCCACCGGGGTGGGCCCCGACGTGGAGGACTGCACCAGCGACGAGAGCGCGGGCCTCAGGCCGCCGCCCCCGGCGCCGGAACCCGTCGTGCAGACGGCACACCAGTCCCCCGGGCTCCTCGGCGCGATCCCCGGTCAGCGCAGCACCGAGCAGGAGCCGCTGATCGCCGCCGCGGAGCCCGGGCAGCCGGCGCGGACCTCCAAGGCCGTCCTCGGTGAACTGGACGCGCTGGTGGGCCTGGAGAGCGTCAAGCGCGAGGTGCGCGCCCTCACCGACATGATCGAGGTGGGCCGGCGCCGCCAGCAGGCGGGCCTGAAGGCGGCGTCGGTCAAGCGCCACCTGGTCTTCACCGGCTCCCCCGGCACCGGCAAGACGACGGTCGCCCGGCTCTACGGCGAGATCCTCGCCTCCCTCGGTGTGCTGGAGAAGGGGCACCTGGTCGAGGTGTCCCGGGTCGACCTGGTCGGCGAGCACATCGGCTCCACCGCGATCCGCACACAGGAGGCCTTCGACAAGGCGCGCGGCGGTGTGCTGTTCATCGACGAGGCGTACGCGCTGTCGCCGGAGGACTCGGGCCGGGACTTCGGCAAGGAGGCCATCGACACACTGGTGAAGCTGATGGAGGACCACCGGGACGCGGTCGTGGTGATCGTGGCGGGTTACACGGCCGAGATGGAGCGCTTCCTTTCGGTCAACCCCGGTGTGGCGTCCCGTTTCTCGCGGACCATCACCTTCAGCGACTACGGCCCCGAGGAGCTGCTGCGGATCGTGGAGCAGCAGGCCGAGGAGCACGAGTACCGGCTCGGTCCGGGTCTGGCCGAGGCCCTCCAGAAGTACTTCACGGCGATTCCCAAGGGCCCGGCTTTCGGCAACGGCCGCACCGCACGTCAGACCTTCGAGGCGATGGTGGAGCGGCACGCGGGCCGGGTCGCCCAGCTCGACGAGCCGACCACGGACGACCTGACGCTGCTGTACGAGGAGGACCTGCCGGAGCTGCCCTGAGGCGGCCCGGCAGGCCCGGGATCAGCTCCGCGCGTCGGACTCCGGCCGCTGTGCCGGCACCTCGGGCCGCAGCCGTTTCAGCAGCCGCTGCCGCTCCTGCGCGAACGCCGGGTCCGCCTGGTAGTCGCCGTGCCCCAGGATGGGGGCGGGCAGGGGATGGGCGGAGGTACGGCCGTAGGCCAGCGGGTCCTTGAGTGCCTCGCGGTCCACCGTGGGGGTGTGGCTGCCGGGCAGCCGGATCGGGCCGCCGATGGGGTCGGTGACGCGGTACAGGTTGCGCCAGCAGTCGACCTCGGCGTGCAGGGAGGCGAGGGCGGCCGGGCCGAAGTGGGCCGGGAACCAGCGGCCGTAGAGGCGCTCCAGGGGTGAGCCGTAGGTGAGGAGCGCGACGCGCTTGCGGTCGGCGGGGGTCAGCTGCCAGGCCGCCGCCGCGGCGAGGACGCTGCCCTGGGAGTGACCAGAGATGACGAGCCGCCGGTCGTCCTCGGCGCGGGTCCAGGTCGCCATGCGCCAGGTCAGGTCGGGCACGGCGCGCTCGGCGTAGCAGGGCGGGGCGAAGGGGTGGGCGGCGCGGGGCCAGAAGGTGCCGACGTCCCAGAGGATGCCGATGGTGCGCCGGGCGGAGGCGTCCTTGTAGGCGCGTCTGCCCCAGGTGACGAAGAGTATGAAGCCGAAGCCGATCAGCCAGGAGCCCAGCGCCTGCGCGGTCTCGGCGGCGCCGTGCACGAAGGCGTACGTTCCGTCGGCGGCCCGGCTCGGCGTCTCGTCGGTCAGGGCGCCGACGAGCGCTCCGGCGCCCAGCAGCAGGGTCGCGGTGGAGGTGACGGCGACGAAGAGGGGCGCTCGGTCGGTGAGCGTCGCCATCGCGCGTGTGCTCGCGATACGGCGGGTGCGGGCGCTGTCCCGGGGTTCGCCGGCGTAGTCGAGCTCCACCGTGCCCAGCTCGGTGCGGCGCAGCAGCCAGGCCCGCCATGCCAGCCAGCCGCAGAGCGCCAGCAGCAGCACCAGCAGCGGGGGGATCACCGACGCCTGCCAGGTCAGCAGGACCGGCGGGCCTGCGATGGAGCGGCCCGTGCCGTCCAGCCAGTCGGCGACCCGCTGGGCGACCCCGCCGGACATCACCCCGCCGAGGGCGCAGGCCAGCATCACCACGGCCGGTCCGCCCAGGCCCCGCATGGCGGCGCGCGAGTCGGGCCGGGTGCGGTGCAGGACGTGGGCGACGCCGGCCAGGACGATGACGAGCAGGCCCTGGAAGAAGGCGATGGCCCCGAAGGTGGGGTCGCCGGGGAGGCGGCCGGTCGACTCCCAGCCCGGGCGGTCCCACCCGGCGTAGACCAGGGCGAGCGCCAGCAGGCCGAGGGCGGCGAGCGGCAGACGTCGGACGAGGTGCTCGTCGAGTTCCTGGTCGAGGCGGTTCTCGCTGCGGCCCCGGCGGCAGACCACCCACACGACGACGACGGCGCAGACGACGAGTGCCGCGTCCAGGAGCCGGCCCAGCGTGTCGAGGAGCGCGGGGCCACCGGGCCCGCGGTCGAAGCGCGCCGCCGCCGAGCCGACCGCCGCGGCCACCGTCAGCAGGCCGGCCGCGGTGTGCGCGGCGCGCAGCCGGGCGACCAGGCGACGGCCGTACCAGAAGCCGGGGCGGCCCAGGGAGGTGCGGCCGGACTCCTCGTCGGGCTCGGCGTCGCGGGACATCGGCTGCTGGGACTCGTAGGCGCTCCAGGTGCGGCGGGAGAGGTACCAGAGCAGGCCGGTGAGCGCGGCGGGCACCACGGCCGCGAGGGCGAGCCTGCGGCCGGGGTGGCTCCACCAGCCGCCGTCCGAGACCATGGGCGAGAGGAAGCCCAGCCAGCTGTTCCGCTCGGCGCACGCGGGTGTGCCCGCGCACTGCCAGGCTGCGAGGTCCAGGGCGACCTCGCATGCGGCGGCGACCAGCAGCACGGTCAGGGTCAGACCGGCGAGCCGCACGAGCAGGCCGTACAGACGTACGGTCCGTGCACGGTCATGGGTGGTGGGGCGCATCCAGTGGGCGAGGTTGACCACCATGAACGGCAGTAACAGCAGCCACAGGGCGCGGGCGCTGTTTCCCGAGGTGAGGTTGCACCAGACGTAGGCCTCGGGCACCGGTCTGCCCCGGTAGTCTTCCGGGCGGTCCTCGGCGTCGATGTCGTCGGACCGCCGGAACACGGCGGCGGTGTCGTCGCCGGTGATCCGCACGGTCCGCGGATCGTCGAGCATCTCCTGTGGTGTGGTGCCGCCGACGCCGTGGACCAGGAGTTCCAGGGCAATTCCGGCATGTTCATGTCTCTGCGCACGTTCCACTGTTCCGCACTTCCCCCGTGACGAGCCGTTGGCTTCTGTCCGTGCGGGCACAAGGATCTCCGCGAATGGGGTCCTGTACACCTCTCGACACGGAATCTCCCCGATCCGTGTGAAGAACAGGGGAACGGGAGTTGTGCTCGTGACATGCGCGCGTCGGTACGGCCAGTGGCGCGAGGGGTACCGACCCGTGCGAGTATGGGACCTCCCGTGCGCCGGGAGGGGTGAGAATGTCCTCATCAGAGCAGGTGCGCGGACGTGGCGGACAGCTTGAGGCGAAAGGACCGGAGCGTACGTGAGTGAGAATCAGAACCTCCTCGCGGAGCAGCGGCGCGCCCTGATCCTTGACGAGGTTCGGCGCCGGGGCGGGGTACGCGTCAATGAGCTGACCCGCAAGCTCGGCGTGTCGGACATGACGGTGCGGCGCGATCTCGACGCGCTCGCCCGGCAGGGCGTGCTGGAGAAGGTGCACGGCGGGGCGGTCCCGGTGGTCGAGGCCAGCACGCACGAGCCGGGCTTCGAGGCCAAGTCGGGTCTGGAGCTGACGGCCAAGGAGGACATCGCACGGGCGGCGGCCGAGCTGGTCGCGCCGGGCAGCGCGATTGCGCTGTCGGGCGGTACGACGACGTACGCGCTGGCCCACCAGCTGGTCGAGGTGCCCGACCTCACGGTGGTCACGAACTCGGTGCGGGTGGCCGACGTCTTCCACGCGGCGCAGCGCACGTCCGGACCCCGGCAGGGCGCGGCCACGGTCGTGCTGACCGGCGGGGTGCGTACGCCGTCCGACTCGCTGGTGGGTCCGGTGGCCGACCAGGCCATCGCGGCGCTCCACTTCGACGTGCTGTTCCTCGGTGTGCACGGCATATCGGTGGAGGCGGGCCTGTCCACGCCGAACCTCGCGGAGGCCGAGACGAACCGGCGTCTGGTGCAGTCGGCGCGGCGGGTCGTGGTGGTAGCCGACCACACCAAGTGGGGTGTGGTGGGGCTGAGTTCGTTCGCGGCGCTGGAGCAGGTCGACACCCTGGTGACGGATGCCGGTCTCGACAGCGAGGCGCGTTCGGAGATCTCGGAGCAGCTGCGCCGGCTGGTGGTGGCGGGCGAGCCCGATGAGGGTGCAGACATCTGACGGGGCGCCAGCTATGGTGACGCTGCCCGGTGCGGCGTCGGCATAGGGGGTTTCGTCCATGGCTCACCTGCTGCGTGAGGTGCGGCTCGACTTCGTCGGGACCGCGCCCGTACGGCATGTCTTCGCGCGGGAGGTCTCCGCTCCCCCGGAGGCGGTCTATCGCGCGCTGGCCGAGGACGTTCCGGGCTGGACGCAGTGGTTCTCGGCGGTGACGCTGGCCCGCCCGTCGGACGACGGAGCCCGGCGCGAGATCCGGCTCAAGGGCGGTACGCGCTTCGAGGAGACGATCCTCGCAGCGAAGAGCCCCGAGGTGTACGCCTACCGCGTCGATGTCACCAACGCGCCGGGAGCGCGGGCCATGGTCGAAGAGTGGCGGCTCGCCCCGGCCGGGACGGGCACGCGGGTGCAGTGGACGTTCGCGGTGGACGGCACCGCGCCCTTCCGGTTCGCCTTCCGTGTCGCCCGGCCCGGTCTGGGCCGGGCGTTCCGGGACGCGGTGACCGCGCTGGACCGGCGCCTGACGGCCGCGGCACGCTAGGACGGCCCTCCGGCGGACGTCGTCCGGAGACCGATGCCGTCGAGGATGCTTCTCAGGACGTGGTCACTGTCGGCCGTATCGGTGGTGGGGGCGTGTTCCGTGATGCCCATGCCGGCGATGGTGAAGCGTTGAGTGAGCGCGTGCAGGGCGGTGCGCAGCTCGTCGGGGTGCAGGCCCCCGGGTTCGGGGCAGGACAGGCCGGTGAAGTGCGCGGGGTCCAGTACGTCCAGGTCCAGGTGGACGTAGACGTGTGTGGCTCCCGTGGCCGCCACCGCGGCGAGCAGTCGGTCCTGCTGCCGGAGGGCCTGAACGGACAGGGCTCGGATTCCTTCGGAGTCGATGAAGTCCCGCTCCGCGGGATCGAGGGCGCGGACGCCCGCGAGGACGATCCGGCGGGTGGACAGGCGTTCCTCCGGCTCGGGCACCAGCGGTGACGGTCCCTGGCCGATCAGGGTGCGCAGCACCATTCCGTGGAAGCCCCCGGAGGGGGACGTTTCGGGGGTGTTGAGGTCGGCGTGGGCGTCGAACCAGACGACGGCCAGGCTGTCGCCGTGGCGGGCGACGGCGCGGGCGACGGGCGCGAGCTCGATGCCGCAGTCGCCACCCACCGCGAGGAGGGTTGCGCCGTCGCCGGTCCGGCGCAGCGCGGTCCTGGTTGCTTCCAGAGAGCGGGTCAGCGCATCGAGGTGGCCTACGCCGTCGTGGTCCTGTCCGGGGCGGGGGTCGATGTCGACGACGGTGCGTGACGCCGTGGGGAGCAGCGCGCCGAGCCGGTGGGCGCCCTCGGCCAGCCGTCGGGGATGGCGGGCGGCGGACCCCTGCCACTGGGGGATCACGAGCACCGTGGGGGATGCGTTGTCGCGGTCGCGGCCGGTCATGTCGTGTAGTCGGCGTTGACGCGGACGTAGCCGGCGGACAGGTCGCAGCCGTAGGCCGTCGCTTCGGCCGCCCCGAGGCCGAGTGTGATGACGATGTCGACCTCGTCCCTCCGCATGAGGGCCACGAGCCGGTCGAGGGTGTCGGCTTCGGGTTCCTCGGGATAGACCTCGATGTCGCCGAAGCTGACGGTGACCTTGCCGGGCACGATGGCGGTGTCGTCGGTGTTCTTGCCGATGGCCATCAGCACCCGGCCCCAGTTGGGGTCGGCGCCATGGACGGCGGTCTTGACCAGCGGGGAGTTCACCACGCTCTTGGCGATGCGTTTGGCCTGTGCGTGGTCGCCGGCCCCGCCGACCGTGACGCGCAGGAGTTTGGTGGCGCCTTCGCCGTCACTGGCCAGTTGCCGGGTGAGGTCCAGGCAGAGGTCGGCGAGGGCCTCGGCGAACCGAGCGGGATCGACCGGTCCCGCGGCGCCGTTGGCGATGACCGCCACGGTGTCGGAGGTGGAGGTGTCGGTGTCGACGCTGAGGCAGTTGAAGGTGCGATCCACCGCCGTACGCAGGGCGCTGTCCAGGTCGGCCGGGGCCATCTCGGCGTCCGTGAACACGTAGGCCAGCATCGTGGCCATGTTGGGCTCCAGCATGCCGACGCCCTTGGCCACGCCCACGATGCGGGCCTGTCCGACGGTCCGTGCGGCGGTCTTCGGGCGGGTGTCGGTGGTCATCATCGCGCGGGCCACGTCGAGCGGTGCGGCCTCGAAGGCGGCGAGGCCGTGCTCGGCGGTCTCGTCGAGGTGGGCGCGGATGGTGTCCATCGGCAGGGGGCGTCCGATGACGCCCGTGGAGCCGATCAGCACCTCGTCCTGCGGGATGCCCACGATCCCGGCGACGCGGCGGACGACCTCGGCGGCGTTCTCCTCGCCCCGGCGTCCGGTGGCGACGTTCGCGTTGTTCGCCAGCGTCGTCACGGCGCGCAGCTTCCGCCCCTCGGCGTGCGCCCGGCTGAGGACCACGGCCGGGCCCGCGAAGAGGCTCCGGGTGAACATCGCGGCGCTGACGGTCGGCCGGTCCGACGTGACCACGGAGATGTCGTCGCCGTGCTCACGCAGTCCGCCGTGCCCGGTATAGGCCCGGAAGCCGGTCGGCCACGCCAAGGTGTCCGAGTCCTGGGTCGATGAATGATCATGCAGCATGAAGCATATGTTTGCATGACGAGTGCGGGCTGTCCACGCACTTTCAAATGGGTTCCGGAGAAACGGCGTTCAGGCGGGCGGCCGATCCGTACGGGGCCGGTCACTCGGGCCAGACGCCCGTCTCCAGCAGGTGCCCGATGGCCGTCGAGTACGGCGCGATGTCCAGGCCCTGTTCGGCCAGCCAGGCATCCGAGTAGTACTTGTCCAGATACCGGTCCCCCGGGTCGCACAGCAGCGTCACCACACTGCCCCGCCGCCCCTGGGCCACCATCTCGGCGACGATCTTCAGCGCACTCCACAGCCCGGTGCCGGTGGAGCCGCCCGCCTTGCGGCCGATGGCCTGCTCCAGGGCCCGTACGGCGGCGACGCTCGCCGCGTCCGGCACCTTCATCATCCGGTCGATGGCGCCCGGCACGAAGCTCGGCTCCATACGCGGCCTGCCGATGCCCTCGATGCGCGAACCGCAGTCACAGGTGACGTCCGGATCGCCGGTGGTCCAGCCCTCGAAGAAGCACGAGTTCTCCGGATCGGCGACGCAGATGCGGGTGTCGTACTGCATGTAGTGGACGTACCGGGCGATGGTCGCGGAGGTGCCGCCCGTGCCGGCCGTGGCGACGATCCACGCGGGCTCCGGGAACCGCTCCAACTCCAGCTGGCGGAAGACGGATTCGGCGATGTTGTTGTTGCCGCGCCAGTCCGTGGCCCGTTCGGCGTAGGTGAACTGGTCCATGTAGTGGCCGCCGGTCTCCACCGCGAGACGGGCCGACTCCTCGTACATCTTCCGTGAGTCGTCCACGAAGTGGCACCGCCCGCCGTGGAACTCGATCAGACGGATCTTCTCCGCGCTCGTCGTGCGCGGCATGACCGCGATGAAGGGCACGCCGATCAGCTTCGCGAAGTACGCCTCGGAGACGGCCGTGGAACCGCTGGACGCCTCGATCACCGGACGGTCCGGCCGGATCCAGCCATTGCACAGGCCGTACAGGAAGAGCGAGCGGGCGAGTCGGTGCTTCAGGCTGCCGGTCGGGTGGGTCGACTCGTCCTTCAGATACAGGTCGATACCCCAGTGCTCCGGCAGCGGGAAGCGCAGCAGATGGGTGTCGGCCGAACGGTTGGCGTCCGCCTGGACCTTGCGCACGGCCTCTTTCAGCCAGGCGCGATAGGTGGCGTCGCTGTGGTCGACGTCGAGGGTCACGCCGGACGGGGTCTGCTGGACGGTGCTCACGGCGCTGCTCCTCATGCTGTGCGGCGGCGCGACTCACGCGGCCGTCACTTCGAGCATAAACATCTTTCGCACGCTTCTCACCTGCATAAACACACCTTTGAGAGCCTCAAAGGCACCACTGGAGCGACGGCCTCACGGGGGGGGTGCTGGGGGCGCATTCGCGCGAGTGCTCCGAACGCCCCGCTCAGCGACGGCATGCGCACTGGTGCCCGACGCGGGACGCGGGCAGACTGCACCGGACGGGACGCGATCCCGAACGGGGTGCACACTGGATCACGACCGGAGCCGGCACCCGCACAGGACGAGCCGGCACACCGACGCGCACAAGGGGGCGGGGCATGGCGGAGCCGGAGTTCAGGGCCACTGGCGTGCGGATCGGGAAGCGGCTGCGCTCGCTGACCCGAGCCGGGCAGGTGCGCATCAGCGACGGCAGGGTGCAGCTCCTCACCAGCTACGGCAGCGAGATCGACAGCGCGCCCGTACAGGCCGTCCGTGCCTCCAAGCCCTGGTTCTCGGACGACCGGGCACTGGCGGACCTCAACGGCAAGCGCTACTCCCTCACCCTCGGCGACCACGACCCCGCCCCGGGAGAGCCGGGGCCTCCCGCCGCGCGCCGGTTCATAGAGGCCGTACGGAAGGCCGCGGGACGTAAGGGCTGAGTCACCGCAAGTTGCGGTACCGCACCCCCTGCGTCACGCTGGTCTCACGTCACTCTGGGTTTACCGGCGATAACGCTGCGAACCAGCCCGCCGGCCACGACAGCAGGCGGCCGTTTTCTTCAAGCACCCTGCTGGATCCGTACTCCGTGTTCTTCCGGACCTCTTCAGTCGGGGAGTCGCAGCCGTGATCAGTTACCCAAGCAGGCACTGCGCGGTGGAGCTCCAAGCCCTGCCGTCGCGGATCGGCCAAGTCCGCAGAATCGTCTCTGCGCAGTTGCGCTACTGGCATCTGGATCCCTTGATAGACCGCGCCGCGCTCGGTGTGACCGAGCTGCTGACCAACGTCCACCAGCACGCCCAGCCGGACAAGATGTGCACCGTCGAGATCGAGCTGCTGCTCGACCGCCTCATGGTCTCGGTGCGCGACCACGACCCGCGGTTGCCGGTCGTGGCGGACGTCAAGGCCGCCGACGCCGGGGACACCGACACGCTCGCCACCTGCGGGCGCGGGCTGGCGATGGTGGCCGCCGTCAGCGAGAGCTGGGGTGCGCGACCGGACGGCGAGTCCGGCAAGGTCGTGTGGTTCGCGCTGCCGACGCCTGTTCCGGCACGGGGCTCGAGGGCGCGGGCGCCGCAGCGGGCGGCGGTTCGGGCTGCGCAGCAGCCGGGGGCGCGGGCGGTGACCGTGGATGTGGACGTGGAGGAGGCCGCGCGGCGGTTCGCGGAGGTCGGAGCGCGGGTTGATCTGCGCCGGGCCGAGCATGCTCCCGCCCGGTCGGCCGTTGTCGGTTGACCGGGCGGTGAGAGGTTGGGCTGGTGGTGAGGGGGTTTATTGACGCGCCCTCACCCTTTTGATTGTTCGGTCGCCTGCGGGGCGCCACATGCCGGTGTCGAGAGGGCGATCGTGCTCGACCCTTCGGGCCTCCGCGCGTTCGCCCTCTCGACACCGGCGCGCCCCTACGGCTCCCTCACGGCCGGCGCGTTGGCAACAGCTGGGTTGGTGGGCCGTTGCCGTGGGTCATGCGGGCCGCTTGGGCTGGAGGGGTGATGCGGGCCGCTCGGGCTGGGGTGTGTCATGGGTTACTCGGTAGCTATGGCTCGCAGTACGTCCAGGCGGGCCGCCCTGCGCGCTGGGCGTAGGCCTGCCAGGGCTCCGGCTGTTACGCCTACCAGGGCTACCACCAGGAGTTGCAGGGGTGGCAGCGCGAAGGCGAAGGCGCTGTCGCTGGCGCCGTCCGAGGACTTGACCAGCACCCAGCCCAGGAAGGAGCCGAGGGCGAGGCCGCCGACCGTGCCGAAGGCTGCTACGAGGACCGACTCCCAGCGGACCATCGCGCGCAGTTGGGGGCGGGTCTGGCCCACGGCCCGTAGGAGGCCCAGTTCGCGGGTGCGTTCGTGGACGGCGAGGGTGAGGGTGTTGGCGATGCCGAGGAGGGCGATGAGCACCGCGAGGGCCAGCAGCGCGTAGACGAGGGTGAGCATCATGTCGATGCCGCCGGCGGAGGACTGCGCGTACTCGTCCCGGGTCTGGACCTCCGGGTTGCCGTACTGGGCGGCCACCTTTTCCACCGCCGCCTTGCCCGTGTCCGTGTTCACGCCGTCCTTGAAGGAGACGGCGAGGAGAGTGTCGGCGTCCTGGGTGCGGTGCGGGGCCCAGGCGTCTCGGGTGATGACGTAGTCGCCGGCGAGTTCGGACTGGCCGTAGAGCGCGCGGACCGTGAAGGTGTCGGTACGGCCGTCGGTGAAGGTGAGGCGGGCCTTGTCGCCGGTCGTCAGGTGTTGCTTGTCAGCCTCCTTCTGGGTGATGGCGATGCCGTGGGTGCCGAGGTCGGCGAGGGAGCCGTGGACGGTGCCGAGGTCGAAGGTGCGTTCCAGGGCCACCGGGTCCGTGACCGTCAGCGCCCTTCCCTTGCCGTCCACTTCGGCGACTCCACGGCCGAGGCCGACGGCCGTGTCCACCTCGGGCAACCGCTGGACCGCGTCGGCGAGGCGGGGGCTCAGGCCGCTGCCGCCGGCGCCGAACGACGGGGTGCTGACGGCCACGTCGCCCGCGAAGGACCTGGACACCGTCTGGTCCATCGTCGCCTTCAGCGAGGCTCCGAAGACCGTGAAGAGGGAGACGACGGCCACGCCGATCATCAGGGCGCTGGCGGTGGCGGCCGTGCGCTTCGGGCTGCGCAGGGCGTTGCGCCGGGCCAGGCCCCCGGTGACACCGCGCAGTCGGTCCAGGGGGCCGCCGAGGATCCGTACGGCCGTCGTGGAGGCGACCGGGCCGAGGACCACGAAGGCGGCCAGGGCGAGGGTGGCTCCGGTGCCCGCCAGCCAGAGGGACGGGATCAGCAGGACGCCGCTGAGCGTCACGCCGATCGCCAGGGCGATCAGACCGACGCCGGTGACGGCTCGGGCCCGGGAGGCGCCGGAGGTGTCGACGGCCGTCTCGCGCAGCGCGGCCAGGGGCGCTGTGCGGCCGGCTCGGCGGGCGGGGAGCAGGGCGGAACCGAGGCAGACCACGACGCCGACCGCGAGCGGCAGGGTCATGGAGAGCGTCTTCAGCACCAGGTCGCCCTCGGGGAAGGGGAATCCGATCGCCGGGAACAGGGCCTGGAGGCCGGCCGCGATGCCGATGCCGCCCGCCAGACCGGCCACCGACGCGGTGACGGCGACGGCGGTCGCCTCGACGAGGGTCGACGCGGTGACCTGCCGGCGGGAGGCGCCGAGGGCACGCAACAGGGCGTTCTCTCGGGTGCGTTGGGCCACGACGATCGCGAAGGTGTTGTGGATGGAGAAGGTCGCCACCAGGAGGGCCACGCCGGAGAAGACCAGGAGGAAGGTGGTGAAGAGGGTCAGGAACTGGCTGGAGATCATGTCGGTGTTCTCGGCGGCCGACTCCTGGCCGGTGATGGCCTCGACGCCGCCCGGCAGCACGGTCGTCAGTTCGTCGACGAGTTCCTGCTGGCTGGTGCCGGGAGCGGCCCGCACCTGGATGCTCGCGGCCTCTCCCGGCCGGGCCGTGAGGTACTTCTCGGCATCGGCCTGGGTCATGCCGGTGAAGGTCACCTGGGCCATGCCGTCCTCGCCGCCGAAGGTCGCGAGGCCGACGATGGTCACCCTGACCGGGTCGGGTGTGCGCAGGGTCGTGGTGTCACCGATCCTCAGGTCGCCGCGTTCGGCGGTCCCCCGGTTGACGACGACCTCGCCGGACTTCTCCGGGGCGCGGCCCTCGGCCAGGCGGTACGGGTTGAGCTTCGGGTCGGTGATCCAGTTGCCGGCGAGAGTGGGCGGGCCCTGGCCTCCCACGGGGTCGCCGTTCTTGCCGACGAGTTGGCCGGCGCCCTGGATGTTGGGCGCGGCGGCCGCGACGCCGGGGGCCCGTTCGATCGTGGACACCAGGTCCGTGTCGACCGGTTCGCGTACGCCCTCGCTCTCGCCGGGCGTGGTGATGGCGTCGGCGCTGCGGACGACGGCGTCCGTGCCGCTGGTGGCGTTGCCGAACATGGTGTCGAAGCCGGCGCGCAGGGTGTCGCCCATGACGAGGGTGCCGGCGAGGAAGGCCACGCCGAGGAAGACGGCGAGGAAGGTGCCGGCGAAGCGGCGCTTGTGTGCGCGTAGGGAGGACACGCTCAGGCGGACGGAGGCGTTCATGCCGTTCATGAGGGCACCTCGAAGGCTTTCATGCGGTCCAGGACCTTGTCGGCGGTCGGGGATTCCATACGGTCGACCAGGCGTCCGTCGGCGAGGAAGACGACCTCGTCGGCGTGGGCGGCGGCCACCGGGTCGTGGGTGACCATGACGACCGTGCGGGATGTCTGGCGCACCGTGCGGCCGAGCAGGCCGAGGACCTCCTCGCCGGAGCGGGAGTCGAGGTTGCCGGTGGGCTCGTCGGCGAAGACGACGTCCGGCCGGCCGGCGAAGGCCCTGGCCACGGCGACGCGCTGCTGCTGGCCGCCGGAGAGTTCGGAGGGGCGGTGGTGGAGCCGGTCGCGCAGTCCGACCACGTCGATCAGCGCGTCGATCCACTCCCGGTCGCCCCCGCCGCCCGCGAGGTCCAGCGGCAGGGTGATGTTCTCCGCGACGGTCAGCGTCGGCACCAGGTTGAAGGCCTGGAAGACGAAGCCGACGCGGTCGCGGCGCAGCAGGGTGAGGCGGCGGTCGTCGAGGCTGCCGAGCTCGATGTCGCCGATGTGGGCGGTGCCCGAGGTGAGCGTGTCGAGGCCGGCCGCGCAGTGCATCAGGGTGGACTTGCCGGAGCCCGAGGGCCCCATGATCGCGGTGAAGCGGCCGACCGGGAAGTCGACGCTCACCCCGTCCAGGGCCCTCACGCTGGTGTCACCGGTGCCGTACACCTTCACGGCGTCGACGACCCGGGCGGCCGTCGGCACGGTCGTCGTGACGGTCGTGGTCGTCATGCCGCACCGCCCTTGCCGGTACGGCCGAACTGCTCGTCCAGGACGGACAGTCGGCGCCAGTACTCGTCCTCGTCGATCTCGCCGGAGGCGAACCGGTGGCCGAGCACGGTGATGGGTGAGTTGTCGTCGGGCGCCTGCCGCCAGGGGCCGCGGCGTCCGCGCCACACCGTGCGGCGCAGCAGGGTGATGCCGCCGATCACGACGGCCGCCCAGATCAGCGGGAAGAGGAGGATCCACGGGCCGGGGCCGCCGTCGGCGAAGTGAGCCAGGGTCTGCATCTCGAGTCATCTCCCGAGTCGGGTCCGAAGAATTCGGATGGGTTCGGATCAGTTCGGATGGAGTCGTTCGGTGATGCTTCGAGGCTCGCGCCGGAAGGGGGTCCGGGTCGTCGTACGGCCAGCGGCAGTGTGCGTACCTCGCGGGGAGTACGCGGAGGTGATGGCGCTGCTCCCTAAGGGCTCGACTTCTGTAACTACTAGTATGTACAGTGAGGGCATGAGCACCTCGAACACCTCGGGCACCTCCGACCGGCTGATCGAGTCCACCCGTGAACTGCTGTGGGAGCGCGGCTATGTGGGCACCAGCCCCAAGGCGATCCTGGAGCGCGCCGGCGCCGGACAGGGCAGCATGTACCACCACTTCAAGGGGAAGCCGGATCTCGCGCTGGCCGCGATCCGCCGTACCGCCGAGGAGATGAGGGCTACCGCGGCGGGAGTACTCGACAGGCCGGGCACGCCGTACGAACGTATCGAGGCGTATCTGTGGCGGGAGCGCGATGTGCTGCGCGGCTGTCCGGTCGGGCGGCTGACGATGGACCCGGACGTGATCGCCAGCGACGCACTGCGGGCGCCGGTCGACGAGACGCTCGACTGGCTGCGCGAACGGCTCGCCGGGATCGTCGAGGAAGGCAAGGAGCGGGGGCAGTTCGCGTCCGGGCTCGACGGTGAGTCGATCGCGGCGACGATCGTCGCGACGGTGCAGGGCGGCTATGTCCTCGCCCGCGCGTCCGGTTCGCCCGCCGCCTTCGAGGCGGGTGTGCGGGGTCTGCTGTCCCTTCTCGCACCGCGCCAGGGCCGGGAACGGGACCAGGAACAGGAACAGGACCGGGAACACTAGGAAGGCGTCCGATGCACGCGACGCAGTACGAGCTCACCCTGCCTGCCGACTACGACATGGGGATCATCCGCCGTCGCGTCGCGAGCCGGGGGCATCTGCTCGACGACTGGCCGGGCTTGGGCTTCAAGGCGTACCTGATGCGCGAGCGCGGTGTGCGCGGATCGCCGGTCAACCAGTACGCGCCGTTCTATCTGTGGGACACCGTCGCCGGCATGAACGCCTTCCTCTGGGGAGGCCCCTTCCAGGGGATCGTCGATGACTTCGGGCGGCCGTCGGTCCGGCAGTGGTCCGGGCTGGCGTACGAGGAGGGCGGCGCCGTCGGCTGCCCCGCACGGGTCGCGGTGCTGCGGCGCCGACAGGTGCCGGACGAGGGCCTGTTGAGCGACGTCATGGCGGACGCGGCGCGGGAGACCGAGCAGATCGCCCGCGAGGGCGGCTCGGTGCTCTCGGCGGCCGCCGTGGACGCGAGTCGTTGGGAGCTGATCCACTTCTCCCTCTGGGAGAACGACACGCCCAAGACCGACGGCGACAGGTACGAGGTGCTGCACGTCTCCGCGCCCGGGCGAGAACGGTTGCGGGGCTGACGAGGAAGTTCACAGCGAGGAGACCCAGACATGCCCTTCGTTCGCATCGACGCCCTGGGAGCCGGCCCCGAGCGACTGGACGCGCTCGGCCGTGCCGTGCACGACGCCCTGGTGGAGGCCGTGGGGATCCCGCCCGACGACCGGTTCCAGGTACTGGTCGGCCACGACGGCACCCACAGCACGCTCCGCTACGACCCCGACTACCTGGGCATCCACCGGGACGACGGCATCGTGTACGTCACGATCACCCTGCGTTCCGGGCGGACCCCCGCGCAGAAGCAGGCCCTGTACCGGCGGATCGCCGAACTCGCCCACCGTTACTCCGGGACCGAGCCTCGGAACGTGTTCGTCAACCTGATCGAGAACGAGCCGATCAACTGGTCGTTCGGCGACGGGGTGGCGCAGTACGCCGACTCCCCCGCCCCCGTCGACTCCCCCACGTCGGCCGGCGTCAGGGCTCCCTGAGGTCCAGGCGTCCGATCCGGGCCACGTTCTCCCGGTCCTCCGCGTCACCGCTGGCCTCGCCGGCGAACCAGGCGTCGAGGATCTCCTTGAGCAGGGGTTCGGACGTCAGGCGCAGACTGAGGGCGAGCACATTGGCGTCGTTCCAGCGGCGGGCGCCGTCCGCGGTGTAGGCGTCCGTGCACAGGGCCGCCCGTACGCCGGGCACCTTGTTCGCGGCGATCGACGCGCCCGTGCCGGTCCAGCAGCACACGACCGCCTGGTCCGCGGTCCCGTCGGCGACCTCGCGGGCCGCCGCCTCCGAGCAGGCGGCCCACTGCGGGTCGTCGCCGGGGCTGAGGGCGCCGTGGGTCACCACGTCGTGGCCTCGGCCGCGCAGTTCGGTGACGAGGAGGCGGGCGACGGGTTCGTCCATGTCCGAGGAGACCGAGATCCGCATGTGCCGAGCCTACCGCTGGGCATGCGCCCGCCCGGGGCGCGGCCGAGCATGGAGAGGAGCGGTGGGAACGGCCGAGGAGGAACCATGCCGACCCTGCACATCGAGCATCCGATCACGGACTTCGCCAAGTGGAAGACGGCCTTCGACCGCTTCGCCACGGCACGCGCGGACGCGGGCGTACGCCACTACCGGGTCCAGCAGCCCGTCGACGATCCCGCCTATGTCGTCGTCGACCTCGACTTCGACGACGTGGCCGAAGCCGAGCGGTTCCTGGGGTTCCTGAGGTCGAGGGTGTGGTCGTCGTCCGAGAACGCGCCCGCGCTGTCGGGGGCGCCCCGGACGCGGATCCTGGAGACCGCCGAGGAGCGGTGAGGCCTACGGGGCCAGCGCCCCCAGCGGATCGTCGAGCACCGGCTGCCACGCCAACTCGGCGGCGCCGACCAGGCTGTTGTGGTCGAGGGTGCAGGCGAGGATCGGGACGCCGCCGCTCTGGCCCCACAGGCTGCGGTCGGCGACGACGGCGCGCAGACGGTCGGGGTCGGTGTCGAGGAGGGTGCGGTGCAGACCGCCGAGGATGATGCGGTCCGGGTTGAGGATGTTGACCAGGCCGGCCAGACCCAGGCCGAGCCGGTCGATGAGGGCCTCGGTGGCCGTGCGGACCGCGGGGTCGTCGTACTGGGTACGGATCAGGTCCTTGGCCTGCTGGAGCAGGGAGCCCTCGGGACCGGGCTCGCGGCCGGCCGCCGTGAGGAGCGCCAGCGGGTCGGTCTCGACGTCCAGGCAGCCTCGGCTGCCGCAGTGACAGGGTCTGCCCTCGGGGTGCACGGTGAGGTGGCCGACCTCCAGGGCCAGGCCCGAACTGCCGGTGTGCAGACGGCCGTCCAGCACGAGCGCGCCGCCGACTCCCCGGTGTCCGGTGGCCACGCACAGCAGGTCGCGAGCGCCGCGCCCGGCGCCGTGCCGGTGCTCGGCGAGGGCGGCGAGGTTGACGTCGTTGGCGGCGAAGGCCGGTCCGGTGATGCCGGCCGCGCGGACGCACTCCGTGAAGATACGGCGCACCGGCGCGCCCACGGGCCAGGCGAGGTGCAGGGGGTTCAGCGCCAGCCCGTCCGGTTCCGCGACCGCGGAGGGGACGGCGAGGCCCGCGCCGACGCAGCGTCGGCCGGTCGCGCGCAGCAGGTCGGCGCCGGCCTCGACCACCGAGCCGAGGACCTTCGCCGGATCGGCGTCGACCGTCTCGCGGCCGGGCGCGGTGGCGACGATACGGCCGCCCAGGCCGACCAGCGCGGCCCGGAACCCGTCGGCGTGCACCTGTGCGGCGAGGACGACCGGGCCGTCCTCGGCGACCGCCAGCCGGTGCGAGGGCCGGCCCTGCGAACCCGCTGCCGCGCCGGGCCGGGCGTCGACCCGGATCAGGCCGAGCGCCTCCAGCTCGGCGGCGACCGCGCCGGCGGTGGCCCGGGTCACGCCGAGTTCGGCGGTGAGGACGGCGCGCGTGGGGGCGCGTCCGGTGTGCACGAGCTCCAACGCGGGTCCGAGCGCACCGCGCCCCCGGTCCAACCGCGTCCTCGAGGTGGTCCCTTCCCCCGCCGGCCGGGGGTCCGCCTTGCCGCTCATGAGGGCGAGTCTCCCATGATCCGTTGATGGGCCGGCCTACAGCCCGCTCACCCGGAGCGTGATGTTCAGCCGCCCGGTCAGTCCCAACTCCGGCGGCGCGGTGCCCGGGTACACCTTCGGCACGCCGTGGTAGGCGAGCCGGGACGGGCCGCCGAAGACGAAGAGGTCCCCGCTGCGCAGCTCGACGTCCGTGTACGGCCGGGTCCGGGTCTCGGTGTTGCCGAAGCGGAAGACGCAGGTGTCGCCGAGACTCAGGGACACCACCGGGGCGTCCGACTTCTCGTCGCTGTCGCGGTGCATGCCCATGTGGGCGCCGGCGTCGTAGAAGTTGATCAGCGCGATGTCGTACGCGGCCTCCCGGTGCGCGGCCTGTGGCTCGCCGAGTGCGTCCCGCGCCGCGCGCCTGCCCAGCTCGCCCAGCCACTCGGGGAACGGTTTCACCGGGGCTCCGTCGCCGTCGACGACCGTGCGGGCGTAGCCGTACGGGTACCAGTGCCGGCCCAGGCAGACCTGCCGGGCGGTCATGGTGCCGCCGCCGGGGGTGCGGACCGTGCGCAGGCCGGCCGGTGGGCGGGCCCACTCGCGGCAGGCCTCCAGCAGCTCGCGCCGGCGACCCGGATCCAGCCAGTCGGGCACGTGCACCGCGCCCGGCGCGACCTGCGTACGCTCCCGGGGGAACAGCTCGGCGTCCATGCCTCCCATCCTCCCCCACCGGCCTTGAGCTGCGGCTCGGCTAGCCTTGACGCACGATGAACGACCGCACCATGAACGACCGTATGACGACGCCCTGGGGCGAGCTCGCGCTGACCCGCTTCCCCGAGGACCCCCGTGAGAGGCTGCGCGCCTGGGACGCCTCCGACGAGTACCTCCTGAGGCATCTGGCGGAGCGGGAGACCCCGCTGTCCGGCACGGTCGTGGTCGTCGGTGACCGCTGGGGCGCCCTGGTCACGGCGCTCGCGGCGCACGGCCCGGTGCAGATCACCGACTCCTACCTGGCCCAGGAGGCGACCCGGGCCAACCTCGCCCGCCGCGGCGTCGAGCCCGGCACCGTCCAGCTGCGCACCACGCAGGATCCGCCGCCGGAGCGTGTCGACGTGCTGCTCGTGCGGGTGCCGAAGAGCCTGGCCCTGCTGGAGGACCAGCTGCTGCGGCTGGCGCCCGCGGTGCACGCGGGCACGGTGGTGGTCGGCACCGGGATGGTGAAGGAGATCCACACCTCGACGCTGCAGCTGTTCGAGCGGATCCTCGGCCCGACCCGCACCTCGCTGGCCGAGAGGAAGGCCCGGCTGATCTTCTGCACGCCCGAGCCGTCCGCGGAGCGGCTCGCGAACCCGTGGCCGTACGTCTATGACCTCCCGAACGGCATCGGCCCGGTCTCCGGGCGCACGGTCGTCAATCACGCGGGCGTCTTCTGCGCCGACCGGCTCGACATCGGTACGCGCTTCTTCCTGGGGCATCTGCCGGGTGGCGAGGGCGCCCGGCGGGTGGTGGACCTCGGGTGCGGCAACGGCGTCGTCGGTACGGCGATGGCGCTGGCGAACCCGGACGCCGAGGTGCTGTTCGTGGACGAGTCCTTCCAGGCCGTGGCCTCGGCGGAGGCGACGTACAAGGCGAACGGGGTGCCTGGGCACGCCGAGTTCCGGGTCGGGGACGGAATGGCGGGGGTGCCGGCCGGGAGTGTGGACCTCGTGCTGAACAATCCGCCGTTCCACTCCCACCAGGCGACGACCGACGCGACGGCCTGGCGGATGTTCACGGGGGCGCGGCGTGCGCTGCGGCCGGGCGGCGAGCTGTGGGTGATCGGAAATCGGCATCTCGGCTACCACGTGAAGCTGCGGCGGCTGTTCGGCAACAGTCAACTCGTCGCCGGTGACCCGAAGTTCGTGGTGCTGAGGGCCGTCAAGAGGTAGGGCGGCGGGGCGGGGCGTCACCGTCTCAGGCCGGTACGCCTCTCAGGCCAGTACCCCGATGATGTCGGCCACCGCCCGTACCATCGCCTCCCGGCCGACGCTCAGGTACTTGCGTGAGTCGACCGCCTCGGGATGGGCGGCGAGGAAGTCCCGGATCGCTCCCGTCATGGCGATGTTGAGGGCCGTGCCGACATTGACCTTGGCGATGCCGCCCGCGACCGCGGCGGTCAGTTCGTCGTCGGGGACGCCGGAGGAGCCGTGCAGGACGAGGGGGACGTCCAGGGTGTCGGCCAGGCGCTTGAGGAGGTCGTGGTCGAGGGTGGCGGTGCGGGTGGTCATGGCGTGTGAGCTGCCGATGGCGACGGCGAGGGCGTCGACGCCGGAGTCGGCGACGAAGGCGTGGGCCTCGGCAGGGTCGGTGCGGGCGCCCGGGGCGTGGGCGTCGAGGGGTGGCTCGCCGTTCTTGCCGCCCAGCCGCCCCAACTCGGCCTCGATCCACAGCCCTTGGGCATGGGCCCAGTCGACGGCGGCCTTCGTCGCGGCGAGGTTGTCCAGGTAGGGCAGCCGGGCCGCGTCGTACATCACGGAGCTGAACCCGGCGTCGGGTGCCTGCCGCAGCAGGTCGTCGCTCTGGATGTGGTCGAGGTGCAACGCGACGGGCACGGCGGCGCGTTCGGCGGCGGCGACGGCGGCCCGGGCGAGCGGGAGCAGCCGTCCGTAGCGGAACTTGACGGCGTTCTCGCTGACTTGGAGGACGACGGGTGAACTCACCGATTCCGCACCGGCGATGACGGCCTCGACGTGCTCCAGGGTGATGACGTTGAAGGCGGCGACGGCGGACCGGGCTGCGGCGGCGCGGGTGATGAGCTCGCCGGTGGTCACGAGGGGCACGGCCTGTCCTTTCTCGGCGCGTGGGGGGGTGCGAGGAGGTCGAGTGGGCGGGTCAGGGGGTGAGGATCACCGAGCGGGTGAGGTGGCGCGGGCGGTCCGGGTCGAGGCCGCGGGCCGCGGCGACGGCGACCGCGAGGCGCTGGGCGCGGACCAGTTCGGCGAGCGGGTCGAGGCGGCCCTCGATCCACAGTCCGCCGGTGGAGCGCACCTGATCGGCCAGTCCCTCGGGTGCCTCACCGAACATCCAGGTCGCGGAGCCGTTCGTGGTGATGCTGATCGGGCCGTGCCGGTACTCCATGGCGGGGTAGGCCTCGGTCCAGGCGAGGGACGCCTCGCGCATCTTCAGCCCGGCCTCGTTGGCCAGGCCCACGGTCCAGCCCCGGCCGAGGAAGGTGAACTGCCCGCATTCCACGAGCCCTTCGGGCAGGTCGTCGGCGAGGGCGGTACGGGCGTCGGCCACGACGGCGTCGATGTGCAGGCCGAGGTGGGCGCGGAGCAGCGTGAGCGCCGTGGTCGCGAACCGGGTCTGCACGACGGAGCGTTCATCGGCGTAGTCGAGGACGACGAGCTCGTCGGCGGCCGTCATGACGGGCGTGTCCGGGTCGGCGGTGATCGCCGTGGTACGCGTCCTTCCCTTCAACTCGCCCAGCAGGTCGAGCACTTCGGTCGTCGTACCGGAGCGACTGAGGGCGAGGACGCGGTCGTAGGCGCGTCCGTGCGGGAACTCCGAGGCGGCGAAGGCGTCCGTCTCGCCCCGGCCCGATCCCTCGCGCAGTGCGGCGAAGGCCTGCGCCATGAAGTACGACGTCCCGCAGCCGACGACCGCGACCCGCTCCCCCGGCTCCGGCAGCACCCCGCCGAGACCGGTCGCCTCGTCGGCCGCGCGGGTCCAGCACTCGGGTTGGCTGTTGAGCTCGTCCTCGACATGCGTCATGCCGCCGTCCTTCACGCTCTCGTTGGGCATCGCGGTGCTTGTGATTGTTCTTGCAAGATATCGCTAGCTTTCGAGCAGAATCAAGCATTGCGGTAGGGAGGGGTGCGCTAAGGTCGCCGGAGATCGGGGAGTGATCGAGGAATGGAGGGCGGATGTCGCGCGACGCCCGCTGGAAGGCGCTGCTGGAGCTGCTCGTGGAGCGGGGCCGGCTGGACGTCGAGGAGGCGGCCGCCGAGCTGGCGGTCTCGGCCGCGACGATCCGCCGTGACTTCGATCAGCTCGCCGAGCAGCAGATGCTGGTCCGCACCCGGGGCGGCGCGGTCGTGCACGGAGTGTCGTACGAACTGCCGCTGCGCTACAAGACCGCCCGGCACGCCTCCGAGAAGCAGCGCATCGCGAAAGCGGTGGCCGACCTCATCGCACCCGGCGAGGCGGTCGGGCTGACCGGCGGAACGACGACGACCGAGGTGGCGCGCGCTCTGGCCGTGCGCAGCGACCTGACGTCCGGGACACCGGCGCTGACCGTCGTCACCAACGCGCTCAACATCGGCAACGAGCTGGCCGTCCGCCCCCAGTTCAAGATCGTGCTCACCGGCGGGGTCGCCCGCCCGCAGTCGTACGAGCTCATCGGGCCGCTCGCCGACGGGGTGCTGTCCCAGATCACCCTCGACATGGCCGTCCTCGGCGTCGTCGGCTTCGACGCCACGCACGGCGCCGCCGCGCACGACGAGGCGGAGGCGGCGATCAACCGGCTGCTGTGCGAGCGCGCCGAGCGGGTGGTCGTGGCCGCCGACTCCAGCAAGCTGGGCCGGCGGGCGTTCGCCCGGATCTGCGCGGCCGACGCGGTGGACACGCTGGTCACGGACACGGCGGCCCAGCCCGACACCGTGCGGCGCTTCGAGGAGGCGGGCCTGCGCGTCATCGCGGTCTGAGCCCGCGCGTTCCGGGACCCTGATCCCGGCTCCCGACCGTCCGATTCCACCTACGCTGGGAGCGAGGCGCACTGCGGGTCAGGGAGTCGGCGGCAGGAAGTCGGCAGGCCAGGGAGTCGGCGGGCCAGGGAGGCTGCGATGAGCACAACCCCGATCGAGGCGGACGCACCCACGGCGTCGCGCTATCTGCCGATCGCCGAGCACGGGCTGATCGGCGATCTGCGCAGTGTGGCCCTGGTGGGGACGGACGGCACGATCGACTGGTACTGCTGCCCGGCCTTCGACGCGCCGAGCGTCTTCGCGGCGATCCTGGACGCGGAGCGGGGCGGCTGCTTCGAGCTGGCGGCGGCGGTGCCGGCCAGGACCAAGCAGTTCTACTTCCCCGACACGAACGTCCTGATCACCCGGTTCTTCACCGAGGACGGCGTCGGCGAGGTGCAGGACTTCATGCCGGTGGACGCCAGCTCGGTCGAGTCCGAACGGCACCGGCTGATCCGGCGGGTGGTGTGCGTCCGCGGGTCGATCCCGTTCCGCACCCGGGTCGCGCCGCGTTTCGAGTACGGCACACAGCCGCACACCGTCCGCATGGTGGGCGAGGTCGCGGTGTTCGAGTCCGAGAAGCTGTCGCTGGGGCTGACCTCGACCATGCCGCTGGAGGTCGAGGGACCGGACGTGCGCGCCGACTTCAAGCTCGCGCAGGGCGAGTCGGCGGTGTTCGCGCTGGACCGGCTCGGCGCCGAGGTGACGCTGCGCCGGTGTGCCCGGACCGAGGCGGAGGACCAGTTCAACAGCACGGTGGCGTACTGGCGCAAGTGGCTGTCCGCGTCCCAGTACCGGGGCCGCTGGCGGGAGATGGTGCACCGCTCCGCGCTCACCCTGAAGCTGCTCACCTACGCGCCGACCGGAGCGATCGTGGCCGCGCCGACGACGAGCCTGCCCGAGCAGCTCGGCGGGGAGCGCAACTGGGACTACCGGTACGTGTGGGTGCGCGACGCCGCGTTCTGTGTGTACGCGATGCTGCGCCTGGGCTTCACGGAGGAGGCCGAGGCGTTCATGAACTTCCTGACCGAGCACGTCAGCCGGGGCGACGGCTGTCGGACCGGCCCGTTGCAGATCATGTACGGCATCGACGGCCGCGCCGAGCTGCCCGAGCGCGAACTCGGCCATCTGGAGGGGCACTTGGGCTCCGCGCCGGTGCGCATCGGCAACGGCGCCGCCGGCCAGCTGCAGCTCGACATCTACGGCGCGCTGATCGACTCGATCTATCTCTACGACAAGTGGGCCAAGCCGATCTCCAGCGACCAGTGGGACGACGTGTGCGCGCTGGTGGACTGGGTGTGCGACAACTGGGACCAGCCGGACGAAGGCGTCTGGGAGACCCGTGGCGGTCGTAAGAACTTCCTGTACTCGCGGCTGATGTGCTGGGTGGCGATCGAGCGGGCCATCCGGATGGCGACCCGGCGCGGCCTGCCCGCCGATCTGCCGCGCTGGGGCGGGTGCCGGGACACGATCTACCGGCGGATCATGAAGCGAGGCTGGTCGGAGGCCCGGCAGGCCTTCGTGCAGCACGAGGACGGCGATGTGCTGGACGCTGCGGTGCTGATGATGCCGCTGGCGAAGTTCATCGCGCCGACCGACCCCAAGTGGCTGTCGACGCTGGACGCCCTCACCGAGGACCTGGTGTCCGACTCGCTGGTCTACCGCTACGACCCGCAGGCGAGCCCCGACGGGCTGCGCGGTGACGAGGGCACGTTCTCCATCTGCTCGTTCTGGTACGTCGAGGCGATGGTCCGGGCCGGCCGGGTCGACGAGGCGCGGCTGGCCTTCGAGAAGATGCTGACGTACGCCAACCATCTGGGCCTGTATGCCGAGGAGATCAGTCACACCGGTGAGCAACAGGGCAACTTCCCCCAGGCGTTCACGCATCTCGCCCTGATCAGCGCGGCCTTCAATCTGGACCGCGCCCTGGGGTGAGGGTGGTTCACCCGGTTCAACGGCATCCAGCGGCACTCAACGGCACTCAAACGGCGGGACATTCGACTTAGGCGAGGCTAACCTAAGCAACACCCCCCGACTCGCCGAAGGGCACCCGAGATGACGCCTGGCTCGATCTTCCCGTACGTCATGCCGACGCCCGCGATGCTGCCCGACGACACCACGGGATGGACCCTGGACCCGGGTCGGGCGGCGCTCGTCCTGCTCAACTTACAGAGGCGCTTCGTGCGCGTACTGGAGCAGGAGGGCGCCCCGATCGCCGAACTCCTTGCGAACGCAGGCCGGTTGGTGCGCGCCGCCCACGCCTCGGGCGTACCCGTCATCCACTCCGTACCCGCCGGGGAGCGCGGACCCGCCCTGTACGTACGGCGATCCGGCGCGCCGGCCGACCGGGACGGCGAGGCCTTCGCCCGGGAGGTCGAGCCGCGCACCGGGGACGCCGTTCTCACCGCCCGGAAGCACAGCGCGTTCGCCCGGACCCGGCTGGACAGCCGGTTGCGTGACCTGAAGCGGGATCAGGTGGTGATAGCGGGCCTGTTCGCCCGGGTCGGCGTGTTGATGACGGCGGCCGACGCCTGGGTGCAGGACCTGGAGCCCTTCGTCGTCGCGGACGCGGTCGCCGACGCCTCGGCCGGGAGCCACGGGTTCGCGCTGGAGTGGATCGCGGACACGTGCGGGGCGGTGACGTCCACCGACGGCGTGATGGCAGTGTTCGACCCTGCCGTGCCGGCGGCGGAAGCGGTCTGAACCGCTCGGTCCGGTCCGCTCGGACGGACGCCATGCATTGATAAGGTTAGGCTTACCTTGCTTCACTGGGCCCGCGCCGACGAGGAGACCCTGACGACGATCACACCGTTCGTCGCCGTGGGCCTGGTCCTCGCGCTGGCGCTGGTCCGTCCGCTGAACGCGCTCGCGCTGGGCGACGACGGCGCCCGGGCGCTGGGCGCGCATGTGGACCGCACCCGCATTCTCGGCCTCGCGGCGATGACGCTGCTGTGCGGGGCGGCGACCTCGGCCGTCGGACCGCTGGTGTTCGTCGGCCTCGCCGTCCCGCACATCGCCCGCATGATCGCCGGCGCCGACCAGCGCTGGACGCTGCCGCTGTCCCTGCTCCTCGCCCCCGCGCTGCTGCTCTTCGCCGACGTCCTCGGCCGGATCGCCGTACGCCCCGACGAACTGGACGCGGGCGTGGTCACCGCGGTGGTCGGCGCCCCGGTGTTCATCGCCCTGGTGCGCTACCGCAGGACGGTGCCCGCATGACGGCCGGGGCACCGGCGCGTACCGGTCCGCGCGCCCGTGCGCATGTCGTACGAAGTCGCTCGCACCGTTTCTCCCTGCGGGTGGACGCGCGCGCGGTGACGGTCTGTGTCCTGGTGCTGGCCGCCACCGCCGGAGTCGGGGTCCTAGCGCTCGGCACCGGCGAGTACGCGATCTCCCCGGCCGACGTGGTCCGCACGCTGCTGGGCAACGGCAGCCCGCGCACCGACTTCGTGGTCAACGACCTCAGACTGCCCCGTCTGCTGACCGGCATCCTGGCCGGCGCCGCGCTGGGTCTGAGCGGTGCCCTCTTCCAGAGTCTGACCCGCAATCCGCTGGCCAGCCCCGACATCGTCGGGTTCACCTACGGCTCCGCCACCGGAGGTCTGCTGGTGGTGCTGCTCGTCGGCGGCACCGGCGGGCAGATCGCCGTCGGCGCCGTGGGCGGAGGCCTGGCGACCGCCTTCCTCGTGTATCTGCTGGCGTGGCGGCAGGGCATCCACGGCTATCGGCTCGTACTGGTCGGGATCGGCGTGAGTGCCCTCCTCCAGGGAGTCAACGCCTACCTCCTCGCCAAGGCCCGCTTCACGCAGGCCGCGCAGGCGATGGCGTGGCTCAACGGCAGCCTCGACGGCCGGGGTTGGGCGGATGTCCGCCCGGCCGCCCTCGGTCTCGGCGACGACGTCGCGGGCGGCCTCGGCGTTCCGGTCCAGCGCACCCGGCTGGTGATCCTGGTGCTGGCCACGGCCGCCTGCGCGGTCGCCACCGCGGCGGCCGGGCCGATCCCGTTCGTGGCCCTCATCGCCCCGCAGCTGTCCCGCCGGCTCACCCGCGCCCCCGGCCCCAACCTCCTCGCGGCCACCTGCACCGGCGCCCTCCTCGTGATCACCGCGGACCACGCCTCCCAGCGCGTCCACGAGTCGGCCCAGCTACCGGTCGGCGTGGTGACCGCAGTGGTCGGCGGGGTGTACCTGGGGGTACTGCTGCGCGGGCAGCGGCGGGCGGGGCGGATCTGAGGTGGGTGGCCGTGACCGACCCGCCCGCGTGTTCATCGCGCCGCCGGCAGCTCAGTGGCTGCCTGCGAGTTCGCCGGTCAGCTTGCCGTGGAGGTGGGCGCTGGGGTCGTTCAGGCCGGTGATCTCGACGGTCTTGCCGCGCTGGGCGTACTTGGTCTCGACGGCGTCCAGGGCGGCGACGGACGAGGCGTCCCAGATGTGGGCGGCGGACAGGTCGATGACGACCTTCTTCGGATCGCCCGCGTAGTCGAACTGGCCGACGAGATCGTTGGAGGAGGCGAAGAACAGCTCACCGGTGACCCGGTAGACCACCGTCTCGCCGTCGGGGTCGGTGACGGCGGTGACATGGGCGAGGTGGGCGACGCGCCTGGCGAAGATGACCATGGCGGTGATCGAGCCGACGACGACGCCGATGGCGAGGTTGTCGGTGGCGACCACCACGGTCACGGTGATGACCATGACGGCGATCTCACCGGCCGGCATCCGCTTCAGCGTCTTCGGGGCGATGGAGTGCCAGTCGAAGGTCGCGAACGACACCATGACCATCACGGCGACCAGGGCGGCCATCGGGATGTCGGACACGACCGGGCCGAAGACGATGCACAGCACCATCAGGAACGCGCCCGCGAGGAACGTGGACAGGCGGGTGCGGGCGCCGGAGACCTTCACGTTGATCATCGTCTGACCGATCATGGCGCAGCCGCCCATGCCGCCGAAGAAGCCGGTGACGATGTTGGCGATGCCCTGGCCGACGGACTCGCGGGTCTTGGAGGAGTGGGTGTCGGTGATGTCGTCGACCAGCTTCGCGGTCATCAGCGACTCCATCAGGCCGACCAGTGCCATCGCGAAGGCGTAGGGAGCGACGGTGGTCAGGGTGTCGATGGTGAACGGCACGTCCGGCAGACCGGGCACCGGCAGGGAGGACGGCAGGGCGCCCTTGTCGCCGACGGTCGGCACGGCGATCCCGGCGGCGACCGTGATCACGGTGAGGATGACGATGGCGACCAGTGGGGCCGGGATCACCGTGGTGACCTTCGGGAAGAACATCATGAGGGCCAGACCCGCCGCGATCAGCGGATACACGGGCCAGGGGACATGGTGGGTCTCGGGGATCTGAGCCATGAAGATCAGGATCGCGAGGGCGTTGACGAAGCCGACCATCACCGAACGCGACACGAAGCGCATCAGCTTGGCCACCCCGAGCGCACCGAGCGCGATCTGGATGACACCGGCCAGGATGACCGCGGCGACCAGGTATCCGAACCCGTGCTCACGGTTGAGCGGGGCGATCACGAGTGCGACCGCGCCGGTGGCGGCGGAGATCATCGCCCGTCGGCCACCGACGACGGAGATGACCACGGCCATGGTGAACGAGGCGAACAGGCCGACCGCCGGGTCGACCCCGGCGATGATCGAGAACGAGATCGCCTCCGGGATCAGCGCGAGGGCGACGACCAGGCCGGCCAGGATCTCGGTGCGCCAGACCTTCGGGTTGTGCAGCCAGTCGGGGCGCAGGCCGGGCAGCCGCGCGGCGGGAGTCGCCACGGAAGAGGACGGAGAAGCCAAGGAGATGCGTACCTGTCGTGCTCGGGCACACCCCACGGGCGGGCAGGGATGTGCGGGAAGGACGCGCGAGGACCGGGCCGGCACCCCGCGGACGGCCCGCGGGGCGAGCCGGAGGTCGGAAGGGGACATGAGACGGGGCGGCGCGCGTCGGCGGCCGGGCGGCTCACATCCGGGGGCGAAGGCTCACGGCGGGCAGGCGGCGGCGATCGGCGTCCGGGGCTCGCGCACGCTCTCTCCTGCGGGAATCGGGTCTTCGCCGGGGGCGCCATCGGCCCCGGAACGGCAGTGGCGGGGCGGCCGGACCGCCCTCACCGTCGGCAACTCTACCCTGACGTTAGGGTAGAGATCGTCGGTGGGGTCGTACGGGACGCGGCCCGCCACGACGGGAAGGGCCGGGGAGTCGGGCGTGGACGACAGGCACATGCAGATCGGCGAGGTCGCCGCGCGGACGGAGCTCTCCCTGCGCACCATCCGGCACTACGAGGAAACCGGCCTGGTCATCCCCTCCGCCCGGTCCCAGGGCGGGTTCCGCCTCTACACCGAGACCGATGTCGCCCGGCTGATGGTGATCCGCCGGATGAAGCCGCTCGGCTTCACCCTGGAGCAGATGCGCGACCTGCTGGACGCCACCGACCGCCTGGACGGTGACGGCACTCTCGACGACGGCGAGCGCGAGGCCCTGCTGGAGCGCGTCCGCACCTACCAGCAGGCCGCCGCGGAACAGGTGGAGAAGCTGCGCGTCCAGCTGTCCCGCGCCGAGGACTTCGCCGCCACCCTGGGCGCCCGCCTGGAGCAGAGTGCTGTGCGCTGAGGCTGTCAACCGGTGGCGGCCGCCGCCGTACCCGCCCGGACCGTGAACGCGGCCGTGTGCACCTCCCCTTCGTGCTTGAAGTCGAGGAAGAGGCGGTACGCCCCGCTGCTCGGCGCGGTCGCCGTGAAGGAGATCTCCGGGCCGGGCCTGGTCGTGCCGTCGCCGGGTTCGCCGTTCGGGTGGACGTGGAGGTAGGCGAGGTCTCCGGAGCGCAGGGCCACCAGGTGGCCGTAGGCGCCCAGATAGGGCTGGAGGTCGGTCACCGGCTTTCCGTCCCGCGAGACCTCGAGCTTCAGCTCGCTCTCCTTGCCGGGGCGAAGGCCCCCGTCGAGCCGGACGTCGTAGCCGTCGGTCTCGGCGGTGGTGTTCGGCGCGGGCAGTCGCTGCGCCTCGTAGGTGCCTGAGGCGGCGAGGTCGGCGCCGAGGGTGAGGTTCTCGGCGCCCTTCTTCTCCGGTGTGAAGTCGGCGAAGACGCGGTAGTCGCCCGCGCGGGGCAGGGCCACGGGGATGCTCCAGGTGCCGTCGGCGGCGCGGGTGGGATGCAGATGGCGGTAGGTGCCCAGGTCGCGGGAGGCCACGATGAGGTGGAGCTCCTTGTCGTGCTCGCGCCGGTAGGCGGTGACCGCGCGCCCGTCGTCGTCGCGGATGACGAAGCTCAGGTCGGTGCTCCGGCCCGCCGTGACGCTCGGTGTCCGCAGGTCGAGGGTGTAGCCGTCCTCGGAGATCTCCAGCCCGCCGGCCGGTTCGGTCTCGTTCCCGCCGTGCTCACCGTGTCCGCCACCTCCCTCCGGTGCCGGTGACGCCTCGCTGTGGCTCTCGTGGCGGGCGGGCGCGGGGTCCTCGACGACGGGGCCGACGGCCTCGCCCGCGCCGTAGGCGGTGCCGAAGGTCGCGGCCAGTGCGGCGGCGAACGCGGTGATCCTCAGTCCGGCATGCATGGCGGCCTCCTCGCGGGTCGGTCTCTCGATACGTTCCTTCACTGCACTTCACCATACCCCTGGGGGGTATCAAGTCAACCCGACTCAGCGCTTGCCTTAGCTACCCCCCGGGGGTATGCATGGACATCGGCGGGGGTACCCCTACCCCGTATCCTGTTTCGACCGCGGCCCCACCCGTCAGGAGGAACCATGTCCACCACCACGTACGCCGTCGCCGGAATGAGCTGCGGCCACTGCAAGGCCACCCTCACCAAGGTCATCGGCGAGCTGGACGGCGTCACCGAGGTCGGCGTCGACCTCGCGACCGGCCAGGTCACCGTCACCAGCGCCGCCGAGCCGGACGACGCCGTGATCGCGGAGGTCGTCGACGAGGCCGGCTACGAGCTGACCGGCCGCGCCGCCTGACCCGCACCCCGACCCCATCGGAGCCGTCCCGGCACCCGGCTCCGCCCGCACCCGTACCAGGAGCAGTGATGACCACCACCGCGTCCCACCCCACGGCCGAGGTAGAACTCGCCATCGGCGGCATGACCTGCGCCTCGTGCGCGGCGCGCATCGAGAAGAAGCTGAACCGCATGGACGGCGTGACCGCCACGGTCAACTACGCCACCGAGAAGGCGAAGGTCAGCTACGGCGACGAGGTCTCCGTCCAGGACCTGATCGCCACCGTGGAGGCGACCGGGTACACCGCGCAGGAGCCCGCGCCGCCCGTGCGGGACACGCGGGACACGCCCGAGAGCAGCGACGCGGACGACGAACTGCGGACCCTTCGGGAGCGGTTGATCACCGCCGTCACGCTGGCCGTACCCGTCGTCGCGATGGCCATGATCCCGGCCCTCCAGTTCGAGTACTGGCAGTGGCTCTCGCTCACCCTGGCGGCGCCCGTCGTGACGTATGCCGCCTGGCCGTTCCACAAGGCCGCGTTCACCAATCTGCGGCACGGCGCCGCCACCATGGACACGCTGATCTCGGTCGGCACATCCGCCGCGTTCGTGTGGTCGCTGTGGGCGCTGTTCTTCGGCACGGCGGGCGAGCCCGGCATGACGCACCCCTTCGAACTGACCATCTCCCGCGGTGACGGCTCCGGGAACATCTATCTGGAGGCCGCCGCCGGCGTCACCGCCTTCATCCTGGCCGGGCGCTACTTCGAGGCCCGCTCCAAGCGCAAGGCCGGCGCGGCACTGAAGGCGCTGCTGGAGCTGGGCGCCAAGGACGTCACCGTGCTGGGCGCGGACGGCGGTGAACGGACCATACCGGTCTCGGAGTTGAAGGTCGGCGACCGCTTCCTGGTGCGGCCCGGCGAGAAGATCGCCACCGACGGCACGGTGGTCGAGGGCTCGTCGGCCGTGGACGCGTCGATGCTCACTGGCGAGTCCGTGCCGGTCGAGGTCGCCCGGGGCGACGCGGTCACCGGTGCCACGCTCAACGCGGGCGGCCGTCTCGTCGTCGAGGCCACCCGGGTGGGCGCGGACACCCAACTCGCCCGGATGGCCAGGCTGGTGGAGGACGCGCAGAACGGCAAGGCCGCGGCACAGCGGCTCGCGGACCGGATCTCCGCCGTCTTCGTACCGATCGTGATCGCCCTCGCGCTGGGCACCCTCGGCTTCTGGTTCGGCACCGGCGCCGGACCGGCCGCCGCCTTCACCGCCGCGGTCGCCGTACTGATCATCGCCTGCCCGTGCGCCCTGGGTCTGGCCACGCCGACCGCGTTGATGGTCGGCACCGGGCGGGGCGCGCAGCTCGGCATCCTGATCAAGGGTCCTGAGGTGCTGGAGTCCACGCGCAAGGTCGACACGATCGTCCTCGACAAGACGGGCACGGTGACCACCGGCCGGATGACGCTGCTCGCCGTGCACACCGGCGACAACGCCGAGGAGAGCGAAGTCCTGCGGCTCGCGGGCGCGTTGGAGCACGCCTCCGAGCACCCGATCGCCCGCGCCGTGGCCGAGGGGGCACTGGAGAAGCTCGGTTCGCTGCCGACGCCGGAGGACTTCGCGAACGTGCCCGGCCTCGGCGTGCAGGGCGTGGTCGACGGCCACGCGGTGCTGGTGGGCCGGGAGCAGCTCCTCGCGATGGGGGTCCCCCCGCTCGAGCGAAGCCGAGAGTGGGGGAGGGCGATGGAGCTGCCGGCCTCCCTCGCGCACGCCAAGTCCGAGGCCGAGGCGGCGGGGCGTACCGCCATCGCGGTCGCCTGGGACGGTGAGGCGCGGGCGGTGCTGGAGGTGGCCGACGCGGTCAAGGAGACCAGCCCGGAGGCGATCCGGCGGCTGCGCGACCTCGGTCTCACCCCGATCCTGCTGACCGGCGACAACCGGGCCGTGGCCGAGTCCGTCGCCCGGGAGGTCGGCATCGCGCCGGAGCACGTCATCGCGGAGGTGCTGCCGCAGGACAAGGCCGACGTCGTCAAGCGGCTCCAGGGTGAGGGCCGTTCGGTGGCGATGGTCGGCGACGGCGTCAACGACGCGGCCGCACTGGCCCAGGCCGACCTGGGGCTTGCGATGGGCACCGGCACGGACGCCGCGATCGAGGCCGGCGACCTCACCCTGGTGCGGGGCGACCTGCGCGTCGCCGCCGACGCCATCCGGCTCTCCCGCAGGACGCTCGGCACCATCCGGTCGAACCTGTTCTGGGCCTTCGCCTACAACGTCGCCGCCCTGCCGCTCGCCGCTGCCGGACTGCTCAACCCGATGATCGCCGGAGCGGCCATGGCCTTCTCGTCGGTGTTCGTCGTAGGCAACTCGCTGCGGCTGCGGTCGTTCCGGGCCGCGGACTGAATCCGCGCACAGGGAACTGAGGGCGCCGCACATGCGGCGCCCTCAGCCATGTCGCCGGTGTCAGCCGAAGGCCTTCACGGCCTGGTAGTAGGTCCACGCGGTGCTGTTGCAGGCGCTCTTAGTCGCACCGCCGTAGCCCGCGCAGACACGCTTGAGGTCCTCGTAGAAGGCGCTGTCGAGGCGCGACTTGTTGGCGCTGAAGGTGCCCAGCGCCTTGTAGTTGCGGTAGCCGAAGTCGTGACGGGCGCAGGACGTGGAGAACGGGAAGCCGAAGGGGTTGTCGGGCGAGGAGGAGCAGTAGTCCGTGGACCAGTCGAAGCCGTAGGCGGACCAGGCGGATCGGTTGGCTCGGGCCGCGACCCAGGCGTTGTGGCTGGACGCGCTGGTCTGGGTCCAACTGGCGAGGACCTGGGGCTTGTCGGCGGGCGCGGCCCCGGCGGACGGGGCGGCGCCGAGGACCGTGCCGAGGGTCAGGGTCGAGGTGGTCAGTGCGGTGGCGAGTCTGCGGTGCATTCCACACCTCCATGAGACTACGACCCGTCCCTCGGGTCGCAGGTTCATGACAAGATGATTGACACGCCAACCATCCTTCACACCGCAGGTGTCCCAAAGGGGCCCTTAACTCTTGGACATGCCGTTGCGTCGGATATGAACGGCGGTCAGCGCCAAGGCCAACGGCCCAGGGGCGAGGAACGCGAGCGGCACCAGCATCCAGGCGCACAGGGCCGCGGTCGCCACCGCGAGCAGCACCAGTCCGCTGCCGCCCGGGTCCCGGACCGAGTCCCGGGCGGACTCCCGCAGCGCCGTCCGCCAGTCGGTGAGCGACTCGGGGCGGGCGCAGGCCCCGAGGCCCACGACCAGGGCGGCCGCACCGATGGCACCGGCCGCAACCGCGAACACCGGTGCCCCGGGCAGCCCGGCGCCGGCGAGCGCCAGATCAGCGGCGAAGAGCAGCGCCCCCAGGACGGCGGCCGCGCCCGCCGCGAGGTCACCCGCCCGCAGCCGCCGCCGTAGCACCGCGAAGTACCGCCCCGCGGTGGCCGGTTGCCCCTCCCCCGCGCCCCGCAGCACCGCGCACGCCGTCGACAGCGCGGCCGGGACGGTCACCACGGGCAGGCAAGCCACGGCGGTGGCGAGACCGACGCTCAGCACGTCGGCGAACAGGGTCATCCGAGGCCCGAAGACCTCGCCCGGCTCCTGTGTCCCCATGCCGGTCACCCCTTCAGCCCGGAGCTGGCCATGCCCTCCACCAGCAGCCGCTGGAAGGCGAGGAAGAACAGCACGATCGGCAGCAGCGCGATCACGGACAGCGCGAACATCGGGCCGAACGCCGAGGTACTGGAGGCGTCCACGAACGAGCGCAGGGCGAGCGTCAGCGTGAACTTGTCCGGGTCGAAGAGATAGATGAGCTGGGTGAAGAAGTCGTTCCACGTCCAGATGAAGGTGAAGATCGCCGTGGTGATCAGCGCGGGACGGGTGAGCGGCAGGACGACCTTGAAGAAGCTGCGGAAGGGACCGCAGCCGTCGATACGGGCCGCCTCCTCCAGCTCGCGCGGCAGTCCGCGCATGAACTGCACGATGAGGAAGACGAAGAAGGCCTCCGTGGCGAGGAACTTCGGCAGGATCAGCGGCCAGTAGGTGTTCACCAGGCCGAGCTGGTTGAAGATGATGTACTGCGGGATCAGCACGGCGTGGTGCGGCAGCATGATCGTGGCGATCATGAACGCGAACAGCGGTCCGCGGAAGCGGAAGCGCAGGCGTGCGAAGGCGTAGGCGGCGAGCGAGCAGCTGATCACGTTGCCGAGGACCGCGCCGCCCGCGATCAGCAGCGAGTTGCTCAGCAGCCGCCAGATGGACACGTCGTTGACGCCGTCCAGGGCCGTGGAGTAGTTCGACCACTCCAGCCGGCTGGGCAGCAGGTCGAGACTGGCGATGACCTCGTCGGCCGGCTTGAGCGAGGTCGCCAGCAGCCAGGCCAGCGGGTACAGCATCACCAGCAGCGCGGCCAGACAGCCGACGTGCAGGGCGATCCGGCCCCAGGCGACGGGCTTGCGGACAACCGGGGTTGTGGTCGTGGTCATCGGTCCCCCTCGGAGGCGTAGAAGACCCAGGAGCGCGAGGTGCGGAACAGCACCGCCGTGACGACGCCGATGACGATCAGCAGGACCCAGGCCATGGCGGAGGCGTAGCCCATGTGGGAGGCGACGAAGCCGCGGTCGTAGAGGTAGAGGGTGTACACGAGGGTCGAGTCGGCGGGGCCGCCCTTGCCGGCGCCGATCGCGAAGGCGGGCGTGAAGACCTGGAAGGCCTGGATGGTCTGGAGCACGAGGTTGAAGAAGAGGACCGGGGACAGCATCGGCACCGTGACGGACAGGAACTGCCGCCACTTGCCGGCCCCGTCGACGGCCGCCGCCTCGTACAACTCGGCCGGGATCTGCTGGAGTCCCGCGAGGAAGATGACCATGGGCGCCCCGAACTGCCACACCGTCAGCAGCGCCACGGCGAGCAGCGCCCAGCCGGGCTTGTTGACCCAGCCGCCGGTGCCGAGCAGGTTGTCCACGGTGCCGCCGTCGTTGAAGACGGCGCGCCAGACGAGGGCGATGGACATGGACGCGCCCAGCAGGGACGGGGCGTAGAAGGCCGACCGGTAGAAGCCCTTGCCGCGTTTCATGGACTTCAGGGCGAGCGCGACGGCCAGGGCGAGGGCCAGTTGCAGGGGCACGGCGATGACGACATACGTCAGGGTGGTCACGACCGAGCGCCAGTAGCGCGGGTCCTCCGTGAACATCTGGACGTAGTTGCGCAGGCCCACCCAGCGCGGCGGGTTGAACAGGTCGTAGTCGGTGAAGGACAGGTACAGCGACACGGCCATCGGCAACAGCGTCAGGACGATCGCGCCGAGCACCCACGGGGAGAGGAACACCCAGGCGGGGCCCTGGCTCTCACGCCTGGGGCGGCGCTTCGGGGTGGTGGTGGCCCCCGGTTTCCTGGTGGCGGGCGCGGGGATGTCGGTGGTGGTCATGACCTCAGCTCCGCCTTCGCCTCGGTGACGTAGTTCTCGGCCGCCTCGCGGGGCGACATGCGCTCGTACGACACCTGGTCGTAGTCGCGCTGGAAGGTGGCCTGGAGGGCGTTGTCACCGGAGGGCGGGGCCTGCGGCGGGTCCTTGAGGGAGCCCTCCAGGGACGACTGATACTCGGCGATGGTCTTGTCGAAGTCCTTGAGCTGGGACGCGGTCTCCTCGCGGATCGACTCGTTGACGGGGATGCCGCGACTGGCGCCGAGGATCCTCGCCGCCTGCTCGTCGTTGATGAGGAAGTCGACGAGCTGGGCCGCCTCCTTGGGGTGATTGGTGCCCGCGCCCACGCCCAGGAACATCGACGGCTTGAAGTACTGGCCGGGGGTACCGTCCTCGCCGGACGGCATCGGGGCGAGCGCGACACCGGTCGGTATGAGGGCGAGGAAACCGCTGGCCGGGGCGTCCCAGTTGGCGTCGGAGACGGCCTCGCCGCGCCCGAGCGGGGTGTTCTCCACGGAGCCGTCGAGCTGCGTGGTCTGCTCGGCGGGCGAGACGGCGCCCTCCCGCCGCAGCTTGTCGGTGAAGGTCCACCAGCGGGTCAGGTCGTCGGCGGTGAAGCCGAGCCCGCCGTCCTCGGTGTAGAGGGACTTGCCCCGGCCGCGCAGCCAGACCTCGAAGCAGTCCTCGCTCTGGCCGGGGTCGGTGGCGCCGGGCTTGCCGGTCTTCTTCGCCAACGCCCGCATGGTGTCGGCCCATTCGCTCCAGGTCCAGCTCTTCCCCGGGAGCGGCACACCGGACGCCTTCCACGCCTTCACGTCATAGGCGACCGTCTCGGTGCCGCGTCCCTGGGGGATGGCGTACTGCGTGTCGTCCAGCCGGCCGGTGGCGAGCAGACCGGGGTCGATCTCACCGGTGCGCAGTACGGCCTTCTGCTCGGCGAGGTCGAGCAGGACGCCGCCGGAGGCGTACTGGTCGATCTGCCGGTAGTCGAGCTGCATCACGTCGGGGGCGTCGCCCCCCGAGGCCTGGACGGCGAGCTTCTGCTTGTAGGCCTCGTAGGCCGAGAACGACGTCCGCACCTGGATGTTCGGATGCTGTTTCTCGAACAGGGCGACGGCCTGCTCGGTGCGTTCCGCGCGGTCGGGGTTGCCCCACCACGTGTAGCGCAGCACGACCTTGCCGCCGCCGACCGACTCCCCGGATCCTCCACAGCCGGCCAGCATCGCGCAGAGCGCGAGTGCGGCGGCCGACGCGCAGAACCCCTTTGTCCTGTGTCCGGGCATGCCGAGGTCACCTCTTCTCTCCTCGGTCCTTCTGTTGGCCCCCCTCGGCCTCCCTCGCTCCCCCGGGCGAGCTACTCGCCCTGGTACGGCAGCGTGACCCCGGGCAGGTTGTACTCGTCGCGGCGGCCGCACATCCCGAACCCGCCGAGCCTGGTGGGCCCGGCCTCGTGCGCGGTCGCGTCGGCGAGATACGCCGGTTCGCCGGCCTCCAGCGCGTCGAGCTGGGCGCCGGTGCGCTCGGCGGTGGCCAGCGCGCCCGCCCGCCACAGCTCCCGCCAGTTCGGCACCTTGGCCCGCACAAGCCGGGCCGCCGCCTGCTGGAACTCCCGGTACGGGCCGCTGTCACCGGCGACGAGCGCCTCGCGCAGCACGAGGTAGCCCTCGACGGCGAGGTCCCTGCGGCGCCGCGCGGCGGCCGCCGTGTCCGGGCCGGTGCCGGGTGGCAGGGCCGCCACCGCCGCGTACCGCTCCGGATCCGCGAGCACCTCGGGCGGGAAGGTGAACACGGCGTCCCCGGCCTCGGGCAACCCGCTGTTCTGCATCAGCACGGTGATGCGCAGATCGCCGCCCTGGACCATACGGTGCACGGTGCCGGGCGTGAACCAGGCGACCGAGCCCGGCTCCAGGGGGACGTCCCGGTAGCCGTCGGGGCTCAGCGTCTGCACGGCGCCCCGGCCGCCGGTGACGACGTACGCCTCCGTGCAGACCAGGTGCAGATGCGGGCTGCCGCCGCACACACCGTCGGCGGCCTCCCAGTCGTAGGCGCTGAGATGGGACAGGCCGACGGCGCCGGGCAGCGGGTGGGGCAGGTTCGGCTTCACCTCCGCATTCGGCTTCGCCACGGCATTCGGCTTCGCCACGGCATTCGGCTTCACGACGGCATTCGGCTTCACCACTTCACCGGGCCTCACCACGGCATTCCCTCCAGGTGGGCGGTCACCTGCTCCCGGTCCCAGGCCCCGTCGGCGAACACGACGCGGTACCGGTAGGCGAAGGACTCACCGGGCGGCAGCTCGAACTCCTCGAAGAACGCCCAGGAGAACGCGACCGTCGGGATCGGCTCGGAACGCACGAACCAATGGGACTCGTGGATGGCATCCACGTTCTCGGGCGCGTGCGCGAACACGAGCGTGGAGTGACCGTCGATGTCGTCGTGCTCGGTGGTGAAGGCGAGCCACGGTCCCTGACTGCCCATCAGCTTGTCGGCGTCGGCGTCGGATTCCGGGGCGAAGGCGGTCCCGCCGGTGAAGTCGCGCGGGCCGCGCCACTGGAGCCCGGTGTATCCGGCCAGCTCCCGCCCCTCGGTGGTCGGGGACCCGAACCGCAACGGCTCGGCACGGACGTTGGTGAGCTCGATCGACCAGTCCAGCGCCCAGGCGCCGGCCGCCTCGTCCACCGAGTGCACGGTCAGCCCGCGCACCTCGCGCGCCCACTCCTCACCGCCGTTGGCCACCCAGGTGAGTTCCTCGGTGAAGGACAGCCGGTCGTCCTCGACGGTGAACTCGCCGAATCCGTCGTGCCGCATCGAGCCGACCCGTTCGGGCAGCGGCAGGTAACCCTGGCCGTGGACATAGCAGTTGCCGCCCCAGAAGTTCTGTCCGGACAGATGACTCGCCGTCATCTGCAGGCCCTTGTGCCAGCGGTGGTCGCTGGGCCGGTAGCCGGTCACGGTGTGTCCGGCGAGGGTGCGCACGGGGTGGGCGTACGGCTTGCGGGACTCGAAGGCCTCCGGGTCGGGGCGGTAGACGTACCGCAGGATCTCGGTGCCGTTCGCGGCCGTGACGGCGATGTGGTCGCCGTGCGCGTGGGTGACGCGGATGCTCATGCGCGCTCCTTGGGGGCCCAGTGGGGGTGGTCTCCGTGCATGGCCGGGTAGAAGGGGTCGCCGGGCAGGATCTCGCCCGCGTGCACCGGGCCGTCCGTGAACGCGGCCTTGTAGAGGGCGGCGGCGAAGTCGAGGGTGGCCCGGGCGTCGGGGCCGCTGCCCGGGGGCCGGACACCGTTGTCGTAGGCGTCGAGGAGGGCGCCGAGCTGTGCCGTGTGCGAGCTGGGGACGTCCGCCACCGGGGTGCGCCAGGCGGTGGCCCGCTCGGAGGGGACGTGCGGGGCGGGGGTGTAGACCCAGTCGTCGTTGCGGTGGCCGTACAGGTGGGTGAGTTCGACCGTCGCGTCGGCGCAGTCGATGCGGATGCGGCTCACCTCGTGCGGGGAGAGCACGCTGTTGACGACGGTGGCGAGGGCGCCGTTCTCGAACCGGACGAGGGCCGTGGAGACGTCCTCGCTCTCGGTGTCGTGGACCAGGCGCGCGGCCATGGCCCGGATCTCCGCCCACGGCCCGAGCAGATGCAGCAGCAGGTCGAACTGGTGGATGCCGTGCCCCATCGTCGGCCCGCCGCCCTCGCTGGCCCACTTCCCGCGCCACGGCACCGCGTAGTACGCGGCGTCCCGGTGCCAGGTCGTCTGGCAGTGCGCGACCAGCGGGGCGCCCAGCTCACCGCTCTCGATCAGCTGCCGGGCGTGCACGGCGCCGGAGCCGTACCGGTGCTGGAACACCACGGACGCGTACGCGCCCGACGCCTCCTCGGCCGCCGCGATGTCGTCGTACTCGGCGAGCGACAGACACAGCGGCTTCTCGCACAGCACCCAGGCGCCCGCCTTGAGCGCGGCGACCGTCTGCTCCCGGTGCAGCGACGGCGGCGTGCCGATCAGGACCAGGTCGGGGCGTACGGCGTCCAGCATCTCGCCGGTGGAGGTGTACCCGGCGACGTCCGCGCCCGCGAGCTCCCGGAAGGCGTCCAGCCGGGCCGGGTCCACGTCGACGGCGGCGACCAGCTCCACCCGGTCCGCGTGGTGTCTCAGGGCGGAGAGATGGCTGCCGCTGACGATGGCGCCGGTGCCGATCACGGCGACGCGGCGGCGGGCAGGGCGTGGGGACATGCGGTACTCCTCGGACGGCCGGCGGACAGCCCGCTCAGAAAGCGCTTGCACTTCGAGGGCGACCCTAGGCAGGGAGCGAATGTCAGGACAACCCCTCTGCGGCGACATGAACAAAGCCTGACTGTCCGGCCCGGCTCACCCCGGGGCACGCTCCCCTTCCGGACGGGCGCTCAAACGGGATGAAGATCACGAAGGGTGTCAGCCGATCGGCTGGGCGGCCTCCGCGCCCGGCCGCGGCCGGGTCCGGGCCTCACTGACAAGGCCGAGTCGGGCGAGGAACTGCTCCAGAGTGAAGGCGGCCATACCCAGGCCCACGGCGTTGCCGGGCACCTCGGACACCTCGACGGTGAGGCCGGGAAGGGAACCCGGCAGCACATGACGGGGCAGTTCGTCCCGTACGGCGGGGACGAGCCACGGTGCCAGCATGCCGGGCAGCCAGCCGGTGAGTGTCACCACCGGGACGTTGAGCAGGTTGACGAGGTCGCCGAGGGCCGCTGCCAGATAGCGGCCCGTGCGCCGGACGAGCTCCCGCAGCACCGGGTCCCCGGCGGCCAGGCCGGCGGCGACGGAAGCGACGAGATCCCGCTGCCCGGGCTGTCCCAGCGCCGGATGGGCCGGGTCGATCTCGGCCAGCGTCGTCTCCAGGCCGGGAGCGCCGACGTAGGCCTCCACGCACCCGTGCCGTCCGCAGTGGCACGGGCGGCCGTCCATCATCAGGAGCGTGTGTCCCCATTCGCCGGCGTTGTTGGTGATGCCGCGGACCAGGGTGCCCTCGATGGCGATGCCGGCTCCCGCTCCGGTGCCGATGTTGACCACGGCCAGGCTGTCGACGGCGCGCCCGGCGCCGAACCACATCTCGGACAGGATCGCCGCCTTGAGCGGATTGTCGACGTACACCGGCAGCCGCAGCCGCTCGGCCAGCAGTTCCTCGATGTGGACGTCGTGCCAGTTCCAGTTCGGCGCGAAGACGGAGACCCCGGCGTCGTGGTGCACATGGCCCGGCATGCTGACCCCGACTCCCACGATCCGGTCGCGGTCGGTGCCACCCGCGTCCAGGGCGGCCTCGATGGCGGCGACGATGCCGTCGACGACGTAGGCCTGGTCGTTCTGGTGCTCGTCCAAGGCCGCCTCGTGCCGGCCGAGGACGCCGAGCGCGAGGTCGTACACCGTGGCGTCGACGTATGTCTCGGCCACGTCGACACCGACGACCCGGCCACGGTCCGGGTTGATCGTGAGCCGTTCGTACGGCCGTCCCACGGCGTTGCGTTCCACGGCGGCGACGTCCAGCACGCCCTCTGCCAGGAATCCGCCGACCAGGGTCGTCACGGTGGCCTGGCTGAGGCCCGTGTGCCGGGCGAGTTCCTGGCGGGAGGACGGCCCGAGGTCGAACAGCGCGTGCAGCACCTCGAAACGGTTCTCGCTGCGGACGTCTCGGGCCGTGTGCCGGGCCACCGGTCCTCCCCCTCAGTCGGTCGGTCCCCCCAGCCACAGCGTACGGATCTCCGGCGTCCCACGCCCCTCAATACCCTGCGCGAGCAGGGTCAGGCCCGGCCAGTTCGGCGGTACCCAGAGCGCGTCGGGGTCACCGCCCGAGAAGTCGGGCCGTTCCCCGGCCCAGACGCGCCCCACGCACTCTCCGCCGGCCCATCCGGTCACCCGGACCTGTGTGGCGTCCAGCCGGACCAGATATCCGTCGGGCGATGCCGGCAGGTCGACGTCGAGCCATGCCTCCTCCCCCGGTTTCAGCGCCAGCGGGAGCCGGACCTGCTCCGTACGGCCGGAGCCGCCGGCGAACGCCGTCAACAGCTCGTCGTCCTGCACCGCGCACGACCAGTCCCGTACGGCGTCGAGCGCGAGCAGCTCGGCGCGCGGGCCGGGGCCGCTCGGGTGGTGCGGAAGCGTGACCGAGACCTGGTGGGTGCCGGCGCTCAGCAGCACCCAGGGGTTCTCGGCGTGGACGGTCTCCGGTTCCCCGTCGTCCACGCTGACGCGCAGCGGTTCGACGACGCCGGGGATGTGCAGCGCGGCCGGAGTGGGCGAGTGGACGCTGCGGCGATAGGTGACCGGCACCCCGACGCGCGTACTGCTCCAGCCGCCGAGGCCCCGCAGGGGTGCCGGGTCGCCCGCCCAGTGGCCGTGCACGGTCCACAGGGCCGACACGTCCGTGGTGTCCCGGACCTTCCAGAGGGTGCCCAGGCCCCGCAGCGCGCCGAGGCGGAGCGCGGGCAACCGGGCGTCGTCGAAGTTGGCGTGGCCCCAGATCTCCACCACGGCCTCGATCGCGACGTCGCCCGTGACGTCTTGGACATCGATACGCCGGGTCGCTCCGAACCCGGCGATCGTCGGGAGCGTGCGGCCCGCGACCGACAGGTCGACGATGTCCGCCGCGCCGGTGAGCAGGAGCGCGTCGACGTCCGTCAGATCCGTGGTGGTCCGGTAGGCGCCCCGGCCCCGGTACACCCCGAGCGACTCCAGGGTGGGCGGCAGTTCGTGCGGCCCGGCCGGCCGCTCGGGGGCCGTCTCGGAGCGCCGCCGCACCTCGTGCACGGCGGTCGGTCCCGCCTCGCCGGGTCGCTCCGGTGCGTCGGTGAGGTGGACCGTGCCGTCCGGGTCGACCGACCGCAGCCGTGCCGCCTCGGCCGACGGCAGCGCGACGAGGGTGAGCCGGGCCAGGGTCCGCCGCCCGGACACCGGGATCTCGGTCCGGGCGCCGTCCAGTACGACGGTGACGGGCACGTCGGAGGAGAACACCAGCACCCGGTCCGTCCGTGCCACGAGGTCCGCCGAGGCGAGCTCCAGGGTGGCCCCGGCGAGCGGTACGTCCACCGCCATGAGGGGGCACGATCCCGGCGCCACCGCGACCGGCACGCCCTGGACCACCGCCGTGCCCGGTCCGGTCCCGAGATGCGGTACGGCCACCAGCCGGCCGCCTCCGGGAAGGTCCAGCGCCGCCGGGACCGAGGCCGTCGGGAAGTCGCAGCTCGGCTTCTCGTGCAACGACGGTGTGGCCAAGGCGAGTTCGGTACCCCAGGTCTCGACGACCCGGGCGAGTACCTGCGCCTCGGCGTACTCCGGACGTGCCACGCCGGTCGACGTGACGTATCCGCCGAAGTCGTAGCCATGGCTCATGAAGTTGCCAGGGCGCCCCCAGTTGCCGCTCGACGGGGTGTAACCGAAGTTCCAGCCGGACGACTGGAGATACGGTGCGATCAGCTTGGCGCCGCTCGCCAGCAGCCTCCGCAGGGTCCGGTGGCGCCGGTTGGTCTCGGTGACCAGCAGCGGCACGCCGCGCTCCGCGACCAGAGCCGCGTAACGGCGCACCTCGGCCTCGATGTCCGGGGAGTCGTCGTCCGGGTAGAAGTTGCAGGCCGGTACGACTCCGACCACGTCCCCGGTGGCACCCGCGAGGTCGCCCTGTCCGGAGCAGGCGATCAGCGGGACGGAGATGCCGTGCCGAAGTGCCGTGTCCCGCAAGGAGGTCATGTATCCCTCGCGGTCCGCGCAGTCGAAAAAGTCCAGCTCGTTCTCCAACTGCACCATGATCACCGAGCCGCCCGCCCCGTACTGGCGTTCCGCCAGCAGCGGCAGCACCTGGTCGAACCACGCGGTGACCTGCTCCAGATAGCGGGGCTCGTTCTGCCGGACGCTCAGCTCCGGGTCCAGGCCCAGCCAGGCGGGCAGCGCGCCGCCGTCCCACTCGGAGCAGATGTACGGCCCGGGCCGCGCGATGACGTACAGGCCCGCCTCGTGTGCGAGGTCCAGGAAGGCGGCGACGTCACGGCGGCCCTCGAAGGACCAGCGGCCGGGCGCCAACTCGTGGAAGTTCCAGGGCAGATAGACGTCGACGCAGGTGTAGCCCGACGCCCGAACCTGTTCCAGCCGCTCGCGCCACTGCTCCCTCGGGAGGCGGAAGTAGAACAGGGACGCGCACAGCAGTGTGCGGGGACGGCCGTCGATCCACACGCCCCGGCCGTCCACATGGATGGTGGTCACTTCACTCCCGCGCTTCCGCCGCTGATGTCCATCTCGTACAGGTACTTCTGGCCCAGGTAGTAGACGATGATCATGGGCAGGGCGAGCAGGACCGAGCCGACCATGACCAGGTTCCACGCCGGTGACTGGCCGGCCGCCGAGGTGCTGGTGATGTACTGGATGCCCAGGGAGAGCGGCATCTTGGACTCGTCGTTCAGATAGATCAGCGGGCCCATGAAGTCGCCCCAGGTGTGGGTCAGGGTGAAGATGCCGATCGCGATCAGCACCGGCCACAGCATCGGCAGCATGATCCTCCGGTAGATGCCGAAGAATCCGAGGCCGTCGACCATGGCCGCCTCGTCGAGCTGGCTGGGCAGCCGGGAGACGAACTGCCGTACCAGGAAGACGTTGAAGGCGTTGGAGAAGAAGTTCGGCACGATCAGCGGCAGATAGGTGTTCACCCAGCCCAGGTCCCGGAAGAGGATGAACTGCGGGATCATCGTGATCTGCGTCGGGATCATCATGGTGGCGATGACGATCAGGAACAGCGCGTTCTTGCCGGGGGCCCGCAGCCGGGCGAAGGCGTAGCCGACCAGTCCGCTGGAGAGCATCTGCCCGGCGACCGAACAGAGCGAGATGATCACGGAGTTGATCAGGAAGCGGCCCATCGGCAGTTCGGAGCCGAAGACCCGGGTGAAGTTCTCCCAGTGGAACTCGGTCGGGAAGAGGGTGAAGGAGTTGGTGTTCACCGTCGCGTCGCTGGAGAGCGCGATGGACCCGACGAACACCAGCGGCATGGTGAGGATCGCCGCCACGATGATCAGCGTCGCGTAGGTGAACGGGGTGGCGCGGAACGCCCGTACCGTGCCGGGGCCGTGGCCCCCACGGCCCTTGCGCTGCGGGCCGCTCTCCTTCGTCCGCTGCGGCGCCGGGGTGGTCAGGAGGCCGGTCATCACTTCACCTCGGTTTCGTAGAACACCCAGCGCCGGGCGGTGCGGAATGCGATCAGTGTGAAGACCAGGACCACGAGGAACAGCAGCCAGGAGATCGCCGACGCATAGCCCATGTGGTAGTTGCCGAAGGCCTCGTCGAAGAGGTACGGCACCATCGTCTCGGCCCCGTCGTAGGCCGCGCGCAGCTTGCCCTTCGGCACCAGGATGTACACCTGGGCGAAGACCTGGAAGGCGCCGATCATCCCCATGACCAGGTTGAAGAAGATGATCGGGGTCAGGTGCGGCAGCGTGATGCTCCAGAACTGCCGTACCGGGCCCGCGCCGTCGACCTCGGCCGCCTCGTACAGCTCCCTGGGGATGCCCTTCATGGCGGCGAGCAGCAGCACCGTCGCGGCGCCCGCGCTCCATGCCGACATCACGACCAGTGCGGGGATCGCCCAGTTGCCGTCGAGCAGCCAGGCCGGTCCCGAGACGCCGAACAGGCCGAGCCCGTCGTTGAGCGGGCCGTTCGGGGCCAGCACCTGGCGGAAGATCATCGCCGTGGCGACCAGCGGCACCAGCGTCGGCAGATAGATCAGGGTGCGCAGCAGTTTCCGGGCGCGTACCTGCTTGTTGAGCAGATTCGCCAGCCACAGGCCGAGCACCAGACCGAGCGGGACCGAGACCGCCGCGTAGTAGAAGGTGTGCCACAGCGTCCGCCAGAACCTGGGGTCGTCGGTGAGCAGCGTGACGTAGTTCTCCAGCCCGATCCAGGTCGGCGGGGTGAAGGAGTCCCAGTCGGTCATCGAGTAGTAGACCGACGCGATCATCGGTCCGAGCAGGAAGACCAGGAACCCGAGCACCCACGGCGAGACGAACAGATAGAACCAGAGCGCCTCACGGCGCCGCCGCTTCGACGACGTCCCGGACTTCGGGACGCCCGTCGAAGCGGTCTTCGAGAGGATCGCCATCGCCGGTCATCCCGCGGACTTGATGATGGACTCGAGGTCGCTCTGCAGGGCGGTCAGCGCCTTCTTGGCACTCTCCTTGCCGAGCCAGAAGTTCGCGAGGTTCGAGTCGATGGCGGATATCATCTCGTTCCACTCGGGGATGAACGGCGCACGGAAGATGAAGCCGCTGGACTCGGCGAACGCGCCCATGTCGACGTCGTTCTTCATCCACGCGGGCTTGAGGAACGCGTCGCTCTGCTGCACCGCGAGGCTGGCCGGTACGTCCTCGCCGTCGTCGATGATCTGTCGCTGCGCCGCGTCCGAGGTGAGGAAGTCGATCGCCTTGAAGGCGTTGTCGCGCTGCTTGCAGGTACGGGAGATGGCGAGGCCGCTGCCGAACGCGGACACGGCCTGCTTCTTGCCGCGCCAGATCGGCGCGATGTCCCAGGCGAACTTGGCGTCCGTCAGACCGGCGGTGACCCAGAAGCCGTTGGCGTGCGTGGCGCACTTCTGCATCGGGAAGGCCTGGTCGCCGCCGACCTCGGACCCCATGTCGGCGTAGTCCGCCTTGCTGGGCGCGACTTTGTGCTTGAAGACCAGGTCGCCGGCCCACTGCAGGGCCTCGACGACCTCGTCGCTGTCGACGGCGGGGCGGCCGCTCGCGTCGATGATGGTGCCGCCGTTCTGGTACGCGAGGCTCCACCACTGCGGGAACCACTCGGCGCCGGTGTAACCCCACTGCTTGCCCGGGACGGTGAGCTCCTTGAAGGCGTCGAGCGCGTCGTCCCAGGTCCACTCGGCGGTGGGCGCCTCGATGCCCTTCTTCGCGAACAGGTCCTTGTTGTAGTACACGGTGATCGCGCCGGAGCGGTCCGGGATCGCGTACAGCTTGTCCTCGTAGGTGTAGATGGACCCGACCGGGCCGAACCGCTTCCCGGTGTCGAGGCCCGCCTTCTTGGCGAGGTCGTCGAGGGGCAGGAGCTGGTTCTTGCTGGAGTAGGTGTTGACGCTCTCGGCGACCTGCATGATGTCCGGGCCGCTGCCGCCCGCGATCATCGTCTGCACCTTCTGCGCGTACGCGTCGCTGGGGATCAGCTGGAGCTTGACCTTCAGCTCCGGGTACTTCTTCACCAGCAGGTCGATGCGCTTCTGGTACGTCTTGCGGTCGGCGTCGCCGCCCCAGACGGTCATGACGAGCGGACCGCTCGAACTCCCGCTGCCCGAACCGCAGGCGGTGAGCGTCACGACCCCGGCCGCGACTCCGATACCGAGGAACCCTCGGCGCGACATCCGGACTTCGTCTACTGGCATGGCACGACTCCTCGATGAAAAAGGCGAACACGCGGGAAGGCGCGGGGAAAGCGCAGGGAACAGCCCTCGGGAGCCCGGGCCCGGCTTCGAGTGACGGTTAAATTAACCCTCGTCAAATCTCGCTACAAGCCCTTGATTCCTACGAGTTTCAACCTGCACGCCTTGCACACGAGCGAGGGCGCACCGCCTTCGCCGCCCTCCGCAGCCCGTCGCCGGAGGTCAGCCCTTGTTCAGGAAGCGCCGCAGCCGGGTCAGCGGCCAGGTGTTGATCACGTCGTCCTTGGTGAGCCAGCCGCGCTGTGCGGTGCCGACGCCGTAGCGCAGGTTGGCCAGGTGGACGACGGCGTGCGCGTCGCTGTCGACGGCGAACTTCACGCCGTGCCGCCGGGCGCGCAGGATGTCCTCGTCGCGCAGGTCGAGCCGGTCGGGATGGGAGTTGATCTCCATGGCCGTGCCGGTGCGCGCGCAGGCGGCGAAGACCGCGTCGAGGTCGACGTCGATGCCGGGGCGTTTGCCGAGGAGGCGGGTGGTGGGGTGGCCGATGATGTGGACGTGCGGGTTCTCGCAGGCCCGGACGATCCGCCGGGTCAGCGCGTCACGCGCCTGGTTGAAGTGCGAGTGCACCGAGGCCACGCACAGGTCGAAGCCGGCGAGGAACTCCGGCGGCCAGTCCACGTCGCCGTCGGGCCCGATGTTCAGCTCGGCACCGTGCAGCAGCCGCATGCCACCACGCCTGCCCCGCTTGCCGTACGCCCCGTCGAGTTCACGGACACGCTCGCGCTGGGCCAGGATCCGTTCGTCGGTCATGCGCTGCATGGCCATGTCGGGGCCGTGGTCGGTGACCGCGTAGTAGGCGTAGCCGCGCTCGGCGGCCGCGGCGACCATCTCCTCCAGCGGGGCGAGCCCGTCGGTGAGGTCGGTGTGGGTGTGCAGATCGCCCCGGATGTCCTGCTCCTGGACCAGGTCGGGCAGCTCGCCGCGCAGCCCGGCCTCGATCTCGCCCCGGTCCTCACGCAGGGTGGGCGGAATCCAGGGCAGGCCGAGGCGGGCGTACACCTCTTCCTCGGTCTCGGAGACGATCTTCTTGCCGGTCTCGGTGTCGAAGAGGCCGTACTCGGAGAGCTTGAGCTTCTGGTGGACGGCCATCTCCCGGGTGCGGATGTTGTGCGCCTTGCTGCCGGTGAAGTACTGCATCGCCGCGCCCCAGGAGTCCGGCGGTACGACCCGCAGGTCGACCTGGAGGCCCTTGCTGGTGCGGATCGACGTCTTCTTCTCGCCGTGCGCGATGACCTCCGAGACGTAGGGCAGCTCGGTGAAGGCCCGCATGACCGGCTCCGGCTTCTTCGCCGCGACGAGGATGTCGATGTCGCCGATGGTCTCCCGGACGCGGCGCAGCGAGCCGGCGTATGAGCAGCGTTTGCAGCCGGTGACCTGCGACATCTCGGCGACGATGTCCTCGGCGAGGCTCATGGCGACGTCGATCAGGACCCGGTCGCCGGAGGACTGGAGCAGGCCGATGCCGTGCAGGATGTTCTCCTCGGTCTTCGGCCCGAAGCCCTTCAGGTCGCGCAGCCGCTCCTCGTGGATGGCGTCCGCCAGCTCCTCGGTCGTGGAGATGCCGAGCTCTTCGTAGATGACCAGGGCCTTCTTCGGGCCGAGCGTGGGGATCGCCGTCAGCTGCCGAACCCCGGCGGGGATCTTCGCGCGCAGTTCCTCGACGGCGGACACCTTGCCGGTGGTGAAGTACTCGATGATCTTCTGGGCGGTCGACTTGCCGACATTGGGGATCTCCTGGAGTCCCTTGACGTCGAGCGTGGACACGTCGGCGTGATAGCCGCCGACCGACCGGGCGGCCTTTTCGTAGGTGCGCGTCCGGAACGCGTCTCCTCCGGTGATGGAGATCAGGTCCGCGTACTCCTGGAGGAGGGCGGCGATCTCGTCGTTGGACCGAGCCACGACTTCAGGGTAGGCGGGGGAGGGGGGTGCCGCGATGTGCCGTCAACCGTCTGCGGGTCTCATGTGGCTGGTCGCGCCCACGCGGCGGAGCCGCATATCGATTCAGGCCCGCGCCCCTTTTGGGGCGTGGCCGAACCGTTCTCCGTTGCGCCAGGTCGGTGGGTGGGCCGGGGTTGCCCCCTCCTTTGTCAGGGCGGCCGCGATCCTGCGGGCCGTCAAGGGGTCGGCCGGAAGCGCGTGCGCGGCGAACCAGCGGGCTGCTTCGGGGGCGGGGGACGGTTCTGTGAACTCGGCGCCCGCGTAGTCGTCGAGCGGTGGGTCGTATACGTAGCCGGCGACCACTCCGTGGTCGACGAGGCGTTCGAGGAGCGCGTCGCGGTTGTGCACCAGGAGCGGTACGCGGAAGAGGGAGGGCGGGCCGTCGCCCGTGCGACCGCGCAGGGCCGGGGTGGCCCAGGTGGTGCCGGACAGGAGCGAGACGCCGGACCTGCGTCGGGCGAGGTCGGCGTCGAGCAGGGCCATCCGCAGCTCCAACTGGCCCCGGACCAGGCTTCCGTGGCGGGTTCGGAAGCCGTGCAGGTCGACCCGTACCCAGGGTTCGTAGGCGGCGAGGCTGGGCGCGTGGTGGGCGCTGCCGGCGAGGCGGGGGGCGTGCAGGGCCATGCGGAAGGTATCGCGTTCCAGCAGGCCGAGACGCTGCATGGTGCGCCATACGGGGCGCACGAGGTGGAGGGTGCGGACGGCGGAGCGGGCCAGCGGGCGCAGTGTCGTGGACAGGTCGTGGCGCAGGCGGCGTGGGGTCAGCAACTCGTCGCGCAGGAGTTCCAGCTCGCGGCGGGTGCGTGCGTCCTCGACGGCCAGGAAGCCGCCGGCCATCGCCGCCACGTGCTTGGACAGGCTGAACGCGGCCGCCGTCCCGAAGGTGCCGATGGGCTGCCCGTCGACGTGCGTGCCGATGGCGTGGGCCGCGTCCTCGAACAGGGGAATCCCCAACTCGTCGCAGCGGCGGCGCAGTTCGACGACCCGGTCCGGCAGGCCGTACAGGTTCGTGGTCAGGACGGCGTCCACGTTGCGCCAGGTGGACTCCGGGACGGCGTCCGGGTCGATGTTGCCGTCCCAGGGGGACACGGGGGCCTGGACGGGGCGCAGTCCGGCCGCGAGGACGACGAAGAGGATCACGTCGTCGTTCACCGGGGACATCAGGACCCGTGCGCCGGGCCGGCACCAGCGGCGCAGCGCCAGGTACAGGGCCAGTCGGGCCGAGGGCGTGTAGACGCATTCGCGTCCGATGCGCCGTGTCATCATCGCGGCGAGCCGCGATCCGTACGGCATGGTCACCTCTTCCGTGGAAAGGTCCGACGAAGGGTCGCCGTGGGCGGGCTTGGGCGCGCTCGCGAACGTCGTTCCGAGGACTCCGCTCGGGTGACGGCACCGCGAGAGGGCGTGGCGGAACGACGGCGGGGCGCGTGATGGACGGAGAGACGGAAAGGGCAGGAGTGTGCCCGTTCAGCGGGCGCGGGCTCCCGCCTCGCCCGAATGGGTCAGGCCCGAGGTGCGCAGGGTGCCCACGGTCTTCAGCAGCCGGTCGGCGGGCTCGCGCAGCCTCGGGTGGGCCAGGACCGTGTTTCTCAGGCCGCGCACCGGTCTGCGCCACAGCCGGTGCGCCGCCGCCACCGGGTGCGGGCGTACCGCGAACCCCTCGGCCACCCGCAGCTCACGGGTCTTCAGCCAGTCCTTGTACTCCTTCTCGCCGCGCCCCCAGTCCATGAGCGTCACGCCGTCCCGGCCGGCGGCGTCGACCAGCCGTAAATGCATCAGCAGGCCGGGCGAGTAGTAGCCGAACTCGGGGTCGTACGCGGTGAACCAGGCCGCGAGGACGCTGCGCGACCTCGGCCCGAAGTGCGCGGCGACCGGTCGGTCACCGGCGTACACCACGGACAGGACGCCGGTGAAGTGCTCCTCGCGGACCTGGAAGAGGTGGTCGACCAGGTCGACGATCCACGGCTTGGAGAACCGGTCCATCCGCCCCGTTCTGCGGTACTGGGCGGACTTCCAGCGCATGAGGGTGCGCAGCATGCGCGGATCGCGCTCGTCGTACACGAACCGCACCTCGCCCACGTCACGGCCCAGGCGGCGCTCCTTCTTCAGCGTCGTCTTGGCCTGCCCCGGATAGGTGGCGCGCAGCCACTCGGCGTAACTGCCCTCGCCGGGCTTCAGATCGAGCACGGGAGAGGCGAACGTCCCCGTGACGTACGGGCCGAAGGGCTTCTGCTCCTCGACGAGGTGATCGAACTCGAACACGGACAGTCCGCAGGCCCGCAGCAGTTCCCGGGTGTCCCAGGTGACGCCGGGCCGGTGCACCAGGGCCTGGCAGTCGGAGAGGCCGAGGCCGATGGCCCGGCCGACGCCGAGCGGGCCCCGCTCGTGGGGGAGGAAGCCGACGGCCTCCCCGTTCTCGTGCAGCACCGCCACCTGTGCGCCGCGGCGGTGTCTGCCGACCCCGATCGCGAACTCCGGCGCCAGGAAGGGGTTGGCGTAGTCGGGCGACTCGTCCATGGCCCGGTGCCACGCCCGGCGCAGCGACTCGTCCAGCTCCTCGGGTCTGTGAATCGTGATGGCGTGCGTGGATCGCATGGCGACCGCTCCCCCCAGAATTCCCCCAAGAGACGCTTTTTGGGCGCCTCGCCACGGTTTCCCCCATGTCGAACTTTTGTGGCGAGCTCAAACGTCGCGAAACAGCACGCACACTGTCAAGGTGGATGATGAATCCTTTAGCTGTGCTTGGTAACGCGCGGTGCCGGTCCGGTCAGCGGATCGCGACGACGACGTGGCTGTCGCCGTACTGCCAGACGACACCGACGTGCCTGAACCCCGCCTGCCGCAGGAGCCGTTCGTGCGCCGGCACGGACAGGCAGGGGGCGCCGCCGGTGCCGGTGCCCGTGGCGCCGGCCGGCTGTCGGCGGCGGCGTTCGGCGAGGAGGTCGGTCAGCTCCGGGTCCTGTGCGACCGCTGCCCACCAGGAGGCCCAGTCCTCGTGCGCCAGGGCCTGTCCGCGTTCGGCGTGCCGGCGGCCTACGCACCCCGCGAGTCCGGCGAGCACGGAGTCGTCGTGCGGGAAGTGGTCACCGTTGACGAGAACGCCCCCGGGTCGCAGCAGGCCCGCGAGCTGCCGGTAGGTGCGGAGCAGAGCGTCCGCGTCCAGGTAGTGCAGTGCCGTCGTCGACACGGCCGCGTCCAAGGGGCGGTCGAGACCCAGGGCGTGGGTCCAGTCGGGTGCGCCGATCACCACGTCGACATAGCGGGCGGCGTCCGCGTGGTGGGTGCGGGCGAGCTCCAGCAGCAACGGGTCCATGTCCACGGCCACGATGTCGGCGTACGGCATGCGGCGGGCGAGCCGTGCCGCGAGGGAGCCGGGACCGCAGCCGAGGTCGACGACCAAGGGCCGACCCGGAACGCTCGACACGGACTGTTCCACCACATCGGCGATCACCGTGAAGCGCTCCTCGCGGTCGACGGCGTACCGCTGCTGCTGACGCTCCCAGCGCTCCACCCATCGCTCCGCCGTCGCCAGGCTCAGCCCCATTCCGTCGTGCACCTCGCCGTTCCGCACCTGTCCGCACCGTCTGCGCCAGACCCTACAGGTGGAAACGGTTCCCATTCCCTCTAATGGCCGTACGTCACCCGAGCGTGGCGAGGGCGTCCAGCAGTCGGTCGATCTCCTCGGCGGTGTTGTGGACGTGCAGGCTCACCCGCACCGATCCGGTCCGCTCCCCCGCGCCGCCCTGGCAGTGCTGGTCGGAGCGGACCATGAAGCCGTGGCTGTAGAGGATGAAGCCGAGGTCCGCGGAGTCGACGGCGTGGTGGCGGAAGGTGACGATGCCCTGGCGGCGCTGCACGGTCGAGTCGGCGGCCAGGCTCTTCTGGCAGCCGAGGATCTCGTACGCGTCGAGGTGGCGCAGGCCCTCGGTGAGCCGAGCCGCCAGCGCGACCGTCCACCGCTCGATCCGGTCGGTGCCGGCGGTCTCCAGCCAGTCCAGGGCGGCGGTGAGGGAGGCGATTCCGACGGTGTTGGGAGTGCCCGACCAGCCCCCGGACGTGAACTGCGGTCCACGTGACTGGCGGGTCCAGACGGCTCCCGTGCCGGGCAGGGCCATGGCCTTGTGCCCGGAGAAGACCACGAAGTCGACGTCGAGACCGGCGACGGACACGGGCAGATGACCGACGCTCTGGGCGGCGTCCAGACAGATCACCGCGTCCGGGCCGACCGCCCGGCGGATGCGGTGGACGTTCATGTTGCCGCCGTACACGTGGTGAACGTGGCTGACGGCGACGAAGCGGGTGCGTGGACCCGCGAGTTCCGCGAGCGCGGTGTGGTCGTAGTCGCCGGACGACCACTGGTACGGCATCGGCCGTACCCGGATGTGGACGCCCTGCGTCGCCAGTTGGCGTCGGGTCTCCAGCCAGGGCGTGATGTTCGCCTCGTGGTCGGCGACCGGGACGACGATCTCGTCGCCGTCCGCGAGAAGCCCGGGCAGCCAGTCGCGGGCGACGGTGCGCAGGCCCTCGGTGGTGCCGCTCGTGAAGTGCACCGTCGAGCGTTCGGGAGCGGGGTCGCCGAGGAACCGCTTCACCCGGTCGCGGGCCTGCTCGACCAGGTCGGTGGTCCGGTTGGCCCAGGGGTAGGTGCCGCGCCCGGCGTTGGCGTTGGTGGTGGTGAGGTAGGTGTGCACGGTGTCGAGCACGGCCTGCGGCTTCTGGGCGGTGGCCGCGCTGTCCAGATAGGCCAGTTCGGGGTGCGCGGCGATGATCGGGAACTGGGCACGCAGGGCCTGCTGCCACTCCCCCAACTCATCGATGACGGCGGCCACTTGGGTGTCGGTCCCGGGTGTGGTCATGGGCGTCAGTCCCGTACGAGGGGTGCGCCGGCGTCGCGCCAGGCGATGATGCCGCCGGTCAGGCTGCGGACGTCGGGGTGTCCCATCCGGGTCAGCAGGGCGGCGTGCCGGGCGGACTTCTCGCCGACCGGGCAGGCCAGCAGGACCGGGCGGTTGCGGCTGAACGGCAGTCCACCGTGGAGGAGTTCCGCGAAGAGCTCGTCGACGATGTTGACCGAGCCGTCGATGTGCAGCGCGGCGTAGGCGTGGGGGCTGCGCAGGTCGACGACGAGCGGTGCCCCGGTGGCGATCCAGGCCTGGGCGTCGGCGACGCCGATGGCCGGTGCCGCGCTGATCTCGGCGGGTGTCAGGTCGGCCGGGGAGTTCCTGCGGCGCGGGCGGCCGAAGAGGTCGGGGCGGCGCTGACGGACGTAGCTCAGATAGCTCTCGACGCGGTCGCAGACGATGAAGACCGCCGACTGTCGCTCCGTCAACTCCGCGTCAACAGCGCGTAGTTGGCGTACGGCGCCGAAGAACGCGGCGCCGCCTGTGGGTCCGGCGAGGATGCCGCAGCGGCGGTTGAGGGCCAGCATCCCCTCGATCGCCTCGTCGGAGGTGACCGCGTCGATGCTGTCGTAGGTGCCGGGGTCGAACAGGCCGACCTCGTGCGCCTCGTCGATGGTGCGGATGCCGGGGATGAAGTCGGACTTGGCCGCGACCAGGCCGGCCACCCGTACGGCGGGGTCGTGTTCGCGCAGGGCGCGGGCGACGCCGGTGGAGGAGCCGGCGGTGCCGACGCAGGCGATGAACCAGTCCGGGGCGCGGCCGTCGAGGTCCTTGACGATCTCCGGGCCGGTCCCGGTGAAGTGGGCCTCGGTGTTGCGGGGGTTGAAGTACTGGTCGGTGTGCAGATAGCTGCTGTCGGGTTCCGAGAGGGCGCGGTGGAACAGGGTGAGCGGGTCGTCGGTGGCGGTCGGGTCCAGGCACTCGCTCTGGCCGGGCAGTTCCTCGATCTGGGCGCCGAGCAACAGCAGCAGGTCCTTGATCTCCGGGATGCGCATCCGGTTGGTGACGCTCTTGAAGGTCAGACCGTGCATGCCCGCGAGGACGGCGAGGGCCTTGGCCGTGTTGCCGCTCGACAGCTCGACGACCTGGCCGCCCTCCTCGGCCGCGGTGGCCAGATGGGGGCGCGCCATGTTCCAGGCGGCCCGGTCCTTGACCGATCCGAAGGGGTTGAGCAGCTCCAGCTTGGCGTACAGGTCGATGTTTCGCAGGCCGTGCACGGCCGGGTCGATGCGCACCAGCGGTGTGTTGCCGATGGCCTCGGTGATGCTGTCGTACCTCACTGCGCTCCCCCCACGGGTGTGGTCGGCCAGTACTGGTCGTCCAGGCACCAGCGCCAGGTGTCGCCCTCCTGCCAGGCGGCGACCTTGCGCGCGGCGGGCTGGTGCTGGGCACGGGTGGCGTGGAAGTCCATGCAGTATCCGGCCGTGTTGGCGAAGGCCAACAGGTCGCCCGGTGCGGGGCGGCGGGGCAGGAAGACCGTGCGGCGGGTGATCAGGTCGGACTCCAGGCAGCGGCTGCCGAAGAGATGGACGGCGACCGGGTCCGTGCCTGCGTCTGCCCTTGCGCCTGCCGGGTCCCGGGGTACGACGACGGGGTCCATGAACACCCCGTGCTCCTCCAGCGCCACGTCGTCGGCCTTGGCCGCGAGGCGTACGGCGAGCGGGCCGCCGGGCTCCTGGTCGCGGACCTCCAGCACCCTCGCCAGGGTCAGTCCGCACTGGTCGAGCAGTGCTCGGCCCGGTTCGGTGTGCAGGTCGTGGAGATGCTCCAGGAGCAGCGTGGCCAGGGGGCGGCCGTCCAGGGAGGCGGCCGGGTGTGCGAGCAGTTCGTCGAGGTAGCGGGGTCCGGCGACCGGGCGGTGGGCCGGGTAGACGCCCAGGGTTCCGCGCAGGGTACCGGCCTCGTTGCGCAGTCCGTAGCCGTGGCCGCCGTAGGTCAGGGGCGGGCGGGTGCCCAGTACGGCTTCGGTGAGCTCGGTCGTGTACCGCTCCCACTGTCCGCCGTCGGCCAGGTAGTCGACGCCGAACCCGCCGCCGATGTCCACGGCCCGGGGCCTGAGCCCCCGGCTGCGGCACTCCTCCAGCACCCGCAGGCAGCCTTCCAGCGCCGTCGCCTTCTCGGCGAGGCTCGTCGTGTCCAGGTGGTAGGCCACACCCACGGGCTCGACCACGTCGGCGTGCCGCTCGACGGCCTCCAGCAGGGGATCCAACTCCCCCACCGCGGTGCCGAATCGACTGCGTCGGCTCAGCACGCGCACACCGGACGCCTCGAAGCCCGACAGTCGCAGCAGCACTCGGGTCCTGGGCAGCGCGTGTTTACGTACCAGCGTGGCGAGTTGGTCCAGTTCGCCTCGTGTGTCGAGGCTGACGGTGACGGACGTGCGGGCCGCCAGCCACAGGAACTCCGGGTTCTTCGGGCCGGTGGCGGTGATCCGGTCAGGGGTGAAGCCGGCGCCGAGGGCGTGTTGCAGCTCGCCCAGCGAGGCGACGTCCACGCCGGCGTCCGTGGCGGCGAGCCGCCGCAGCAGGGCGCTGGACCGGTTGGCCTTGTGGGCGAAGAACACCTGGCCGGAGAGGTGATGCTTGTCGTACACGGCGCGGAACCGCTGGAGGTTGTCGGCCAGTTGATCCGGCACGACCACGTTCAGCGGAGACCCGAGTCCGTCGGTGAGCGTGTGCAGCAGAGCCGGTGAGTCCAGCAGTGAGCGCAGCCGGGATTCCAGCCGCGGTTCGAGATACAAGGGCTCCCCGCCCATGCACGGACCCTCCCAGCGCTTCGGGCCCGACGTTTCCGGGCGCTGACGACCACTCCCCGCGGTTTGCCGTATAGCTCCTTTCCCTTCCAACGGGTGGTTTACGCCCCGTACCTGCCCTCCTGGGCGGTACGTCGGCGGGCGGGGCCGGAACTCAGCGGTGCCGAAAGCCTCGGCCGCCCCGAGAGACAGCGGTTCGCGCCCTTCTGCTCAACTGCCTTCTCTCGTAACGTCATTGCCGCTCGAGATCCCGCTTGAGGTGACCATGACGATGGAAGGGACTTCATGGGCAGAGGTCTGCTGTCTCTGGCTCTGGCGGCGGTGACCGGCGCCGCGTTGCTCGCGGCACCGGCCGTGGCCGCACCGACCCCGCCGGCGGGGTCGTCCGCGCCGCCGGGCCCGTCCGATGTCTACCGGCCGGTCCGTGGACCGGCCGCGCCCGCGGAGTACCGCTACCTGCAGAAGACCCTGCCCGGCGAGTCGATTCCGCGTCACGCGCACGACCTCGCCGCCGCGCAGGCCCGCGAACTGCCCACCGTCGGTGGGCGCTGGAAGAGCGTCGGCCCCACCAACATCGGCGGGCGGATCGTCTCCCTCGCCCTCGACCCCAAGCGCGCCGACACCGTGTACGCCGCGGCGGCGAGCGGCGGGCTGTGGCGCAGCACCGACGCCGGGGCGACCTTCCACTCGGTGTGGCCCGACAGTTGGACGCAGGCCATGGGCGCGGTGGCCACCGCCCCGGACGGCACCCTGTACGTGGGCACCGGTGAGCCGAATCCGGGTGGCGGGAGCATCACCTACGAGGGGACGGGGCTGTACCGGAGCCGGGACGGCGGTCGGACGTGGAAGCCGATCGGCCTGCGCGACTCCGGCGCGATCAGCGCCATCACCGTCGACCCCGCCAACCCTCGCCGCATCTACGTCGCCGCGGCCGGTTCCCTCTACAGCGGCGGTGGAGACAGGGGTGTCTACCGCTCGGAGGACGGTGGCGCCACGTGGGAGCGGATCCTCGCCGGCGCCACCGAGTTCACCGGCGCCACCGAGATCGTCGTCGACGGCGACCGGCTGTACGCCGTGCTGTGGGACCATCGCCGAACGCCCGAGCTGCGGACGTACGGCGGGGTCGGCTCGGGCGTCTTCCGCAGCACGGACGACGGCGCGACCTGGCAGCGGCTCGGCGGCGGACTGCCCGCCGAGGGCCCGGACGTGGGGCGGATCGGCCTGGCGGTCGCGGGCGAGCGGCTCTATGCGATCGTCAACAAGGCGAGCGGCCCCTTCGAGGGCTTCTACGCCTCCTCCGACGGCGGCGGCACATGGACCCGCACCCCTGCCAACGAGGACATGACGGGCTCCCAGTCCAGCTTCGGCTGGTGGTTCGGCAAGGTGTGGATCGACCCCCGGGACAGCGCGCACGTCCATGTGGCCGGCGTCCCGCTGATGACCACGAAGGACGGCGGCACCACCTGGACCGCCGACGACACCAGCATGCACGTCGACCAGCACGCCATGGTGTGGGACCCGCGTCGCCCGGGCCGCGTCTACCTCGGCAACGACGGCGGCGTCTACCGCTCCGACTCGGGCGGCGACGGCGGCTGGGTGAAGTCCCGCCACCAGCCGTACACCCAGCTCTACAGCGCGGCGATCAGCCCGCAGGACGTCACGAGGATCTCGGGCGGCGCCCAGGACAACGGCTCACTGCGGTCCTGGGGCGGGGAGGGGTTCAACGAGTACCTCGGCGGCGACGGCGAGGAGAACCTGATCAACCCGACCGATGTGAACAACGTCTTCGCCTGCTATCAGTACGGCAACTGCTTCAGCTCCACCGACGGCGGCGACACGCTCACGTACTTCGCGGACCGGACGACGTACCAGCGACGCAACTGGTTCACACCCGTGGTCTTCGACCCGCGCGACCCGAAGGTCCTCTACTACGGCTCCGAGGTGCTCAACCGCTCCACGGACGGCGGCGCGACCTGGAAGCCGATCAGCCCCGACCTGAGCGGCGGCCCGGGCCCCGACCCGATCTACACCAATTACGGCACGATCACCTCGATCGCCCCGGCGGGCGACGGACGCACCGTCTACGCCGGCACGGACGACGGCCGTGTCTGGGTCACCCGGGACCTCGGGGCGACCTGGACGAAGCTGGCCGAAGGGCTGCCCTGGGTGACCCGGGTGGTCGTCGACCCGAAGAACCCCGACCGCGTCTGGACCACCCACTCCGGCTACCGTGCGGGCTCCCCGCTGGCCCATGTGTACGGCAGCACGGACGGCGGCCGGCACTGGCGGAACCTGTCGGGCAACCTTCCGGCCGCGCCCGTCAACGACCTGGTGGTCGCCCGCGGCGGTGTCCTTCATATCGGCACCGACCAGGGTGTGTTCACCAGTGTCACGGGCGGCGGCCACTGGCTGCGCCTCGGCCGCGGCATGCCGCAGGTGCCGGTCGACGACATCGAGTACGACGCGGGTCACCACCGCCTGGTGGCCGCGACCTTCGGCCGGGGCTTCTATGAGCTGACCACGCCCTGACCACCAGGTGCGCGATCGACGGGTGGGGGCGCTGTGTTCGGCTCAGCGCCCTTCCCCGGCGATGTTCACCATCCATGTGATGCCGAAGCGGTCCGTACACATGCCGAAGACGTCGCCCCACATCTGCTTCTCCAGCGGGACGGTCACCGAGGCTCCCGCGGACAGCTTCTCCCAGTAGCCGCGCAGCTCGGCGTCGTCGTCGCCGCTCAGGCTCACGGAGATGTTGTTGCCGGGCCGGTGGTCGTCCGTCGGGGTGTCGGCGCACATGAGGGTGAAGCCGTTGGGGGTCTCCAGCATGCCGTGCATGATCTTGTCGGCCAGCGGGCTGTCCTTCTGGCCGAACTCGGCGTAGGTGTTGAGGTTCACCGTGCCGCCGAAGACCTCCTTGTAGAACTCCAGCGCCTGGCGGGCGTCGCCGGCGAAGGTGATGTAGGGGTTGAGACGCGAGGCCATGATTCCTCCAGGAGTGGGCCGGTAGCCGACTCCTAGGAACGTAGCGCGGGCCACTGACAACGGCCCGCGCACACGTCCACATGGCGCACGGCACCGCCTACAGGGTGCGCTCCAGGCGGTCCGCGACCAGCTTCACGAACCGTGCCGGGTCCTTCGGCTGACCGCCCTCGGCGAGCACCGCCAGCGTGTGGAGCAGTTCGGCGGACTCGGCGAGTTCCGTGCGGTCCTCGCTCGCCTCGTAGGCCTGGTGCAGGCCCTTGACCAGCGGGTGGCCGGGGTTGAGCTCCAGGATCCGCTTGGTGCGCGGCACCTCCTGGCCCATCGCCCGGTACATGTTCTCCAGGGCCGGGGTCAGGTCGTGCGCGTCGGAGACGACGCAGGCGGGCGAGACGGTGAGCCGGGCCGAGAGGCGCACCTCCTTGATGTCCTCCTCCAGCCGCTCCCGCATCCAGCCGAGCAGACCGGCGTACTCCTCGGCCTGCTTCTCCCGCTCCTCGCCGGCCTTCTCGTCGCCCTTGCCGTCCAGGTCGATCTCGCCCTTGGCGATGGAGCGCAGCTGCTTGCCCTCGTACTCGCCGACCGCGTCGACCCACACCTCGTCGACGCCGTCGGTGAGCAGCAGGACCTCGATGCCCTTGGCCCGGAACGCCTCCATGTGCGGGGAGTTCTCGATGCTCTGCCGGGACTCGCCGGTGATGTAGTAGATGTCGTCCTGGCCGTCCTTCATCCGCTCCACGTACTGCGCGAGCGTGGTCGGCTCGTCGTCGGCGTGCGTGGTCGCGAACGAGGCGACGGCGAGGATCGCGTCGCGGTTCTCGGTGTCGGTGAGCAGGCCCTCCTTCAGCACCGTGCCGAACTCGCGCCAGAAGGTGGCGTAGCGGTCGGCGTCCTTGGTCATGAAGTCCTTGACCGTGGACAGGACCTTCTTGGTCAGCCGGCGCTGCATCATCCGGATGTGCCGGTCCTGCTGGAGGATCTCGCGGGAGACGTTGAGCGAGAGGTCGGCCGCGTCGACGACGCCCTTGACGAAGCGGAGGTACGGCGGGAGCAGGGCCTCGCAGTCGTCCATGATGAAGACGCGCTTCACATAGAGCTGGACGCCGCGCTTGAAGTCGCGGGTGAACAGGTCGTGCGGGGCGTGCGAGGGGATGAAGAGCAGCGACTGGTACTCGAAGGTGCCCTCGGCCTGCAGCCGGATCGTCTCCAGCGGCTCGCGCCAGTCGTGGCTGATGTGCTTGTAGAGCTCGTGGTACTCGTCGTCGGACACCTCGTCGCGCGAGCGCGCCCACAGGGCCTTCATCGAGTTCAGCGTCTCGGGCTCGGGCGTGCTGTCCCCGTCGGCCGGCTCCGGGACCATCCGGATCGGCCAGGTGATGAAGTCCGAGTACCGCTTGACGATCTCCCTGATCTTCCACGGCGAGGTGTAGTCGTGGAGCTGGTTGTCGGGGTCGGCGGGCTTGAGGTGGAGCGTGACCGACGTGCCCTGCGGCGCGTCGGCGACGGTCTCCAGCGTGTAGGTGGACTCGCCGCGCGACGTCCAGCGGGTGCCCTGGCTCTCGCCGGCGCGCCGGGTCACCAGCGTCATCTCGTCCGCCGCCATGAAGCCGGAGTAGAAGCCGACGCCGAACTGGCCGATGAGCCCTTCGGCGCCGGCCTCGTCCTGGGCCTCCTTCAGTTCCTTCAGGAAGGTGGCGGTGCCGGAGTTGGCGATGGTGCCGATGAGCTGCCCGACCTCGTCGTACGACATCCCGATGCCGTTGTCCCGCACGGTGAGGGTGCGGGCCTCCTTGTCGATGTCGATCTCGATGTGGAGGTCCGACACGTCGGCGTCGAGGGAGTCGTCCCGCAGCTTCTCCAGACGCAGTTTGTCGAGCGCGTCGGAGGCGTTGGAGACGAGTTCCCGCAGGAAGACCTCCTTGTTCGAGTAGACCGAGTGGATCATCAGCTGGAGCAGCTGACGGGCCTCTACCTGGAACTCAAACGTCTCGGTCGGCATGGTTCGCGACTACCTCACATCAGTCACCGGAACTGGGTCGCAGTCACTGTAAGACACGAGGTCAGCGCGGAGTGCGGCGATGTGGGAGAAGAGGTCAGACGAGGTGGGCGAAGACCACCAGGTTCGCGGTGTAGTCCTTGACCTGCCGGTCGTAGTCCCCCGCGCAGGTGATCAGGCGGACCTGGGCCCGGGGGGTGTCGCGGTACACGCGGTCGCTGGGGAAGTCGTCCTTGTCGAAGGTCTCGGTGCTGTCGACCACGAAGGACGCCTTGCGGCCGTCGGCGCGCAGCACCTGGAAGCGGTCGCCCTTCTTCAGCTCGCGCAGGCTCGCGAAGACGGCGGCGGACGTCGTGGTGTCGACGTGCCCGGCGATGATCGAGGTGCCCGTCTCCCCGGGGGAGGCGCCCTTGGCGTACCAGCCGACGAGGTTGGTGTCGTGGGCCGGCGGGGGTTCGAGCTGGCCCGTGCTGCCGATGGCGAGGTCGGTGAAGGGGGCGTCGACGGAGATCTTGGGGATGAGCAGCCGGGTCGGCCGGGACCGCGGCAGATGTTTGCCCACGGGGCGCGAGGCGTGCGAGGAGGGCTTGGAGGCACGGGGGACGTGCGACTCGATCGCCGGGACGGCGTACGGTGCGCCGCGGCCGTCGGGTGCCTCGTCGTGGCCGCCGGGCAGGGTCACCACCAGGAACACGGCGGCGACTGTGCTCCAGAGCAGCCCTCCCGCCACCCGCCTTATCCGCCGTGAGCGCGGGGAAAGGGTGTCGGCGCGAGCCGGGTCGTGGTCGGGGGACGAGGGACAGCCGGCGGCCATCGGGCACCACCTCATTCGGGCACGGCAGCGAACACAGCAAAGGGGAAAATCAGGAGAAAAGGGAAACAGAGTGGACGAACGGGGCCGCCGCGACGCGCGGCGCACGTGCGGCGGCCACGGCCGCTATGAGGGAGGGCATGGGTCAGGCCGCGGATCCGCCGGCCTTCTTGCGACGCAGCGCGTACCAGCCGGCGCCCGCGACGCCCAGCATGGCGAGCCCACCGCCGGTGACACCCGGCGTCGCGAGGCCACCGCCGCCGGTGTGCATACCGCCGCGCGGCCCGTCGTGGTCACCGCCGCCGCCCCACGAGTCGTTGTCGTGGTCGCCCTTCCACGAGTCGTCGTCCTCCTTCCAGGACCCGTGGTCGTCGCCCTTGCTGCGGTAGCTGTCCGGGTCGTGCTTCGGGTCCTTGTCGCCGCCCCAGTCGCCACCGTTGCTCACGAGGGCCAGCGCGCCGCCGCCGGTGTGCATGCCGCCGCTCGGCTTCTCGTGCTTGCCCTCCTTGCCGTAGTCGCTGTCCTTGTCGTGCTTGCTCTCCTCGTCGTACTTGCCGTCCTTGCCGTGCTCCTCGTCCTTGGAGCCGCCCCAGTCGTCGTCCTTGTCGTTCAGAAGGGTCAGCGCGCCGCCGCCGGTGTGCACACCGCCGCTCGGCTTCTCGTGCTTGCCCTCCTTGCCGTAGTCGCTGTCCTTGTCGTGCTTGCTGCCCTTGTCGTAGTCGCTGTCCTTGTCGTGCTTGCCGTCCTTGTCGTGCTCCTCGTCCTTGGAGCCGCCCCAGTCGTCGTCGGTCACGAGAGTCAGCGCTCCGCCACCCGTGTGCATACCGCCACTGGGCTCGTCGTGCTTGCTCTCCTTGTCGTGGTCCTTGCTGTAGGACTTGTCGTGGTCCTTGCCGTAGGAGTCCTCGTCGTCCTTGTGGGACGAGTCCTCCTTGTCCTTGCTGTGAGACGTGTCCTCGTGGTCCCAGTCACCCGTCGTCATGGCGTAGGCAGCGGGCGCAATCGCCAGTGCGGCCGTGGCCGTCGCGGTGGCGAGCAGCATGCGGACAGAGCGCATAGTGAGTCCTTCCGTCACGGCCTGGGCGGCTGACGCTTCATCACCACTGGAGCCAGGCCTGACGTGATCCACCGTCAGCCATTCCTTCGGGTCGCACCATTCGGGACGATCACACGGGTTACGCCCACACCCCTACGGCCCTATGGCGGGCGCTTCCGCGCAGGTGAGAGGCCATGTCCGGCCGGGGAGGTTTGCCTCGTCCACAAGTGGTGAGACGCGTGGGATGCCGAAGCACAGCGTCACCGCCGCGGACCCCGCTGCCACCCCCGCCACGCCGCCGCCACCTGCGGCTTCGAAGCAGCGGGACGCCTACTTCGACAACGCCAAGTACGCGGCGATCGTCCTGGTGGCGGTCGGCCATGCGTGGGAACCGCTGCGGGACGGCAGCCGGACGGTGGACGCGCTGTACATGCTCGTGTACGCCTTCCACATGCCGGCGTTCATCGTGATCTCCGGCTACTTCTCCCGTGGCTTCGAGGGGCGCCCGCGGCAGCTCGAACGCCTGGTGAGCGGACTCGTCGTCCCGTACGTGGTCTTCGAGACGGCGTACACCCTGTTCACCCGATGGACCGACCAGGAGCCGGACCGCCCGGTCAGCCTGCTGGACCCGCTGTATCTGACGTGGTTCCTGGCGGCCCTGTTCCTGTGGCGGCTGACCACCCCGCTGTGGCGGCGGGTGCGGCTGCCGCTGCCCCTCGCGCTCGCGATGGCGATGCTGGCCACCCTGTCGCCGTCCATCGGCAACGACCTGGATCTCCAGCGTGCCCTGCAGTTCCTGCCGTACTTCGTGCTGGGGCTGTCCCTGAAGCCGGAGCACTTCCGGATGGTCCGGCGCCGTGCGGTGCGGATCGCGGCCGTGCCCGTGTTCGCGGGCGCGTTCGTGGTGGCGTACTGGGCGGTTCCCCGGATGACCGGCAGCTGGTTCTACCACCGGGACAGCGCCGAGGAGCTGGGCGCGCCCGCGTGGTACGGGGTCGTGATGACGCCGGTCCTGTTCGCCTGCTCGCTGGTCCTGGTGGCCTGTTTCCTCGCCTGGGTGCCGGGGCGGCGGCTGTGGTGCACGGTGCTGGGGACGGGCACGCTGTACGGCTATCTGCTGCACGGTTTCGTCGCGCAGGGCTCGAAGTACTTCGGCTGGTACGACCCCGCCTGGGTCCAGCGGCCGCTCGGCGCGGTCGTCGTCACGGCCGTGGCCGCCGTGGTGGTGACCCTGCTGTGCACGCCGCCGGTCCGGCGGGCGCTGCGCCTGGTGGTGGAGCCGGACCTGCGGTGGCTGTTCCGGCAGAAGACGGGCGAACCTGCGCGGGACCGGGCCACCGCAGGGGGCTGACCGGTTGCCGTCAGGTCTCCTGGACCAGCCCGGCGATGTGCGCGGTGACCGTGTCGAGGATGGCGGTCCAGGCCGCGTCGTCGCCGAGTACGAGGTAGTTGAGGGTGAGTCCGTCGGTCATGGCGGCCAGGTAGCGGGCCAGGACGGGGACGGGGACGCGCAGCCGGAGGCCCATGGTCTGCCGGAGGTGGTCGATGAGCTCCGCGTAGGTCTCGGCGTAGAGCTCGTACTGGCGGCGTGCCAGGTGCTCGAAGCCGGGCCGGCGCAGCGCGTACTGGGTGAGCTCATAGGTCAGCATGTGCTCGTCGGGGTGGGCGCGGACGTGGTCCCAGTAGGCCTGGAAGCCGGCCCGGACGGTCTCCTCCAGGGTGGCTCTGGGCCGTATGGCGTCCTTCACCAGCGTCACGGAGTGCTCGGTGAGGGTGGTGATGACGGACTCGACCAGCTCCTGCTTGGAGTCGAAGCAGTAGTGGAAGACGCTCAGCGAAACGCCCGCCTCGGCGGCGATGGACCGGGTCGTCGTCCTGGGGACGCCGTCCCGGCTCATCGCTCTGATCGCCGCCTCGGTGAGCTGTCGCCGCCGCTCGGCGGACGGCAACCGTGCCATGGAACCCCTCTCGTGGGTGTCAGCTGCTGTGGACGCCGACCTCGTGGAGGGAGTAGCCCCAGTCGGTGCCGCGCTCCACGCCGTGGACGCGAACATACCTGGCCGGTGTGCCGGCGAAGCGGGCCGTGTCCAGGCCGCCGTCACCGGCGGTCGTGGACCAGGCGGTCCGCCAGACTCCGTCGGCGGAGAGCTCGATGCGGTACGACTTGCCGTACGCGCGCTCCCAGTCGAGGGTGACCCGCTTGACGAGCTGCGTGGAGCCGAGGTCGACCTGGTACCACTGGTCGTCGCTCCAGTCGCTGGCCCAGCGGGTACGGCTGTCGCCGTCGACGGCGCGGTTCGGCTGGTAGCTGGTGAACAGGCTCCATTCCGAGGAGCTGGCGGACGTCGCCGCGCCGCTCGCGAGGTTCACCCCGGACGCGTGGTTCTCGGAGGCCGCCCAGGTGTCGAGGTAGGACTCGGCGCCCCGGAAGAGGTCGTCGACCACGTCCTGGCCGCCGACGCGCCGGATGTCCTCGATCCAGTCCGGGACGAGGCCGTAGTGGGCGGCGCCGTCGGTGTTCAGGTCCCAGGTGCGCTGCCCGGTGGTCTGCCGGTCGATGACGGAGCCGCCGTCGACGCTCTTGAACGGGTACGTCACCTTGTTGGGCGCGTCCGCGCCGCGCGGTCCGGGCCAGCCGCCGACGCCGTTCATGTCGGTGCCGTAGCCGTATCCGACGCCGTACTTGTCGCGCAGGGCCTCGGTGCGCTTCGCCTCCGAGATGAAGCCCTCGGAGCCGTGCATGTACTGGGCGATGAAGCCGCCGAGGCCGTAGACCCGTTCGGTCCAGTCGAGGTCCATCCAGCTGTGCGAGGACAGGACGCCGGGGTAGGACGCGGACTCGAAGATGTCGAGCACCCGGCCGGTGGCCTTGACGCTCATGTGGTCGATCTCCAGCATCATCTTGCGTTTCATCATGCCGCGTACGGCGTATTCGCCGAGGTCGGTGAGGCCCCGGACGTTGCACTGGGCGTCAGCGCTGTACGAGGGGACCTCCACGCCCGCCGGGAGCTCGTCCTCGGCTTCGGGGGCCGCGGCGCCGCCGATGGGGTTGTCGTGCTGCGGGCCCTTGCAGGTCTCGGTCTTCCAGAAGGTGCCGGTCGACAGGAACTGGCCGACGTTGATGGCCGTTCCCAGGGCGCCCTCGTCGAAGCGGACGCCACACAGGGCGTTGTCGAACTTGTGGCACAGGAACATGCTGCGCACGCCGAGCGCGTGGAGTTCGTCGAGCCCCTTGTCGATGTCCTCCTTGCTGCACTGGGCGATGTCCAGGACCTGCTTGCAGCCGAAGGGCTCGGAGGTCTCGACGCCGAGGATGACCGCCAGCTTGCCCTGTTCGATGACCTTCCGGGCCTGGGCGCTGTCGGTGACGATCCGGAACCAGCCCTTCCCGGTGCCGCCGTACATCTTGTCGACGAAGGCCTGCATGTCGTACGTCAGCTTGGCCTGGAGTCGGATGGAGGTCATCTCGTCGCAGGAGCGGTCCTTGAAGAAGTACACGGAGCAGATCACGCCGTTGGTGACGAGGTCGTTGACCAGGACGCGCTGGCCGCCGCGCCAGGCCCGCTCGACCCAGGCGTAGTAGTTCTGCTGGTGGGTCAGCGAGTCATGGGCGGGCCAGTCCTTGAAGGTGGGCCAGCCGACCGGGTCGTGCTTGCCGTCGCCGCCGTTGGTGATGAAGTCGAAGATCGCGAGGGAGCCGTCCGGGTAGTGCTCGGGACAGTCCTTGAGGGCGTCGGCGACGCCTGCCTCGGAGAACGGCTTTCCGCAGATCAGACGGCCGCCGAAGGCCTCGTTGGAGAAGATGTGGTCGTGCGCGTCGACGAAGCCGCGGACCTCGCCCTTGGCGTTGGTGCCGGTGAAGGGCTCTCCGGTGACGTCGACCTGCGAGTCCGGCGCGGGCCGTGCGGTCGGCTCCCACCAGTCGGAGCCGGCCGCCGAGCTCGGGGTGGGGCCGAGCGTGAGGGACAGCACGAGCAGGAGGAGCGACACAACGGTGACGTTCTTGCGTCGGCGGTACGGGCGTCCGGCACTGGTCACAGCCCACGTCCCTCGGTCGGCGGGAGAGCGGGGTCGAGTTGTCATGACCTCGCACAATGTGCGACGAGGATGGCCACTCCCGCATGCCGAGTCAAGAGTCCGGGACAGATGACCTACTTGCCGGACGGAGATGAACTCCTGACGAGCGGTCGGTTCACACCGGGTGCGTGACCCGGATCTTCGACTGACCGTGCGGGAGCTTCTCCCAGTCCGTCATGAAGCGGGCCCGCAGGCCGTGTTTCCCGGCCAGGGCCACGAGGGTCTCGGTCCGGTAGTAGAAGTCCTCGCGCAGGACATGGTGTTCCTGCCCCTCGGTGCGGTCGAAGGTGAAGTCGAACCAGCCGCCCGGGGCGAGCACCCGGCCCACGTTGGCCAGACACTCCTCGATGACCGGGAGCGGCGAGTGGGAGAAGACGCTGTGGGCGTGGACGACGTCGAAGTGCGCGTCGGGCAGGAACCGCAGCGTCAGGTCGCGCACCGGGGTCAGCGTGGGGAGCCGTTGCTGCAGGCCCATCTGCACGACGGTGTCCTGGGCGGCGAACAGGATGTCGGGCGAGATGTCGATGCCGTAGTAGTGGCCGGGGTCGAGGTGCCGGATGAACCGCCAGCCGCCGCGCAGGTTGCCGCACCCGATCTCCAGCATCCGGTGCTCGGGGCGCAGACCGTGGCCCAGCAGGTAGTCGAACTGCATCGCCCCGAGCGCCAGCCACCGCTCCCGGTTGTGACTGCCGACCGCCGCGTCCGGGTTCGCCCGGGTGTCGGAGCGCATCACGGCACGGTAGTAGGACACGTGGTCCGGGTGCCGGCGGCGCAGCCACATGTCACGGGCGGTGCGGGCCAGATGGCGGGGCACACGGTCGGGGTGACGCAGGGCGTAGGCCACGCGATGGCCTAGGGTCGCACGGTTGGCGGTGAGGTTCTTGGCCGGCATGGGTGAGGCCTCCCTGGGACGCGGTACCACCGAGGATGCTCAATGGGCCGCCGGGACGCCACAGGGGCGGGCAGGCGGATGTGCGGCCGGTGACTTTCGCCGGGAACAGGGGATGCCGGTGACTTTCGCCGGGACAGGGGATCCTGGAAGCCGGATGCGGATCGTCAGCGCTGTCGCCGTTCTCGCCGTCGCGAACCTGCTGAACAACTGGCTCGCGCGGGGCCCCGCCCTGTACGTGGTCGTCTGTGTGACCGCGACCGCGGCTCTGCTGCTGATCGCGCGGTGGGACGGGCTCACCCTGGCCGACCTGGGGCTCGACGGGGCGGCCGTGCGCAGAGGGCTGCGGTGGGTGCCGGTGCTGGTCGGGGTCGTTCTGCTGGTGCTGGTGCTGCTTCTCGTCGCTCCCGCCGGGCGCGAGGCGTTCCGGGACGCCCGGGCCGCCGATCTGTCCGTGGGTCGGCTGCTGTGGGTGACGTTGGTGCGGGTGCCGTTCGGGACCGTGCTGCTGGAGGAGACGGCGTTCCGTGGGGTGCTGTGGGCCATGATCCGGCGGCGGCACGGCACGGCGTGGGCCACGGGCGTGTCGTCGCTGCTGTTCGGGCTGTGGCATCTGATGCCGGCCCGGGGCGTCAACCGCTCCAACGCCGCCGTCGGCTCCGTCTTCGGGGACGGTGCGGCCGGGGTGGCACCGACGGTGGCCGTGGCGATCGTCGCCACGGCCGTCGCCGGGGTCGTGCTGTGCGAGCTGCGGCGCCGCTCCGACAGCCTGCTGCCGCCCATGGCGCTGCACTGGGCGGTCAACAGCCTCGGTTACGCCTTTGCCTGGGCGGCGGCCCGCTGGTGGCTGAGCGGCTGAACTCCGGGCTCCGGCTCAGGGAATCGGCTCAGGCATTCGGCGTCAGAAGTTGATCATGTGCCCCGCGAGGCCGTGCACCGCCTCCTTGACCGCCTCCCCGAGGGTCGGGTGGGCGTGGACGTTGCGGGCGACCTCGTGCACGGTCAGGTCCCACTGCTGGGCCAGGGTCAGTTCGGGCAGCAGTTCGGTGACGTCCGGGCCGATGAGGTGGGCGCCGATGAGCTCGCCGTGGGTGTCGTCGCTGATCAGCTTCACGAAGCCGGTCGCGTCACCGAGGCCGTGCGACTTGCCGTTCGCCGTGAAGGGGAACTTGGCGACCTTGACGTCGTAGCCGAGTTCGCGGGCCTGGGCCTCGGTGTAGCCGAAGCTGGCGACCTGCGGCTGGCAGTAGGTGGCGCGCGGGATCATCACGTAGTCCAGCTCCATCGTCTCGGCGTCCGCGATGGTCTCGGCGGCGATGATGCCCATGGCCTCGGCGGCGTGCGCCAGCATCAGCTTCGCGGTGACGTCGCCGATGGCGAAGATGTGCGGGACGGAGGTGCGGCAGCGGCCGTCGACGTCGATCGCGCCGCGCTCGGTGACACTCACGCCGGTCTTGTCCAGGCCGTAGCCGTCGATGTTCGGCTGGAAGCCGATCGCCTGGAGCACCTTGTCGGCCTCCAGGACCTGCTGCGAGCCGTCCTTTGCGGTGACGGTGACGCGCACCTGCGGGCCGGACTCGTCGATGGCGTCGACGCGGGTGGAGGTCAGCACGTCGATGCCCAACCGCCGGTACTGCTTGGCGAGTTCGGCGGAGACCTCGGCGTCCTCCAGCGGTGCCATCCGGTCCAGGAACTCCACGATGGTGACCTTCACGCCGTAGTTGTGAAGGATGTAGCCGAACTCGACGCCGATCGCGCCGGCGCCCGCGATGACGATCGACTCCGGCAGTTCCTCGGCCAGGATCTGCTCCTCGAACGTCACCACGCGCGCGCTGCGCCGGGTGCCGGGCAGCAGCTTGGGCGTGGCGCCGGTGGCGATGATGCAGTGTTCGAAGCCGATGGTGCGGGTCTCGCCGTCGTAGCCCGCCACCTGGAGGGTGTGCGGGTCGAGGAAGGTGCCGCGGCCGTCGATCTCGGTGATCTTGTTCTTCTTCATCAGGTAGTGGACGCCCTTGACCCGGCCGTCCGCGACCTTGCGGCTACGGCGGAACGCCTCGCCGAAGTCGAAGGTGACCTGTCCGTCCACCTTGATGCCGAAGGTCTTCGCCTCGCGGGTGAAGATGTGCGCCAGTTCGGCGTTGCGCAGCAGCGCCTTGCTGGGAATGCAGCCCACGTTCAGACAGACGCCGCCCCAGTACTTCTCCTCCACGACCGCCACCCGCTTGCCCAGCTGGGCGGCGCGGATGGCGGCGACGTAGCCGCCGGGGCCCGCGCCGAGGACCACGACGTCGAAGCGCTCGTCCTGCTCGACCATGGAGAGTTCCTTCCTGAGTACGACGTCCTGCTCTGCCGGTGCCGGTGCGCCAGGTGATGGCGTCCGGCTTCTTCCAGCATGACCGCATCCACGAGGTTGTGTGGCGATGCGGGAGGGTGACGACGATCTCAGGTGGCGGGTGCCCCGATGACGGTGATCCGGTGGCGGCCCGGCGCCTCGGTCAGCCGAGGCACACGAGGTTGAGCACGCACAGCTGCGCCGGCGAGGTCGCTTCCGGTGCGGGGCTGGACGGTGAGGTGGCGGTGCCGGAGTCGGAGCTGTCGGTCGCCGACGGGGCCGGCGTCTGCTGCTCGGCCGACGTCGCGCCGCTGTCGCCGGAGCCCGAGCCGGACCCGGATCCGCCCGAGGTGGACCCGCCGGAGTTCGCACCGCCGCCGGTTGTGACGCTCTGCGACTGCGGGGCCGTGGTCGCCGCCGGGCTCGGGGAGGAGGCGACGTCCGGTCGGGTGAACTCCCTGGTCGTACGGGGCGTCGTGATGGGCTCGCGCGCGGTGTCGGTCGGGGACGCCTTCGAAGGTGTCCTGCCGGTGCGCGAGGCCTCGCGGGTGTCCGCCGGAGTGGACACCGGGCGGGTGAGCTCGGTCTCCTGCTGCTCGGCGGTCGCCGTGTTCGGCCGTTCCGGCGCGGTGGCCGCCTGGGTCTTGTCGCCGCCCTGCCGGTCCATCGCGGACACGGTCAGTCCGCCGCCGACCAGGGCGACGGCGGTCGCGACGACGGCCCGGCGCTGGTTCTTCTTCCACCGGGCCCGCTGGCGACGGCGCGCCGCGCGGCCCATGGGGGCCGTGGTCGGTGCGCCTTCCACGTCCTCCACGCCTTCCGCGTCTGCGGACGCCGCGAGCGGCGCGGTGTGCGCCGAGCCGGCCGTGGGCGGCCCCGACGGAGCCGGCGTCTCGTCACGGAAGTAGCCGTCGTACCAGGTGTCGGCGGCATGACCTCCCACCGCGGAGGGAGCGATGTCCGGGGCGTAGGCGCCGCACCCGGGGCACACGAGGGCCCCGTTGAGATGCCGACGGCACGAGGAGCAATAGTCCATCTGCGGTCTTTCCGTTAGCACGCGGTATCGAACGGCCTGAACGCTAACGACGCTTTGGACAGGCTGTGTGCAGCCCGAGTGATGCTCCTGCACAGATGTGCCACGAAGTGTGTGTGGACCATGACCACTCAGATGTCACAGCACCCCTCCTGGCGCATACGGCGGCTCACCTCCAGCCATTCCTGGGTCGCGCGCCGCCCTGCCGGCATGTCGAAGGCGTCGACCAGCTCCGACTGCTCGAACAGCACGCCTCCACGCAGCACGGCCGCCGTACGGATCAGCGACGCGAAGTCGGTGAACGGGTCGCCGTCCACCACGGTGAGGTCGGCGAGCTTGCCCTCCTCAACCGTGCCCAGGTCGGCGTCGGCGCCGAAGACGCGCGCCGGCAGCAGGGTCGCGGTGCGCAATGCCTCGGCCGGTGACAGGCCGGCCCGGTGCAGGGCACGCAGGGCCAGGTGCAGATGCAGGCCGACCGGGACGAGCGGCTGGTCGGTGCCGAGCGCGACCATGCCGCCGCCCGCGAGGATCCGCCGGTAGACATTCATCTCCCTTGCCAGCGTGGCCAGTTGAGCCTCGGTGGGCGGCTGTCCGGCCTGCTGACGGACCATCGCGGTGTCCCACGGCGGCATGAGCGCGGTGACGCGCGGGTCGTCCGCGAGGGCGGGGTCGGCGCCGAGCAGGGCCAGCGCGGTGAAGGGAGTGGCGACGAGGTGGAAGTCGGTGGCGGTGTAGATCTCCTCGACGTCCTGGTACGCCCGCCCCGTCGCCGATGTCGCGTGGCCGAACTCCAGCCGTTGGGTCGCCTGGAGGTGGGTCGTCAGGTCCTGTCCCAACTGCACACCGGGGCTGCACAGGTGGCTGCCGCCGCGCACCCCGAGCCGCCGGTGCGCGAAGTCCGCGGCCTCCTTCATCATCCATCCGGGGGCGCGTACGTACGTCTTCACGAAGTCCCACTCCAGCGCGGCCCCGCGCGCCAGCGAGCGGTGCAGGCCCTCGCGGGTGCGATGGGCGCGGCCCATGCTGTAGGCGACCCGCGCGCCGTCGAGGAGTTCGCCGGTGGTCAGCAGCCGGGGTCCGGCGAGGGCACCGGCGGCGACGGCCTCCCGGATGCGGGCCTGTTCGTAGGCGAAGCCGCCCAGCGAGACGGCCGTGGTGATGCCGTACGCGAGTTGGAGCGCGGTCTGGCGGCCGCCGTACGTGGTCTGCCAGGGGTGGGTGTGCGCGTCCCACAGGCCCGGGATCACGGTGCGTCCGCTCGCGTCGAGACGGTGTGCGGCCGGGCGGCCGGCGCGGTGCGGGGAGACCTCCGCGATCCTGCCGTCGCGGACCACGACGTCGATGTCCTCGCGGACGTCCGATCCGGTTCCGTCCCAGAGACGGCCCGCGTGCACGACCGTGTCCGCCGGGCGGGGCCTGCGGTAGTCCAGCGGGACGCGGACGGTACGGGTCCCGCCGCCGCGGATGTCGACGAGGCGCAGCCTGCCCGCGGAGAGGTAGAGCAGGGTGCGGGCGTCGGCGGACCAGGAGGGGTGGTCGGCGGGTTCGGTGGTGAGCCGGCGTGGCTCGCCGTGCGGGGTGCCGTCGGCCCGGACGGGCAGCAGCCACAGCGCGGACTCGGCGACCACGGCCATCCAGCGGCCGTCCGGGGACCAGACGGGCCCGGAGTCGTAGCGGTCGGAGAGCGAGGTGTGCGGCGCGAGGGCGTGCAGGGCGGCGGACCCGTCGGTCGTGTCGACGACGCGGATGAGGTTGTAGCCCTCGCGGAAGCGCTGGTTGAGGCGGTTGCGGTCGCACAGCGCGAGGTGGCGGCCGTCGGGCGACCAGCTGGGGCGGCCGGGCAGTCCGCCCGCGCCGAGCGGTGCGGCGAGGACGCGTTCGGTGCCGTCGGCCAGGTCGCGGACCACGAGGTTGCCGGACATGTCCAGGCAGGCCAGCCGGTTCCCGTCGGGCGCGAGGGCGGGGAAGACCCGGCCGCCCTCGGCGAGTACGGCCTCCTCCCCCGAGTCGAGGTCCCGGCGCCGCACGGCGAACAGTCCGTCGCGGTCGTCGGCGTACACGAGCGCCCTGCCGTCGGGCGTCCAGGTCGGCGCCGACACATAGCGGGTGGCGGGGACCTGGAGCACCTTGCGGGGTGCGCGGCCGCCCGTGGTCCCGGCTGTCCACAGCGCGTTGAGCGCGGCGAAGGCGACGCTGCGGCCGTCCGGTGAGAGGGCGGGCAGGTGCAGCGCGCGGACGGGGCGGGTGCCGGTGCCCTCGAAGTCGTACGTCTTGGTGCGGTAGCGGGGCCGGTGCACGGGCAGCGTGGCCGTGAAGGCGAACTCCTCGCCGTCGCCCGGCTCGTCCGGGTCGACCAGGCGGAAGTGTCCGTCGACGGTGAGGAGCAGCCGCTCGGAGTCCGTCCAGCGGGGCGGCGCGGGGAGTACGTCGCCGTCCACGGCGACCGGCCTGCCGTCCACGACGAGGGTGCAGGAGGCCGAGGGGGCGGCCGTGGTGCGCAGGTGGGCGAGGCGTCCTGCGGGCGAGACGGCGGGGGTCATGAGCTGGGCGCCGGAGTCGTCGGTGTGCTCGGTGGTGACGGGACCCGAACCGTCGGCGGCCACGGACGCGATGGTGTTCGCCCTCAGGGTGCCCGTCGCGGTGACGCCGGCCCGCACGAACAGCACCCGCTCACCGTCCGGCGACCATGCCGGGTCGAAGTCCTCCCAGCCGGCGCCCTGTCCGGGGCCCTGCTGGCCCGGGCGTCCGGTGAGCCGGGTCAGCGCGCCGGTGCGCACGTCCACGACCCAGATGCGGTAAGGGGCGCCGGTCACGGGGTCGCCGCCGCGCTCGGAGGCGAACGCGATCCGGGTGCCGTCCGGCGACCAGGCCGGGCCTCGGTCGTCCCACGGTCCGTCGGTGAGCTGGCGCGGTCCGGTGCCGTCGGGCCGCAGCGTCCAGAGGTGGAAGCCTCCGCCGCGGTAGGCGCAGACGACGAGGCGGCTGCCGTCGGGCGAGAACTGCGGGCGGGTGGGTTCGAGGCCGGGTGCGGTGAAGGGGGTCGCGGAGCCGCCGTCCCTCGGGATGGACCAGAGCACGTTCTGGACCTCGGCGACGAGCCGGTCACCGGAGGGGGCGAGGGTCGCGGAACCGCCGGTGGCGGCGGTGAAGGAGAGGGAGGTCCCGGTGGCGGCGGCCGTGGCCGGTGTGCCGGCGCCTGCGGCCGCCGTGGCCGTGGCCGCCGCTGTCGCGGTGGCGGTGGCCTGGAGGAATCTGCGGCGGGAGAGCGGGCCGGTACGGCGGGTGTCCGATGCGGCTGACGTGTCGTCGAAGTCCAAGAGGGCTCCCGGTGCGCGGAGTTGACGAGCCGGACAGGAGGGACTCCCGAAGCCTGCCCGGTCACCGGCCGTCGATCGCCTTCGAGCGAAAATTTCGCGCAATCCGGCGACTCTTTCCTGAGGGCGGGCGCCTGGCGCATAGTGAGGGCGCTGTTCTTCGACCCCCGAAGGGACGATTCGTCCCGACGAAAGGACGCGATGACGCGGAAGAAGGCCCTGGTGGTCCGGGGCGGATGGGAGGGGCATCAGCCGGTTCGGGCGACCGAGCTGTTCCTGCCGTTCCTGCGGAGCAACGGATACGCCGTCCGGATCGAGGAGTCCACCGACGTCTACGCCGACGCCGCCGAGATGGCCGCCACGGATCTCGTCGTCCAGTGCGTCACGATGTCGCAGATCGGCGCCGAGCAGTTGGCCGGACTGAGCGCGGCCGTGGTGTCCGGCACCGGCTTCACCGGCTGGCACGGCGGCATCGCCGACTCGTTCCGGGCCTCCTCCGACTATCTCCACCTGGTGGGCGGGCAGTTCGCCACCCATCCGGGCAAGGAGCCCTGTGAACGCGTGGGCGGCCAGGAGGACAACTACCTGCCCCACGGCATCAACTTCACGGAGCTGGGCCGCGAGCACCCCGTCACGGCGGGCATCGAGGACTTCGAGCTGAACACCGAGCAGTACTGGGTGCTCCACGACGACCTGATCGACGTCCTGGCCACCACCACCCATCCCGCCAAACCCTGGCAGCCGTGGCATCGGCCGGTCACCTCGCCGGCGATCTGGACCCGACGGTGGGGCGCCGGACGCGTCGTGGTGACGACGCCGGGGCACAGCCTGGACGTCCTGGAGAACCCGAACGTCCGCACCGTCATCGAGAGGGGCATGCTGTGGGCGACGCGCACCGCATCGGCGTCGTAGGGCTCGGCGTCATCTCCCGCGCGTACCTGGACACGCTCGTCGGCCACCCCCTCGTGCGGGTCACCGCGGTCGCCGATCTGGACGCCGCCCGGTCGGCCGCGGTCGCCGCCGAAGTGCCCGGCGTTCGGGCGCTGACCGTCGCGGAGTTGCTGAGCAGCCCGGACGTGGACACGGTGCTCAACCTCACCGTCCCCGCGGCCCACGCCGAGATCGCCCTCGGCGCCATCGGGCACGGGAAGCACGTCTACGGGGAGAAGCCGCTGGCCGCCGAACTCGCCGACGCGCACGCCGTGATCGACGCCGCCGCGCGGGCAGGGGTCGGTGTGGGATGCGCGCCGGACACCGTCCTCGGCACCGGCCTGCAGACGGCACGGGCGGCCGTGGCGGCCGGGAGCATCGGACGCCCCCAGTTCGCCACGGCCGTGATGGTCACGCCGGGCCACGAACGCTGGCATCCGCACCCCGACTTCTACTACACGGCCGGTGGTGGCCCGCTGCTGGACATGGGGCCGTACTACCTCGCCTCCCTGGTCCATCTGCTCGGCCCGGTGCGGGCCGTGACGGGGGCGTCCGGCCGGTTGCGGGCCGAGCGGGTGATCGGGTCCGGCCCACGCGCGGGCGAGCGGATCCCGGTCGAGGTGGACAGCCATGTCTCCGGCGTCCTGGAGCACGTGGGCGGCACCCTGACGACGATCACGACCAGCTTCGACGGCGTGGCGACGACCGCCGCGCCGATCGAGGTGCACGGCGAGACGGGCACCCTCGCGGTCCCGGATCCGAACCGCTTCGACGGTGACGTACGGCTCTTCGAGCTCGGCGCCACCCAGTGGCGTACGCTCCCGCCCTCGGCAGGCTACGTCGACGGCGCCCGGGGCGTCGGACTGCTCGACTTCGTCACGGCCGACGGACAGCGGGCACCCCGCGCGAACGGCGAACTCGCGCTGCACGTACTGGAGACGATGACCGCGCTGCTGCGCTCGTCGGCCGAGGGACGGCGTATCGAGCTGACGACGTCGGCGGAGGTACCCGCGCCTGTTCCGCTGACGGCCGCGGACGCCTGGCAGGGCCACGGGGCCGGCTGACCCGCACCCGGTGAACGGAGGTCGGTCCCCGCGCACGGTCAGTCCACGGGCCATGTGTGCGCGGCCGCGTTCAGATGCATGAAGTCCATGTACGTCGTGGTCATCCGCCGCAGCGCCTCGCCCCGGTCGGAGACGCCGGCCTTCTCCAGCTGGTGCACCGTCTCCGCCTGCCACAGGGCGCCGTTGCGGGCGACGACACAGCGCTGCTCGACGATGCCCAGCAGCGGTTCGCGCCACTCGGCGTCCAGGCCGGCCAGCTCCAGGCCCCGGTGGGCGAGGGGCAGCAGTCGGCGCAACACCAGTTCCGGGACCGGCACTTCGCCCATGCCCGGCCAGTACAGGCGTGCGTCGATGCCGTCGCGGGCCGCGGTGTGGAGGTTCTCCTCGGCGACCGCGAACGACATCCGCGTCCAGATCGGCCGGTCCTCGTCGACCAGGGCGCGGGTGAGGCCGTAGTAGAAGGCGCCGTTGGCGATGATGTCGGCGACGGTGGGGCCTGCGGGCAGGACGCGGTTCTCGATGCGCAGATGCGGGCCGCTCTCGGTGACGGCGTAGATGGGACGGTTCCAGCGGTAGATCGTGCCGTTGTGCAGGGTCAGTTCGCCCAGTTGCGGGGCGCCGCCGTCGTCGAGCGCCTGCTGCGGGTCCTCGTCGTCGCACAGCGGCAGCAGCGCCGGGAAGTAGCGGACGTTCTCCTCGAACAGGTCGAAGACGCTGGTGATCCAGCGTTCGCCGAACCACACCCGGGGTCGTACGCCCTGGGCCTTGATCTCCTGGGGGCGGGTGTCGGTGGCCTGCTCGAACAACGGGATACGGGTCTCGCGCCACAGCTCCTTGCCGAAGAGGAACGGCGAGTTCGCGGCGAGGGCGATCTGTACGCCCGCGACGGCCTGGGCCGCGTTCCAGTAGTCGGCGAAGTCCTTCGGCGCGACCTGGAGGTGGAACTGGGTGCTGGTGCAGGCGGCCTCGGGCGTGATGGTGTAGGCGTACGTCGACAGGCGCTCGACGCCGTCCACGGTGATCCGCAGGTCCTCGCCGCGGGCCGCGAAGATCTGCTCGTTGAGCAGCTGGTAGCGCGGATCGCCGGACAGGGCCCGCTCCCCGACATCCGTCTCCCCCAGGGTCGGCAGGATGCCGATCATGATCAGGTGGGCGCCGACGGCGGCGGCGCGGTCCTCGGCGTGGTTGAGGGCGTCACGGATCGCCTGCTCCCAGGCGCCGGGGCCGCCGGTCGTCAGCTCCCGGGGCGGGATGTTGATCTCCAGGTTGAAGCGGCCCAGTTCGCTCGACCAGGCGGGGTCGGCGATGGCCTGGAGGACCTCGGTGTTGCGCATCGCCGGCCGGCCGGCGTCGTCCACCAGGTTGAGCTCGATCTCCAGGCCGACCCGGGGGCGCTCGCTCTCGAACGTCGACTCGCGCAGCATCTGCGCCAGTACGTCGAGACAGCTGTGCATCTTCTCCCGGTACCGACGGCGATCCTCCCGCGTGAACACCAGGGCCGGCACATCGCGTCCCATCAGTGCCCTCCCGAGTTCCCTCGGCGGATAGCTCTCGTCCCAGCGTCGCACTTCGGGCGGCACCCGGACAGTCGGCGGTCCCTCGACCCGTCGGCGGGTACCCAGAGGGCGCTCGGCAGACACCCGGACCGCTGGAGGCGCTCCCCTTGTCGTCTCCCCCGCGCCCGCCTAGCCTGACTTTGTGCCGCTAATAAACAAAACCCGATCGCACAACGCCGTGCCGGGTCCCCCTCACGACCTGACCCGCCTCCGTATCGCCCTGACCACCTTCTTCGCCCTCGACGGCTTCGTCTTCGCCGGCTGGGTCGTCCGTATCCCCGCGATCAAGCAGCAGACCGGCGCCTCCGCCAGCGCCCTGGGTCTGGCCCTCCTCGGCGTCTCCGCCGGAGCCGTCGTGACGATGGTGCTCACCGGCCGCCTCTGCCGCCGCTACGGCAGCCACCTCGTCACCGTCGTCTGCGGCGTCCTGCTCTCCCTCAGCGTGGCGCTGCCCCCGCTCACCCACTCCGCACCGGCCCTCGGTGCCGTCCTGCTGGTCTTCGGTGCCGCCTACGGCGGGATCAACGTCGCGTTCAACAGCGCGGCGGTCGACCTGGGCCGAGCCCTGCGGCGGCCCATCATGCCCAGCTTCCACGCCGCCTTCAGCCTCGGCGGCATGGTCGGCGCCGGGCTCGGCGGGCTGGTCGCCGGGGCGCTGACGCCCACGCGGCACCTGCTGGGCCTCACCGTGATCGGGCTGGTCGTCACGGCCCTGGCGGGTCGCGTGCTGCTGCGCGTCCCGGCGCCGGAGTCCCCCGAGAGCGCACCGAAGGACGAGTCCGCGCCCCGTCGCCTGGACGCCCGGACCCGTCGTCTGGTCATCACCTTCGGCCTGATCGCCCTGTGCACCGCGTACGGCGAGGGAGCGCTGGCCGACTGGAGCGCCCTGCACCTGGAGCAGGACCTGCACGCATCACCGGGCGCGGCGGCCATCGGCTACTCCTGCTTCGCGCTCGCCATGACCGTCGGCCGGCTCACCGGCGCCTGGCTGCTGGAGCGCCTGGGACAGACCCGTACCCTCGTCTCGGGCGGCGCCACCGCAGCGGCCGGGATGCTGCTCGGCGCGCTCGCCCCGAGCCTCTGGGCGGCACTCGTCGGTTTCGTGGTCACCGGGCTCGGCCTCGCCAACCTCTTTCCCGTGGCCGTCGAACGCGCCGGCACGCTGGCCGGCCCCGACGGGGTCGCCATCGCCTCCACCCTCGGCTACGGCGGCATGCTGCTGGGCCCGCCCGCCATCGGCTTCATGGCGGACTGGCTCTCCCTGCCACTCGCCCTCACCAGCGTGGCCGCACTCGCCGCCACGGCGGCGGTGATCGGCTTCGGCACGCGACGTGCGACAGCGCGCTGACCGTCCAACAGGTGTGTCGGGAAAGGCGAGTTGAGGCACCATGATTCACATGGGACGCCCTGTGGGGAATAACGTGGGTGTCCACGACCGGTGTTGGCCGGCTTCGTGGTCCTGACCACACACATGCGGGAGTGTCCATGACTGATGAGCCGGAGAACACCGAGCACGAGGCGCTCGCCAAGATCGACACATCGGTGCCGCAGTCGGCTCGGATCTGGAACTACTGGCTGGGGGGCAAGGACAACTACGAAGTCGACCGGGTCGCCGGTGACGCGTTCCGCGAGATCTTCCCCGGCATCGAGACCGGAGCCCGTGCCGCGCGGTACTTCCTGGCCCGCGCGGTTCGTCATCTGGCCGCCGAGGAGGGCATCCGGCAGTTCCTGGACATAGGCACCGGGCTGCCCAGTGTGGACAACACCCACGAGATCGCCCAGCGGGTGGTGCCCGAGTGCCGGATCGTCTACGTCGACAACGACCCGTTGGTCCTGGCCCACGCCCGCGCGCTGCTCACCAGCACGCCGGAAGGCGTCACCAACTATGTCGACGCCGACCTGCGTGACCCGGGCACCATCGTGCGCGAGGCCGGGAAGACGCTGAACTTCGACCAGCCGGTCGCCCTGATGCTGATGGGCATCCTCGGGCACATCGAGGACTACGACGAGGCGCGCTCGATCGTGCGGCAACTGGTGGACGCGCTGCCGTCCGGCAGCTACCTGGTGCAGTACGACAGCACGAACACCAGCGAGTCCTACGTCCGGGCCATCCAGCAGTACAACGACGGCGGCTCGATCCCGTACATCCTGCGCAGCCCCGAGCAGATCGCGGGCTTCTTCGACGGTCTGGAACTGCTCGAACCGGGCGTGGCGTCGTGCTCGCGCTGGCGACCCGACGCGGGCGCCTGGGGTCTGCCGGCGGAGGTGCACCAGTACGGCGGGGTGGCCCTCAAGCGCTGAACTCCCCACTGTCTCCGGCCCACCGACCGTCCGTCCACGCCGCTGATCAGGTCTCCTGGAGGATGCGATGGAGAATCGTCGGCGTCTCGTCCGGCGATTCCGCCTCGACCACCAGGCGGTTCATGACGTCCCAGTAGCGCTCGATCTCCTCCGGCCGGTCGGGGTAGAGGGCGGTGGCGAGTTGTTCGAGGTAGACCATGTCGGGCAGCAGACCGCCGGGCAGCCGCAGGATGGTCACGGGGCCGCTCTCCGCGGCGTGGCCGCCGGCGAGGAACGGCAGGATCTGCACGGTGACCTGCGGGAGTCGGCAGATCTCGATGAGATGCCTGAGCTGGGCGCGCATCACGTCGAGACCGCCCACCGGGCGGCGCAGCGCCGCCTCGTCGATCACGGCCCAGAACTGCGCGGTGGGCCGGCGGTGCAGGATCCGCTGCCGTGTCATCCGCAGCATGCGGCGCCGCTCCACCTCCCGCGCACCGGCGCCCGGGTGCGCGAGCCGGATGGCGGCACGGGCGTAGTCGGGGGTCTGCAACAGATGGGGCACGCGCTGGACCTCGAAGCAGCGGATGAGACTCGCCGCCTGCTCGGCACCGAGGTAGAGCTGCGCCCAGGCGGGCACGACGTCGCTGTAGTACTGCCACCAGGCGGGGGTGTTGGCCTGTTCGGCCAGGGTCAGCAAGGTGGCACGCTCGGCCTCGTCCACGACGCCGTACAGGGTGAGCAGATCGTCCACGTCACGCGGTTTGACCCCGTGCCGGCCGCCCTCCAGCCGACTGATCTTGGACCGTGAGGCCCGGATGACGTGCCCTGCGGCCTCGCGGGAGATTCCCTGCTCCTCCCGCAGCCCGCGCAACCGCGCGCCCAGCACCAGCCGCGCCGCCACGGGCCCGGCCGACTGTCCGTCCAGCCCCCTGCCGCCGACCGGGGTACGTGCTGCCTCATCGGGGCGCATGGGCAATCTCCCTGCGACGAACGCGACTTGCGCGCATACGAGCGGTGCGGCCGCCATCCTAGGGGCTGTCGGGTACATGATCTTCAGGTCGCGGGAACGACCACCCGGAAGTGCTCCAGCCGATGCTCCCGCACGGTGGTGCGCGGATGCCGCGGATGCGCATCATGACCGGATGGCGCGACTCCACGACATCGTCATCGACTGTGCCCGGCCGGCCGCCACCGCCCGCTTCTGGGCCGCCGCCCTCGACGGTTACGCCGTCGCCCCGTACGACGACGCCGAGCTCGCGCGGTTGCGCGCGCAGGGCATCGCCGACCCGGAGGACGACCCGACCGTACTGGTCGAACCCTCGGGCGCCGGCCCGCGGCTGTGGTGTCAGCTCGTGCCGGAGGCCAAGCGTGGGAAGAACCGTCTGCATCTGGACCTGGTCTCCGGCGTCCCGGAGGCCGAACTCGGCCGACTCACCGCCCTCGGCGCGAGCGTCCACGACCGATACGAGGACCACTGGGTGCTGGCCGACCCCGAGGGCAACGAGTTCTGCCTCTTTCCCACCGCGCCGTGAGATCGACGCCCGTCCCACCGCGCCCCGGGAAAAGCACTTCCCTTCGACCGTGCTCCATCCGGCACACTCACCCCCATGGAGACACTCGACTTCGTCCGCACCCTCGACCGCGAGGGCCGGCTGCTGGCGGCGGCAGCCGAGGAGGCAGGGCCCGACGCGAAGGTGCCGACCTGTCCCGAGTGGCAGGTGCGGGACCTGGTGCGGCACACGGGGACGGTGCACCGCTGGGCCGCGGCGTTCGTGACCGACGGGCACATGTCCCCCCGTCCCGAAGGCGACCTGCCCGACCTCGACGGCGCCGCGCTGCTCGACTGGTTCCGGGAAGGGCACCGCCACCTGGTCGACACGCTCACCGCAGCCCCCGCCGACCTGCGGTGCTGGCACTTTCTGCCCGCTCCCTCGCCCCTCGCGTTCTGGGCCCGCAGGCAGGCCCACGAGACGACCGTGCACCGCTTCGACGCCGAGGCGGCACTCGGGGGTACACCGAGCGGGATCGACCCCGGCTTCGCGGTGGACGGCGTCGACGAGTTGCTGTGCGGCTTCCACGCCCGGCCGAAGAGCCGGGTCCGCAGCGCCGAGCCCCGGGTGCTGCGGGTGCGGGCGACGGACACGGACGGCGCCGTGTGGACCGTACGGCTGTCGCAGGAGCCGCCCGCGGCCGAGCGGGGCGACACCGCCCGGGCCGACTGCGAGATCGCCGGACCGGCCGAGCGGGTGTATCTGTCGCTGTGGAACCGGCAGCCCCTCCCGCGCGTGACGGGCGACGAGTCGGTCGCCGCGCTGTGGCGGGAGAACTCCGCCGTCATCTGAACCTGAGATGCCGTCTCCCAAGTCACGGTGATTGACGCCGGGGTGGGATGTCGAGGCGCCCCACCCCCGGTCGGGTCTCATCGGATGTGCTTGGCCGGCTTGGTGGCGGCGTTGAGCAGGTACTCCAGAGGGCCGCGGCGGAAGAAGCGGGACCAGACCGCGGCGAACACGATCGCCCCGAGGACGAACATGAGCAGCGGCACCCAGGACTGCTGCGTGCTGGTCCCGGCGGACATGGACAGCGCGGACTGGGCGAGGAAGTGGCCGACGTAGGCGGTCAGGGACATGGTGCCCACGGCGATGACCGGTTTCGCCAGGCGGCGCAGTCGCGGCAGGCGGTCCATCGCCACCGTCGCGCCCACGATCACGAGGATCGCGACTCCGACGCTGCCGATGATGTCGAACGTGGTGCCGCTGTGCGGCCCGGCCGTCAGCAGCGACGACGCCGGCATGTCGGGGAACGACCCGCCGTCGAGGGGCACCGACCCGCTGGCGGGGGGCATCGAACCGGAGCCGCCGGACGACGACCCGTCTTCCGCCATGCTCCGCAACGCGCCCCCGCCGGCGAGCAGCAAGGACATGCCGTACGCGGTCGCCGTGAGGGCGGCACCGAGCGCGGCCAGGCGGCGCTGGACGGTGCCGGAGGACAGGTCGAGGCGGCCCAGCGCCATGCCCGCGATCACGAACGACATCCACGTGAGCGCCGGGTAGAAGCCGGTGAGCAGCAGATCGAGCACGCCTACCTCGCTGAGGTGGCGGAGCGGGTCGTAGGCGTTGATGGTCTGCTGGACCGACGGGGTCAGCAGCGCGTTCAGGGCGAACGCCAGCTGCGGTGTGACGAGCGCGAACGCGGCCGCGATGATCGCGAGTGTCCTGGCGCTCAGTCGCACCAGGGGCAGGGCCAGCAGGAAGTAGACCCCGTAGAAGCCGAGGATGATCACTCCCCCGTACTCCATCGCCATCACGGTGCCCAGCGCCAGCAGGACCACGGCGCGGATCGCGATCCGGGCCCTCGCCTGCCGGCCGGCCAGGCCGGTCTTCGGTTCGCGGCGGCCGGCGAGCAGCATCAGCGAGAACCCGGCGAGAGTGGCGAACAGGACCGACGAGTGACCGTCCGATATGTACCGGATCCAGCTGGCGACGCCGCTCGTCGCGGACAGCGGGGGGCCGATGTGTACGACGTACATGCCGAACACGGCCAGCGCGCGGGCGAGGTCCACCCCTACGAGGCGTCCCATCGAGGGACCGGGCGAGGCCGGCGCGGCGGACTCGGGGGAGGTTCGGGACTGCGGAGGCGAGTTCTCCTGCGGAGCTGACGTCTCCTGCGGCGGCTGTGTCTGTGTCATACGGAGAACCTCGCGTGGACGCCAGGGGGACGGCCATCCGGCGGCCTTCGGTAGCGCCCCCGCCGATCGGCGGGTACCGCCCTGCCGACCGGCGGAGTCCCGTCCCCGGCCGCTCCGGTGCGACCGGACGGCGGTCTTCTTCAGCCACTCGGCGGGGGTGGACCCGACAGTCGCCGGATGGGCGCGGGGCGAACGGGCTTCCAGGCTGGGGGCATGACACGCGGTGCGCCGGACACTGACGCGGTGCCCGGCAGACCGCAGAAGAAAGGAACTTCGTGAACACCGCATCCGCCCCGACGACGGATGAGACCCATGAGACCTCCCTGTCCGCCCGACAGACGGTCAAGGCTCTGTACGTGTACGTCCGGCCGCACCGGTGGGCAGTCGCTCTCGGTCTTCTGTGCGCCCTGGTCGGGGCTGCCGGGGGGCTGTTGCAGCCGCTGGCCACGAAGGCGCTGGTGGACAGGCTGGCGACCGGTGAGACCATCGCCGGGATTCTGCTGGCGCTCACCGTGCTGGTGGTGCTGGGCACAGCGGTCGAGGCGTTCGGCGCGTATGTGCTGGAGCGGACGGCGGAGTCGGTGGTCCTGGCCGCGCGACGCACCCTTGTGGGACGGCTGTTGCGACTTCGGATCGCGGAGTGGGAGCGGGTGCCGCCCGGTGATCTGATGTCCCGGGTCACCTCGGACACCACGCTGCTGCGGGCGGTCAGCACCCAGGCGGTCGTCTCCGCGGCCACCGGCGCGGTGGCCTTCGTGGCGGCGATCGTGACGATGGCGTTCCTGGACACCGTGCTGCTGGGCGTGACGCTCGGGGTGGTCGTGCTGATCGGCGGGGCCGTCGCCCTGGTGATGCCGAGGATCGCCCGCGCCACCGAGCGGTCGCAGGAGGCGGTCGGGGAGATCTCCGTCGCGCTGGAGCGGGCTCTGGGGGCGTTTCGCACGGTGAAGGCGTCCGGTGCCGAGGAGCGCGAGACCGTCCGGGTGGAGGCGGCGGCGCGGCGGGCATGGCGGCACGGTGTGAAGAGTGCGAAGTGGGAGTCCGTGGCGGGCTCGGCGGACGAACTCGCCGTCCAGCTGGCCTTCCTCGCGGTGCTCGCGGTCGGCGGGGCGCGCGTGGCGTCCGGGGAGATCCCCGTGTCCACCCTCATCGCCTTCCTGCTGTACCTCTTCTACCTGATCGAGCCGGTGTCCAGGCTGATCGAAGCCGTGACCTCCTATCAGGAGGGGGCGGCCGCGATCTCCCGGATCGCGCACGTGGAACGCCTGTCGACGGAGCCGCCCGCCCGGGGTGAGGGCGCCTGCCCGCGGCAGGAGACAGCGGTGCCGGGTCCGGCTTCGGTCCGCTTCGAGGACGTGTCCTTCCGTTATCGCGCGGGCCTGCCGTACGTCCATCGGCAGGTGAGTTTCGAGGTGCCGGGCACCGGGATGACGGCCTTCGTGGGCCCCTCCGGCGCAGGCAAGTCGACGGTCTTCGCGCTCATCGAGCGATTCCACGAGGCCACCGGCGGCCGGGTCCTGGTCGACGGCAAGGACGTACGGGACTGGTCCCTGCCCGGGCTGCGGTCCGCCATCGGGTACGTGGAGCAGGACGCCCCGGTGCTGGCCGGCACGCTGCGAGAGAACCTGCTCTTCGCCGCGCCCGACGCGACGGACGACGACATCCGCGACGTCCTGTCCCGGACACGGCTCGACACCCTCGTCGAACGCCTGCCCCACGGCCTGGACACCCCGGTCGGGCACCGCGGTTCGACGCTGTCGGGCGGCGAGCGGCAGCGCGTCGCCATCGCCCGCGCCCTGCTGCGCAGGCCACGCCTGCTGCTGTTGGACGAGGCGACCTCGCAGCTCGACGCGGTCAACGAGCTGGCGCTGCGGGACGTCGTCACGGAGGTGGCCCGCGAGACCACGGTGCTGGTGGTGGCCCACCGCCTGTCGACGGTGACGGACGCCGACCGGATCGTGGTGATGGACGCCGGCCGGGTCCGCTCGGTGGGCACCCATGAGGAACTGGTGGCCCGGGACCGGCTGTACGCGCAACTGGCGGCCACCCAGCTCCTGGCCCCCACTCGATGACCCACGAGGGGTCGGTCAGTCCGCGCTGAGGGGAATCCGCAGCCGCACCTGGTAGCCGCCCTCCGCGGTCGGGCCCGCGTCCAGGGTGCCGTGCAGGATCTCGGCCCGTTCCCGCAGACCGACCAAGCCCTGCTGCGAACCGGGCAGGGACAGGGAGGGACGCGTGGGAGGGGTGTTGGTGACGGTCACTCCGATGCCGTCGCCGTCCTGCCACAGCTCGACGCACGCCGTGGCTCCGGGGGCGTGCTTGCGGACGTTGGTCAACGCCTCCTGGACCGTGCGGTAGAGGGCCCGTTGCGCGGGTGTGCCCACGGTGGGCGGCAGCTCACCCTTGAGCTCCGCGTGAGTGCCGCTCGTCTCCACCAGTTTGCGGAGGTCATTCAGGGTGGGCTGCGGGGTCAGCTCGGTGGCGTGGCCGCCGGAGGCGCGTAGCAGCGTGACCATGGTGCGCAGTTCGTCGAGGGTGGTGACGCTCAGCGAACGGATCGTGCGGGCGGCCTCTTTGGCGTCCGCGTCCTTGGCAGCGACCTGCAGCGCGCCGGCCCGCACGGCGATCAGGCTGACCTGGTGGGAGACCACATCGTGCATCTCGCGGGCCAGTTGGGCGCGTTCGCGGGCGAGGACGGCCTGGGCGTGCAGTGCCCGCTCGTGCTCCCTGGCCTCCTCGATCTCCACAATCCGACGCGCCAGGTCCCGACGGGTCTGGAGAAGCTGTGCGATGAGGACGGGTGCGGCGGCGGTCGCCAGGCTGTACACGAAGGTGATCAGTGTCATGGTCCGCCCGACCTCGGTGAGGCCGGCCAGGGGCCACGGAGTGCTGTTGGCGACGGCGGTCAGGGCGACGCACCCCGCGAGGAGAGGGCGGTTGCGGGAGCGCTCGGCCAGAGTGAACAGCGCCGCGAGCGGTGCGACGGCGACGGGCTGCGTCAGTGCGACGGGCAGGGTGAGCAGGAAGACGCCGAGCGGGAACCGGCGCCGGAAGGCCAACGCGGCGCAGCCGAGCGTGGCCAGCGCGATGCCGAGGCGCGTGTCGTCCCACAGGTTCGCCCATACGTCCACGGCCGCTGCCGCCACCAGGACGACGTCGATGATCGGCGCGGGGACGCGTTCCCACAGTGCGCGTACCCGATTCACCGTCCGGCCTCCGACCGCGGGTGCTCCTGGAGCAGTCCGGCGCGCTGCGCCAGCAGCGCGGCCTGCACCCGGCTCGTCACACGGAGCTTGGTGAGGATCGCGCTGACGTGGTCCTTGACCGTGCCGGCACCCAGGTGGATGCGCGCCCCGACGTCGGCGTTCGACAGGCCCTCGGCAACCAGGACGAGGACGTCGCGCTCGAAGCCCGAGCGGACCAGTGCCTCGTCGTCCACCACCACGCGGATCACGCGCTCCGCCTCACCTTCGTTCATGCCGTCCGGCCCATGCCGCGTCGACCCTACGGCCATGGGGAGCCCGGACGGCCCGACGAGCGGCAGCTCCAGCCACCCGGCGGGGTAGCACCCGCCAGTCGGCAGGCACATCACAGCCGCCCGCATCACTCACGGTGCAGAGGTGACACGACCTCGGAACCCGGGCCTCGCGCCGGTCAGTTCGCCAGCATCCTCGTCAGCACCGCACGCTGCTCCGGCAGCACCGTGCCGTGCAGGGCACGCCCCTTCGCCGTCAGGCACACCTTGACGCCGCGCCGGTCCTCCTGGCACATACCGCGCTCGACGAGCCCGTCCTTCTCCAGCCGGGCGATCAGCCGGGACAGGGCGCTCTGGCTCAGATGGACGCGCTCGGCGATCTCCTGCACCCGGTACGACGGGCACTTGGCGTCCGCCAGCACGTCCAGGACCTCGAAGTCGCTTGCGCACAGGCCGTGTCGGCCGAGGGCGCGGTCGAGCTCGCACTGGGTACGGGCATGCAGCGCCAGGATGTCGTGCCACTGGTCCACGAGTGCCTGCTCGGGCTTCTTCGCCGCCATGGGCGCACCGTAGCAGAGTTCCGCAATTATTGCATCGGAATTAAATGCTCTTGCATTCGATGCATACGCATGTACTGTCTCCGTCATGACCTCTCCGCTCACCACCCCCGCGTCCGACGGACGCTGGACCCCCCGGCTGTGGGGCACCCTCCTGGTGCTGTGCGCCGCGATGTTCCTCGACGCGCTGGACGTGTCGATGGTCGGCGTGGCCCTGCCGTCCATCGGCGCCGACCTGGGCCTGTCCACCTCGACCCTGCAATGGATCGTCAGCGGCTACATCCTTGGCTACGGCGGCCTGCTGCTCCTCGGCGGACGCACCGCCGACCTGCTGGGCCGACGCCAGGTGTTCCTGGTGGCCCTCGGCGTCTTCGCGCTCGCCTCGCTGCTCGGCGGGCTCGTCGACTCGGGCCCGCTGCTGATCGCCAGCCGGTTCGTCAAGGGCCTCGCCGCCGCGTTCACGGCGCCCGCCGGCCTGTCCATCATCACCACGACGTTCGCCGAGGGCCCGATACGCAACCGCGCCCTGGCGATCTACACCACCTGCGGCGCCACCGGCTACTCGATGGGGCTCGTCTTCTCCGGCCTGCTCACCGAGGCCAGTTGGCGTCTGACCATGCTGCTCCCGGCGCCCGTGGCGCTCATCGCCCTGCTCGCCGGCCTGAAGCTGCTCCCGCGCACCGAGCGCGAACGGGCCAGCGGCGGATACGACATCCCCGGCGCCATCCTCGGCACCGCCTCGATGCTGCTGCTCGTGTTCACCGTCGTCGAGGCACCGGAGGTGGGCTGGGGCTCGGCCCGCACGATCCTGTCGTTCGCCGCCGTCGTCGTCCTGCTCACGGCCTTCGTCCGCGTCGAGCGGCGCAGCCCGAGCCCGCTGATCCGGCTGGGCGTGCTGCGCTCCGGGGCCCAGGTGCGGGCGCAGCTGGGCGCGTTGACGTTCGTCGGCAGCTACATCGGCTTCCAGTTCCTGGTCACGCTGTACATGCAGCAGGTTCTCGGCTGGTCGGCACTGCACACGGCGCTGGCCTTCCTGCCGGCGGGCGCGCTCGTGGCGCTGTCGGCGACGAAGGTCGGCGCGATCATCGACCGGTTCGGCACGGCACGGCTGATCGTGATCGGGTTCGCCTCGCTGGTGATCGGCTACGTCCTGTTCCTGCGGATCGACCTCGACCCGGTCTACGCCGCGGTGATCCTGCCCACCATGCTGCTGGTGGGCGTGGGCTTCGCGCTGACCTTCCCCTCGCTCAACGTCCAGGCCACCAACGGTGTCGACGAGCACGAGCAGGGCATGGTCTCGGGCCTGCTCAACACCTCGGTCCAGGTGGGCGGCGCGCTGTTCCTCGCCGTCGTGACCGCGGTGCTGACCGCGAACAGCCCCGAGGAACCCGCCTCTCCTCAGGCGGTCCTCGACAGCTACCTGCCCGCCCTGGTCGTGACCACGGTGATCGCGGTCGCGGGCCTGATGATCGCCCTCACCGGACTGCGCACGCGCCGCGAGCAGCGGACCGTAGTGGTCGCCAAGTCCACCATCAAGGAGGCGGAAGCGGAGCGTGTGGCGCTCCGCGACTAGGGGGAACGCCTCCCAGGTGCGCCCGGCGGAGCCGCTTGCTCCGTCGGGCGCACCCCTGTTTGACTCAAGGCATGGAGAACCACGGGGGACGGCGCCGGCAGGCCGAGCGGGACGCGATCACCGTCGAGATCGGGTACGCGCTGTTCAGTGCCGCGTTCGCGGCGGCGGTGCTGTTCGGGGCGATCGTCGGGCCGGCGTACGTCTTCGACGTGTCGGACGGTACGCGGGGCGTACTCGTCGGTGTGGGCACCACGGTCGCGGTCGTGCTGTTCTTCGCCCGGGTCGTCAGCGTCCTGACCCGGTTCCGGCAGACGTCTCAGCCCAACCAGCCCGGCCGCACCAACCCCGACTCGTAGGCCAGCACCACGAGTTGGGCCCGGTCCCGGGCGCCGAGCTTGACCATCGTGCGGCTGACATGGGTCTTCGCGGTGAGCGGGCTGACCACCAGGCGACGGGCGATCTCCTCGTTGGACAGGCCGATGCCGACCAGCGCCATCACCTCCCGCTCGCGCTCGGTGAGTTCGCCGAGGGCGTCCGCGGCGGCGGGCTCCTTGGAGCGGGCGGCGAACTCGGCGATGAGACGCCGGGTCACCCCCGGTGACAGCAGCGCGTCGCCCTCGACCACCGCCCTCACGGCGCGCAGCAGTTCCTCCGGCTCGGTGTCCTTGACCAGGAACCCGGAGGCACCCGAGCGGATCGCCTCGAAGACGTACTCGTCGAGTTCGAAGGTGGTCAGCATGACCACCTTGACGTCCTTCAGCTCCGTGTCCTCGGTGATCCGGCGGGTCGCGGCGAGGCCGTCCAGGAGCGGCATGCGGATGTCCATCAGGACGACGTCGGGCCGCAGTTCACGCACCTTGCGCACCGCCTCCTCACCGTCGGACGCCTCCGCCGCCACCTCGATGTCGGGCTGAGCGTCGAGCAGCGCCCGGAAGCCGGCCCGCACCAGTGACTGATCGTCGGCGAGCAGTACGCGGATCAACGGTCCTCCTTGACCTCATGAGCCGTCTTCAACGGCAGTACGGCGAGCACCCGGAACCCTCCGTCGGCACGCGGGCCCGCCTCGATCGTGCCACCGAGCGCGGCCGCCCGCTCCCGCATTCCGGCGAGTCCGTTGCCGCTGCCGCCCGCGTCGGCGCCGGTCGCCGGACCGTCGTCGTCGATACGCAGCCGTAGCGTCGTCCGATCGTCGTGATCGAGGTGCACGCGTGCGTGCCGTGATCCCGAGTGGCGTACGACGTTGGTGAGGGCCTCCTGGACGATCCGGAAGGCGGCGAGGTCGGTGCCGGGCGCCAGGCGGGGCGGCTCGCCCTCGACCTCGACGGTGAGGCCGGCGCTCGCGGCCTGCTCCACCAGTTCGGGCAGCCGGTCGAGGCCGGGCGCCGGGGTGCGCGGGGCGTCGCCGGGGGCGCGCAGCGTGTCGAGGACCTGGCGGACCTCGCCGAGCGCCTCCTTGCTCTTGGCCTTGATGGTGGTGAGCGCGGTGCGGGCCTGTTCGGGGTCGGTGTCGAGGAGGGCGAGGCCCACGCCCGCCTGCACATTGATCACGCTGATGCTGTGCGCGAGCACGTCGTGCAGTTCGCGGGCGATCCGCAGCCGCTCCTCGTCCGCCCGGCGGCGTGCCGCCTGCGCCCGCTCGGCCCGCTCCTTCGCCCACTGCTCGCGCCGGGTCCTGGCCAGCTCCGACACCGCCACGATCGCCGCCACCCACGCGGCGATCACACCCTCCTGCCCCCAGGGCGCGGCCGAGTCACCGGACGGCGGCAGCCACTGGTACAGCCAGTGCGCCACCAGGGCATGCCCGACCCAGAACACGCCGACCGCGGCCCAGGCCGCTTTGCGGTGCCCCAGGAGGATGGCGTTGAAGCAGGCCATGGCCACGGCCAGGAAGACCGGCCCATAGGGGTAACCGGCACCCAGGTAGAGCGTGGCGGCCACCGACGTCCCGAACACGACGACCACCGGATACCGCTTGCGCCACAGCAGCAGGCCCGACGCCACGAACAGCAACACCCGTGCGAAGGGGTCGAGATGCTCGCGAGAGTCCCCCTGCCCCTCGGCCGCGAAGTTCGAGCCGGCCAGCACGAAGAAGGTGATCAGCAGGGTGGAGCGCCACGGCCAGCGCGGCGCGTGCTCCTCGTCGACCCACCGGCTCCACCCCGGCGGCCCGTGCCGCCACCACGTCTGCGGACCGCCGCCCCGGCGTTCCTGCTGCTCGTCCATGTCCGCCACGCTAGACGCGATGACGGCCGGGCGGCGTCACCCGCGCGTGGTGATCACACGTACTCCCCGCGAAGTACGTCCCCCACCTCGGGCTCCCTGCCCCGCAGCCCGCGCAGCCGCCGCGGCCCTGGGTCGCCGACCCGCGGCCCGCGCTGCGTGCCCCGCACACCCGGATCCTGCGCCAGGATCCGGAACTGCTGCCGTCACCGGTGCCGGTCCCCTGACATGCCCCGTCGGTCAGCTCGCGTCGGTCAGGCGCTGTCCGTCCACCAGACCGACCTCGTGCGCGAGCCGGCCCACCGCATGCCGGAAGAACGTCTCCCGGTCCTCCACGACCCGGTTGAACTGCCCGAACAGCTCGAACCCGACGAGCCCGAAGAGCTGGGCCCAGCAGGCGACCAGGGCCGCCACGTTGGCCGGCGGGAGGTCGGGGGCCAGGTCGGCGGCCATGCGCTCGGCCTCGGGGCGCAGTTCGGCGGGCAGGGGTGCCGGTTCGGTGAGGCCCTCGGCCGCCCGGGCCTCGCGCAGGATGCCGATGAAGACGAGGCCGACGCGGGAGGCGGGCGGGACCGTGGTGTCGGGCGCCGTGTACCCGGGCACGGGCGAGCCGTAGATCAGCGCGTACTCGTGCGGATGGCGCAGCGCCCAGTCCCGTACGGCCTGCGCGACCGTAGTCCAGCGCCGCACGGGTTCGGCGTCGACGGCCTCGGCGTGTGCGGCCTCGGCGCTCTCCCCGAGGGAGTCGTAGGCGTCGATGATGAGGGCGGTCAGCAGGTCGTCGCGGCTGGGGAAGTAGCGGTAGAGCGCGGAGGAGACCATGCCGAGCTCACGGGCCACGGCACGCAGCGAGAGCTTGGCGGCGCCCTCGGCCGCGAGCTGTCTGCGGGCCTCGTCCTTGATGGCCGCGGTGACTTCCATCCTGGCGCGGGCGCGTACGCCCTGTGCGGTGCGACTGCTCATAGGAGGCAGTCTTCCATGAATTCGGAGCAGTGCACACATTAGAGAGCGGTGCTCTTGCTTTGGATCGGCGTTGTCGTGCACACTGCTCTCAAGCGAGAGCACCGCTCTCTGAAACGAACAGCTGGGGGTCACCATGTCGTCGCCGTACTACCTCAAGGGCAGCCCGCTGAACGTCCGGCTCAACAGCGTCATCGGCTGGCTGGCCCGGCACGGGCTCAGCATCGCGGGCACCGCGGAGATGTCGGTGCGCGGACGCAAGAGCGGCAAGATGCAGCGCATCCCGGTCAACCCGCACACCTATGAGGGCACGCGGTACCTCGTCTCGGCGCGCGGCCACTCGCAGTGGGTGCGCAACATGCGCGCGGCCGGCGGCGGGGAACTGCGCGTCGGGCGCAAGGTGCGGCAGTTCGCCGCGGTGGAGCTTCCGGACGAGGAGAAGCTCCCGATCCTGCGGACCTATCTGGAGAAGTGGGGCTGGGAGGTCAACCAGTACTTCCAGGGGGTCACCGCGAAGTCCTCCGACGAGGAGATCATCGCGGCGGCCCCGGACCATCCCGTCTTCCGGATCACCGTCGAGTAGTGATCCGGCCGGCGTCAGGAAGCGCCCTCGTCGTCGGCCGGAGCCGGCGTCGGCGCCTGGCGGCGGTCCATCGCGGTGAGCGCGCGGTGGGCCATCGGGTGGGTGCGGACGATCTCGGCCAGCGACGTCGAGCCGCGGGTGATGTCCATGAAGGCCTTCCAGGCCGGGCGGAAACCGGTCAGCGTGGCGTGGAAGAGGCCGGGACGGCGTTCGAACACCGTCAGCAGACGCTTGCCGACGCTCATCTCGACGCCGAGTCCCGCCTTGATCGCGAAGGCGTAGTTCAGCGCCTGGCGCCGGGTGTCCACCGCGTCGTGCGCCTCGGCGATCCTGACCGCCCACTCCCCCGCGAGCCGCCCCGACCGCAGCGCGAACGAGATGCCCTCGCGGGTCCACGGCTCCAGCAGCCCGGCCGCGTCCCCGCACACCAGCACACGCCCGCGCGAGAGCGGCGAGTCGTCGGCACGGCAGCGCGTCAAGTGCCCTGAGGAGATGCTCGGTTCGAACCCGGCGAGCCCGAGCCGCCCGATGAACTCCTCCAAGTACCGCTTGGTGGCGGCCCCTTCACCGCGCGCGGAGATCACCCCGACCGTGAGCGTGTCCCCCTTCGGGAACACCCAGCCGTAACTGCCGGGAATCGGCCCCCAGTCGATGAGCACCCGTCCCTCCCAGTCCTCGGCGACGGTGTCCGGCACCGGGATCTCCGCCTCCAGGCCGAGGTCCACCTGGTCGAGCTTGACCCCGACATGCGCCCCTATCCGGCTGGCGCTGCCGTCCGCGCCGACCACGGCCCGCGCGAGCAGCGTCTCGCCGCCCTGGAGGACGACGGCGACGCTGCGCCGGTCCGGCACCGCCGAGCCGTGCTGCTCGACGCGCTGCACGGTGACGCCCGTGCGCAGCTCCGCACCCGCCTTCTGGGCGTGCTCGACGAGCTGCTGGTCGAACTCGGGCCGGTTGATCAGCCCGAAGAGCATCTGCTTGGAGCGCCGGGTCCGGGTGAAGCGGCCGTTGTTGGAGAAGGTGACCGCGTGCACGCGGTCGCGGAAGGGCAGTTCGAAGCCGGGCGGGAGCGCGTCGCGCGAGGGGCCGATGATGCCGCCGCCGCAGGTCTTGTAACGCGGCAGCTCCGCTTTCTCCAGCAACAGCACGCGCCGCCCGGCGACGGCCGCCGCATACGCGGCCGAGGCTCCCGCGGGTCCCGCGCCCACCACGACGACGTCCCACACCTGCCGTACGTCGTCCGCCGAAGAGTTCTCGCTGCTCACGATGGTCTACTGCTCCCGCTCAAGCCGCCGCCTGCTGCTGTCCCCCGCATCCTACGGCGGGCATCGTCGCAGGCCGCTGTGGGAGGATCACAGCACTCACACGTACAACGTCGCACCCACAAGGAGCGTGCCCATGTCGTCGAATCCGGTCGCCGAGACCGTCGCCTCCCTGATGCCCAGGGCGAAGGCGGAGCTCACCGAGCTGGTGGCGTTCAAGTCGGTGGCGGACTTCGACCAGTTCCCCAGGAGCGAGAGCGAGGGCGCCGCCCGCTGGGTCGCCGACGCGCTCGCCGCCGAGGGCTTCCAGGACGTGGCCCTGCTCGACACCCCGGACGGCACGCAGTCGGTGTACGGCTACCTGCCCGGCCCCGAGGGCGCCAAGACGGTCCTGCTCTACGCCCACTACGACGTGCAGCCCCCGCTGGACGAGGCCGCCTGGCGCACCCCGCCCTTCGAGCTGACCGAGCGTGACGGCCGCTGGTACGGGCGCGGGGCCGCCGACTGCAAGGGCGGCGTGATCATGCACCTGCTCGCCCTGCGCGCGCTGAAGGCGAACGGCGGCATACCGGTCCACGTCAAGGTGATCGCCGAGGGCTCGGAGGAGATGGGCACGGGCGGTCTGGAGCGGTACGCCGAGGAGCACCCGGACCTGCTGGAGGCCGACACGATCGTGATCGGCGACGCGGGCAACTTCCGGGTCGGCCTGCCGACGGTCACCTCGACGCTGCGCGGCATGACCCTGGTCCGCGTGCGGATCGACACGCTCGAAGGCAACCTGCACTCCGGCCAGTTCGGCGGCGCCGCGCCCGACGCGCTCGGCGCCCTGATCCGCGTACTGGACTCGCTGCGCGCCGAGGACGGTTCGACGACGGTGGACGGGCTGACCGGCGAGGCCTCGTGGGAGGGGCTGCAGTACGCGGACGAACAGTTCCGCCAGGACGCCAAGGTCCTCGACGGCGTGGAGCTGATCGGCTCCGGCACGGTCGCCGACCGCATCTGGGCCCGCCCCGCCGTCACGGTCCTCGGCATCGACTGCCCACCGGTCGTCGGCGCCACCCCGTCCGTGCAGGCGAGCGCGCGTGCGCTGATCAGCCTGCGGGTGCCGCCGGGCGTGGACGCGGCCGAAGCGACCAAGCTGCTCCAGGCCCATCTGGAGACGCACACGCCGTGGGGTGCCCGGGTGCGCACCGAGCAGATCGGCCAGGGCCAGGCGTTCCGCGCCGACACGGGCAGCCCGGCGTACCAGGCCATGGCGGACGCGATGGCGGTCGCCTACCCGGGCCAGGAGATGCAGTACGCCGGCCAGGGCGGCTCGATCCCGCTGTGCAACACCCTCGCCGCCCTCTACCCGCACGCGGAGATCCTCCTCATCGGCCTGAGCGAGCCGGAGGCCCAGATCCACGCCGTGAACGAGAGCGTGTCGCCGCAGGAGCTGGAGCGGCTGTCGGTCGCCGAGGCGCTGTTCCTGCGCAATTACGCGGCGAGTTGAGCCCCGCGCAGCTGATGATGGGGCGATGATCCGAGCCGAACGCCTCACCGCCCACACCGACATCGCCACGTCCCTGGCGCTTCTCAGCGATCACGACATCACGGCCCTCGTGGAGTCGGGCGAGCCGCTCGGCACCGGAATCGGCGGCCGTTCGACGCTGGTCGAGGTGGACGGCAGACGGGTCTTCGTGAAGCGGGTCCCGCTCACCGACGTCGAGATGCGGCCGGAGAACGTCCGCTCCACGGCGAACCTCCTCGGGCTGCCGACGTTCTTCCACTACGGCATCGGCAGCCCGGGGTTCGGTGCCTGGCGAGAGCTCGCCGTGCACACGATGACCACGAACTGGGTCCTGGCCGGCCGGTTCGCCGGTTTCCCGCTGACGCACCACTGGCGGGTCCTGCCCGACACACCACAGCCGTTGCACGAGCTGCTGTCCGATGTGGAGCGGACCGTCGCCTACTGGGGCGGCAGCCCGCGGGTGCGCGAGCGCGTCGAGGGACTGCGGACGGCGTCCGCGAGCCTGGCGCTGTTCCTGGAGTACGTGCCGTACACGCTGACCGAATGGCTGGACGCCCGGCTGCGTACGGAGGAGGCCGACGCCGCGTGCGCCTTCGTGACACGGGAGCTCGCGGCCACCACCGGCTTCCTCCGCGACAACGGGCTCGTGCACTTCGACGCGCGCTTCCTGAACTTCCTCACGGACGGCGAACGCCTCTATCTCGCCGACTACGGCCTCGCCCTGTCCGCTCGCTTCCCCCTCACCCCGCAGGAACGCGGCTTCTTCCAGCGGCACCGGCACTACGACCGCGACTACACCGCGTTCCACTACGTGGAATGGCTCGCGACCGCCCTGTACGGCTACGGCGCGGACGATCGCGAGGCCTTCGTGCGCGACTGCGCCGCCGGGGCGAGGCCGCGGGACATCCCGCGGTCCGCCGCCGACTTCATCGAACGCTACGCTCCGCTTGCGGTCGTGATGCGTGACTTCGTCAAGCGGTTGCAGCACGAGAGCAAGTCGACGCCGTACCCGTACGACGAGCTGCGGCTCGCTCAGGAAGGCGCCGGAACGCCCGCCTCCAGATAGAGCGCCGCCCCGCGTTCCCGTGCCCGCAGCGCCCACCGCAGCCGCTCGTAACGCACCGGTGGCAGCAGGTCGGCCGCCTCCTCCTCGGTGACGAACCGGCAGTCGCGCAGCTCGGGTCCGGGCAGCAGAAGGCGTGCGGCCTCCGCGGAGTCCAGGCGCCCGCCGTCGAAGAGGAGGCGCAGACCTCCGTAACCCGGGGGTGAGGGCCGCTCCCAGTCGACCACGAGAAGCCGCGGGACGTCGTCGAGCCGTATCCCGGTCTCCTCCGCGACCTCCCGGATGCCTGCCCGCGCGGGCGCCTCACCCCGCTCGACGACACCGCCGGGGAACTCCCAGCCGGCCTTGTAGGTGGGGTCGACGAGCAGCACCCGGTCCTCCTCGTCGAAGAGCAGGACGCCCGAGGCGACGGTCTCGGCGGTGGGCTCGGGCGTCTGCACGATGTCGCAGACCGGGACCGTACCGCTGCCGACCGCCTCCGCGATGCGGACGGCGGTCTCGTACGGGGTCAGCCCGCCGTTGTCGACGGGGTACGCGTCGGCGGTGAGCCAGGAGGCGAGTGCGGCGCGGTACGGCTCTATGTGGTCGTACGACCACTGCCGGACCCGTATCTCGCCGTCGGGCAGCTCGGGCGGGATCTCCCGCCCCGCTATCCGCTCGCGCAGGATCGTTTCCGCCGGGGCGAGGAGCACATGCCGCACGGTGATGCGGCGGGCGGCGAGGCCGCCGAAGATCTCGTCCCTGTACTCCTGGCGCAGCAATGTCATCGGGACCACCAAGGTCCCGCCGAGCTCGGCGAGCAGCGCGGCCGCCGTGTCGATCACGAGACGCCGCCAGATCGGCAGGTCCTGGAAGTCACCGACCTCGGTGAGGTGTTTGGGCGGAAGCAGGTGGGTGAGTGCTCCGCCGATGACCTCGGGGTCGAAGAGCGTGCTGTTCGGGATCAGCTCGATCAGTTCGCGTGCGGTGGTGGTCTTCCCCGCACCGAACGCGCCGTTGATCCAGACGATCACGTTTCCCCCTCTTCTGTTGGCCCCCTGTGGCTTGCCCGCTCCACCCTGCCACGGAAACCAGCTCCCGTAGAGAGCGCATGACAGCGGCGCCGGGCCCCCTCGGATGCGGGGGTACGGCGCCGCGGTCGAGTCGGGGGGCTCGTCAGCCCTTCTTTGCCTTCTTCCCGTGCGGGGCGTCGTTCACAGCCCGCTCCGTCTCACGGTTGATGGCCCTGCCGACGGTGTCCAGGGCCTTGTCGACGCTCACACCGCCGAGCTTGGTCTCGGCGCCGGCCGGCAGAGCGGCGTCGGGGGCCCCGGTGGCGGGGGAACCGGTGACGGGGAGCTCGATGGCGTGGGACGGGGTGACCGCCGCGACGACGAATCCGGTGGCCAGGGAGGCGATGGCGAGCATGCTGCGCTTCTTCATGACCGTTTCAACTGCGAAACGGAGGCGGGAGTCACGCTCCGCCTCGTGGCGAACGTGACAGCGACGCGATTGCACCCCCGGGCCGCACCCCGTGGAGCCGGCCCTGCCGCACCCGTCGTACGAGGTCGCCGGCCGCCTCCGGCCACCGGGCGTACTCGAAGACGAAGCCCTCGTCGAGCAGCCGGCCGGGGACGACCCGGCGGCTCTTCAGCAGGAGCTCGGTGTCCGAGCGCAGCGCGAACGCGCCGATCTCGGCCATCCACCTCGTCGCGGGCAGGCCCACCGGAACGCCCCACGCCGAGCGCAGTGCCCGCATGAACGCTCGGTGCGGCAGGGGTTCGGGAGCGGCGATGTTCACCGGACCGGTGAGATCCGGCCGGTCGACCAGGAACTCGACCGCGCGCACGAAGTCCCGGTCATGGATCCAGGAGACGTACTGTCGGCCGCCCGCGACGGGACCGCCGAGTCCGAGGCGCGCCAGTCGCAGCAGGACGTCGAACACGCCGCCGCGATCGGGGCTCATCACCATGGCGGAGCGCAGGGCGACCTTCCGGGTGTGCGGTGTGTCGGCCTCCTCCTGGGCCCGCTCCCAGGCCTTGGCGATCTCGACGCTGTAGGCCCAGTAGTCCGGCACATCGGGTTCGCCGCCGCCGATGACGCCCGTGGCCTCGTCGTGGGGCGCGTCGAAGCGGTGGGCGTAGACGGTGGCCGTGCTCATCTGGAGCCAGACCCGCGGCGGCCGGGCGGCACAGCTGATCGCCTCTCCCACGACCCGGGTGGAGTGCACCCGCGAATCCATCATGGCCCGCAGATTGGGCGCGGTGTAGCGGCAGCTGACGCTGCGCCCGGCCAGGTTGATCACGATGTCGCTGCCGTCGATCGCCTCGGCCCAGGGGCCGAGCACCTCCCCGTCCCAGTGCAGCTCGCCCTCACGCGAGGGCCGCCTGGTCAGGACGACGACCTCGTGGCCCGCGCCGCTCAGCGCACGGTTCAGGACCGCGCCCACCTGCCCGGTTCCCCCGGGGATCACTATCTTCATCGACTCCCCCTCGTGTGTGGGAACGAGCCTAGCGCAGAGTCTTGAACATGTTCAAAAGAATGTCTCGGCACCCCTCGCGCCATCCGACGACTTCCAACACACTCCGACAGGTTCTACCGTGACCCCGTCATGACGCGTACATGCCGCCATCCCGCCTCTCGCAGGTACGGAGGAACGTAACGATGCGTCACCTTCACACCCGCACAACCCGTCGCGGAGCGGTCAGAGCCGTCGCAGCGCTCGCCGCAGGACTGCTGTGCGCGGCGGGACTCGCCGCGCCCGCCGCCGCGGCCCCGCCCGCCGCAGCCATCGGCGCGCCCACCGTGGACGACGGCCTCGCCCTCACCCCGCCCATGGGCTTCAGCAACTGGAACTCCACCCACTGCCGTGCCGAGTTCAACGAGTCCATGGTCAAGGGGATCGCGGACATCTTCGTCGAGAAGGGCCTCAAGGACGCCGGGTACGAGTACGTCAACCTCGACGACTGCTGGGCCCTGCCGTCCAGGGACGCGAACGGGAAGCTCGTACCCGACCCGGTCCGCTTCCCGAACGGGATCAAGGCGGTCGCCGACTACGTCCACGCCAAGGGCCTGAAGCTGGGCATCTACACCAGCGCCGGCACGAAGACCTGCAACCCGGCCGGCTTCCCCGGCGCCCTCGGCCATGAGTACAGCGACGCCCGGCAGTTCGCCGACTGGGGCGTGGACTACCTGAAGTACGACAACTGCAACAACCAGGGCGCGGACGCCAAGTTGCGCTACACGACCATGCGCGACGCCCTGAAGGCCACCGGCCGGCCCATCGTCTACAGCATCTGCGAGTGGGGCGAGAACGAACCCTGGGAGTGGGCGGCCGACGTCGGCCATCTCTGGCGTACGACCGGGGACATCAGCGACAACTGGGGCTCGATGCTGTCGATCCTCAAGCGGAACCTGCCGCTCGCGCCGTACGCGGGTCCCGGACGCTGGAACGACCCCGACATGCTGGAGGTCGGCAACGGCGGCATGACGGACACCGAGTACCGCTCGCACTTCTCGATGTGGGCGGTCATGGCCGCGCCGCTGCTCATCGGCTCCGATCTGCGGTCGGCTTCCGAGGAGACCTTCGAGATCCTCGGCAACCGCGAGGTCATCGCGGTCGACCAGGACCCGCTGGGCAAGCAGGGCGCGGTGATCTCGTCCGGAGGCGGCCGCTGGGTCGTCGCCAAGGAGATGCGGGACGGCAGCCGTGCGGTGGCCCTCTTCAACGAGTCCAACACCGCCCGGCGCATCGCCACGACCGCCGCCGCGGTCGGTCTGCCCGACGCCGACGCCTACACGCTGCGCGACCTGTGGCAGCACCGCAGCTACCACACCGCCGGCGCCGTCTCCGCGACCGTGCCCGCGCACGGCACGGTCCTGCTCCGGGTGTCGGCCGACTCCAGGTGGGCCCACCACCCGCCGGCCGTCGAACTCGGCCTGGACGGCGGCTCGTTGGTCGAGGCGGGCGGTACGGCCGCGTGGACGTCGACGGTCACCGACCTCGGGCGTACGACGGCCAGGCGCGTGTCCGTCACGCTGATCGGACCGGAGGGGTGGAGCGTCGAGGCGACGTCCCCGACCTCCTCGCCCGCACTGCCGCCGGGCCGCTCCCTGCGCACCACGTGGACGGTCACCCCGCCGGAGGGCACACCCACAGGCTCGTACGGCCTCACACTCAGGGCCGGTTACCGCTCACCCTCCGGCATCCGCGTCGACAACGCGCTCCCCTTGACCGCGACCGTGGTGGCGCCACCGCCCTCGGGGACGTCCGGGCTCGGTGACCTTCCGTGGCTGTCGGCCGCCAACGGCTGGGGGCCCGTCGAGCGCGACACCAGCAACGGCGAGAGCGACGCGGGCGACGGCAACCCGATCACCATCGGGGGTGTGGTGTACGGCACGGGGCTCGGCGTGCATGCCGAGAGTGCCGTCGAGTACTACGCCGGCGGTGCGTGCGAGACCGTGACCGCCGACGTCGGCGTCGACGACGAGAAGGGCGCGAACGGCACCGTCGCCTTCGAGATCTGGGCGGACGACACCAAGGCCGCCACCACCGGCACCCTCACCAACGCGATGCCGGCCCAGCCGCTCACGGTCGACGTGACCGGCGCCCAGGTCGTCCGGCTGATCGTCACCGACGGCGGCGACGGCATCGACTCGGACCACGCGGACTGGGCGGCGGCACGGATGAGTTGTTGACATTTGTCACTGCCCTCGGCCCCCGACTCCCGTGAACCTGGGGGGAGTTGAAGCCGGAGCGAGAGAACGGGGGCAAGGGTGACGGCGACAGGGCGGGTGACCGGGTCCGTGACTGCCGGGCCGACCAGGTTCGGTGTCGTACGGGTCTGGGTCAGGTCACTGGCGGCGGTGCTGATGCGGCGTGGGCCGGCGCCCGGGCTGCGGCACTCGGCAGGGGTGCGGCAGTTGGTGCTGCCCCTGGTGGCGATGGAAGTCGTAGTGGCCTTCCTGCTGTCGTCGATGCTGCCGCCCGCGGCCCGGCCGGCGCACGCGGCGTTCGAGGCGCTGCTGGTGCTGGCCGGGCTCGGGCTGGTGGCGGCGGTGCTCCGGCATCCGCACGAGGTGGACGCGGAACGGGTGCTCCTGCGGACCGGCTTCCTCGGCGAGGTGACGTTGCCGCGCCCGGCGGTCCGCTCCGTTTCGTCGGTGGTCCGTACGGTTCCGGGCCGGGGCCCGCGGCCCGTGCCGGGCGAACCCGGCGCGGTGGCCTGCTCCGTGGGCAGCTCACTGAACGCCGCCCTGCGCCTGGACCCACCGGTCCGCCTCGACCTGGGCACAGCGGGGCTGGTGGACGCGTCCACCGTGTACGTGTCGGCGGACTCCCTGCCGGATCTGTCGGCGGCGCTCGGGACCACCTCGCCGCGCTAGGGCCTGTCCGGCGGATCATGCCGGCGAGTGAACGTTCCTGCCCCGCGTGCCCTCACACCCCCGCCGCGCTCGCGGGGAGGGCGGCCGCCGCGGCGCCCACC
>NZ_JAKEIP010000008.1 GCF_021474425.1 Streptomyces muensis | reverse complement strand
CGCCCCGGGACGGCAGCCCCACGGCCACCCGCCGTACCCCGCTCGACGCCCTGCCCTCGCCGGTCCGCCGGCTGCCCGTGCTGCTGACGCTCGCCGCCGCGCTCGTCGCGGGCGGCGGTTTCGGGGTGGGCGCCCTCGCCTTCGGCGGCGCCGACGACGGGACGCGGAGCCCGGAGGTCAGGGCGAAGCCCGTGGCCACCCCTTCCGCCCTCCCGTCGCCGACCGTGACCCGTAGCGCGTACCCGTACGGCAGGCAGGTCGGCCTGCGCGACGGGCTCGGCGCGGGCCAGTGCGTCGACGCCGACTGGAAGGGCGAGGACTTCGAGGGACGGCCAGGCCTCAAGCTCGTCGACTGCCGTGACGACGACCCCCAGGGGCAGGTCATCGCGACCGTGGCGGCCGAGCGGGGCGCACCGGCGACCGACACGGAGGCCGTACGCGGCGAATGCGCCCGGCGTACCGCCGAGTTGCGGGCGACCATGCCCGACCCGGTGCTGTACGTCCTGACCCCCGAGTCCGGTCAGAGCGAGCCGCCCGCCTCGGCCTGTCTGCTCTTCCTGAAGCACGCCACCCTCGGCGGCCCCCTCGGTGACTTCCGCAGGTTCGGCGACGAGGTGTACATCACCCAGCTCGGACCCGGTGACTGCATCAACTCCGAGGAGGACGAGGACGGTTCGACCACCGAGACCCTGGTGTCCTGCGACGAGCCGCACGACGAGCAGATCGCCGGCTGGACGTGGGCGTCGGGCGAGGGCTCCTCGGACAGCGTCGACACGGGAGGGCTCTGCGAGGAGAAGTACGGCGTCGACTGGGCTCGCGGCAAGGGGCACGAGATGTGGGGCTGGTCCTCCACGGACGAGGAGTGGGACGCGGGCTTTCGCCACGTGATGTGCAGCGTGGCCCGCGAGGACGGCAAGAAGCTGCCGGCGGGAGGCATGAAGCCGGCCTACTGACCGATGGCCGACCCCCTTGTGATGGGGAGGGGTCCCGGGCGGGTACGGGATCCTGCTGAACGCATCCACCCACCGAGCCGAGATCACCATGAACCACCGAGGGAGACCAGCGATGCCCCTGAAAGCCAGCCTCGCGCGCGGTGTCACGCCCACGACACCCGGCACCCTGCACGCCCGCACGGTCACCGGAGATCTCACGGCCCCGCCCCGCCCGGGCCTGACGGTGCGCTTCGGCCGGGGCGACCGGCCGGACGTGGACCTGGGGGTCGGCGTGGACGATCTGCGGGTGAGCCGACGGCACGGCGAACTGACGTACCAGCAGGGGCAGTGGTGGCTGCGCAACACCGGACAGCAGCTCGTCCGGCTGCCCCGCGGACGGATGATGCACACCGCGACCGAGCCGATGCCGCTCGCCACCGGCTACACCCCGCTGTTCGTGAAGGGCTCCGGGTACCGGGAACACCTGGTCGAGCTGTACGTCGCCGGCCATGACGACCAGGGCCCGGTCGCCCGGCGCAGGGCCGAGACGGTGCGGCCGGACATGTGGCCGCTCGACGACGACGAACGGCTGCTGCTGGTCGTCCTGGGCCAGCGCTATCTGCTGTACGAGGAGGACCCGCGGCCCCTGAGCTACGCCATGGCCGCCCGGCAACTCGCCGACCTACGGCCCGACGCGGGCTGGAACGAGCGCAGGATCGAGTACCGCATCGAGGACGTACGCCGTCGGCTGGACCGCACCGGCTTCCGCTACCCCCTGCTGCACGACAGGTCGCAGGGCCGCCCCGGCGACAACCGTCTGCTGCACAACCTGCTGCGGGGCCTGGTGGAGTCCACGACGCTCGTCCCGCCGGACCTGGACCTGATGGAGGACGACGCCACGTTCCCTCCGGACCACGAAGCGCACTGACGCGACCGGCCGGCCCCGCAAGTCGGTACACGGGCGCGGACGTCGCCCTCGCGGGCGGGCATCCGGTGGCCGGTGCCCGCCCGCGAGGCCTGTCTCACGACGCGTCGACGACCGTGCCCGTCACCACCGGCCCGCCGGGCACCGGCTCACCGGAGTCGTCGGCCAACCGCAGACGCACCGACTCGGCCGGCTCGGCGACCGTGTCCTTGCGTGTCGGCACGGTCACCTCCGTGCTCGACTCGCCCGCGGGGACGGACACCCACAGCGACAGCCCCTCGACCTGGGACAGCGGTCGCTCCGGATCCGGCGAGGCCCCGGTGGCATCCCTGAGCCAGGCCGGGTCGACGTCCTTGCTGGACAGCTCCCGGCCATCCGTGACCGGAACCACGGCGAGCATGCCGCCGACCTCGACATCGGCCGGAGTCGACAGGGTCACCCGCCACTTCAGCGGCTTCCCTTCGGTCACCCGGTCCGCGACCGGAGTCATACCGAGCGTGGGGACCGGGTCGTCGTTCTTGGCGGTCACCCCGCCGAGGTGCGAGCCGACCACGCTGCTGCGGACGGCCTTCACGAAGACGTTGTGCGTGACGTCGTCGCCGTAGCGGGTGTTGCCCAGGACCTTCACCGGTACGTCGATGTCGTGCGCGCCGGGCCGTACCGTCACCAGCCGGTGCGTGACCCGGTCCGTGGCCGGGTCGGTGACGAACAGCCGTACCTGCCCGTCACCCCGCCCCGACACCTCGACCGGCACCCGGTACGTCCGCTCGCCCGAGTCCCCTTCCTCGACGGTCAGCCGGCCCACGTCGACGCGAGCCAGCGGAGCCTCCCGCACCTGGGCGGTGCCCGGCCGCCAGGCCCAGGCGTCCATCAGCCAGGCCCGCCCGGACCTGGTGCGCGGCGTCAACTCCAGTGAAGCGACGTGCCGCAGGTCGACCGCGGCCACGTCGTCGGCGCCGATCGGCACCCGCACCTCGCGCGCCCAGTACGACGCGGTCCGGTTCGATCCCGGCAGCCCGTCGACCTGGACGCGGCCGAGCGTCCGGTGCCGTCCCGCGGTGTCGGTGACGGAGACGTCCAGCCGGGTTCCGGTGCTGTTCGGAGGCACGATGACACGCAGCGCCAGCGCCTTGGCACCGGTCAGCGACAACGACCGGTCGGGACGTACCCGTACGGGAGAACCCGCCGCGGACCAGCGCAGCGCGACCGCGCGGCGGCCGGGCTCGCGGTCGGTCTCCCACCGCGCGAAGTGCGGTGACGTACCGGCCGTCTCCGACGCGAGACAGGCGGTGGCCGACGACGGATGCACCGCCGAGCACAGCCGGCCCCCGCTCACGGTGACCTTGCCGTCCGGCAGGAAGCCCGCGCCGCGCCGGGCGCCCACCGCATGGGTGAGGACACGCGCGGGATCGGCCGAGGGCGCGCGGCGGCCCGAGCCGTCGAGCAGCGGACGGACCCGGTCGTCCCCGGCGACGAACAGCCGTGCCGCCGCCGCGATGTAGGTCGCGCCGGCCCGGTGCTGCTGGTCGGCGGTCAGCCGGGTACGGGTGCCCGGGGAGCAGACCGGGTCGGGCTCCTCCTCGTCGTGCCAGAAGTCGTCGTCGGCGGGCGCCACGGCCTGCCCCGGCGTCCACTCGCTGTTGAAGTAGTTGTGGTTGGCGCCCACCATGTACACCGCGCTGTGCAGCGCGGCACCGCGGCTGACCTGCCGGGTGCCGTCGACGTACACCTCGCCCTGGAGGTCGGAGACATCGCCGTCACAGCCCGGCAGGATCGTCATCGACGGCACGTCCGGCACCGGGTTCTGGCCGAAGATCGTCGGGCCGATGAGCACGGTGCCGCGAACGCGCCAGCGCACCGGGCCGCGATACCCGTCCTGCGGCGCGGGCGGCGGGTAGAGGCTGTCCATCGCCGCCCGGTTCACGCCCTCACCGCCCCGCGAGTGCCCGACCAGCAGCACCCGCGACAGATCGGCCCGGGGCGCCTTCCGTACGGCCGCCGGTGCCGTGCCCGGATGGGCGGACCAGCCGGCCCAGCGGGCGAGATGCTGCCGTACGAGCGAGGAACGGGCCTGTGCGCCGCCGTCCTCGGCGTTCCAGTCCTGGCCGTTGATGCCGTTGGCGGAGATCGACACCGTCACATAGCCCTGGGAGGCCAGGAGCCGCTGGTCGCGCAGATAGCCCCGATGGCTCGGGATGGGCTTGGTGCCGGCGGGGCAGGGCCACTCGCCGCCGGTCTCGCCCTGCGGGGTGTAGCAGGTGGAGTGGCGTCCGTGGAGGAACAACGCGAGCGGACGGCGGCCCTGAGCGCCCTTGGGTGCCACCACCACGGCCTTCATCTCGACCGGCTGGGGGAATCCGGGCAGCCGTACCGGGTCGAGGCCGTACTCGCCGGTGACGGTCCGGTACGCACCCGGCTTGCCGGGATCGACCTGGTTCGCCGGCAGCCGCTGGGGGACGGGCGCCGCCGAACGCGGGCCGCCGGACGTCGGCTCGGGCGCGTCCAACCGCCGCCCGGCCGCCCGTACTTGCAGGTCCTGCGGGGAGTCCAGCGGGACACCGTCGAGTCCGAGCCGGAACGTCCGCCCGTCCTTCGCCGGCGCCGGACGGCCGAGCAGCCGGTCACCGGCGTAGAACTCGACCCGCGCGTCCCCCATCGGGACCCGCTCGTCGGACCGCCACACCAGCTTCCGCGCGGCCCCCTCGCCGGTGATGCTCCAGTCGGCCGGCAGACCGTCACCGCCGCCGGCCGCACGCTCTAACGGCCGTATGTCGGACGCCTGTTGAGCCTCAGCCCACCCTGGCGACGCCCCCACCATCGCGAGCACCGCCAGAGCGGTGACCCCTATTCGCCGGGCACGGATCACGTGCCCCTCCTTCCGTCGGCACCGGGACGGCCCCGGGCCCCTCACCCGGAGAGGACGGCGGGCGGGACTTGTGCGTTGCCTGTGCCAGGAGAGAAGAGCGAGGGCCGCCCCGGGCGCCCGGCGCGAGCGGAGGACTGGGAGGGCGTACGACGGGAAAGGCCACCACAATGAGCCGAACTCCCCAACGCCGCGCCGCCGTTGTCGGCACCGGCCACCGCGCCCAGACCTTCACCCGGGCCCTCGCCGAACGCCCCCACCACCGCGTCGCCGCCCTCTGCGACCCCAGCCCTGCCCGCATGGCCTTCCACAACCGGCTGCTGGCCGACCACGGCGAGCCCACCGCCACCCAGTGGGAGCCGGACCGCTTCACCGAGATGCTCGCCAAGGAGGACATCGACGAGGTCGTCGTCACCACCGTCGACGCCGAACACGACCGCTACATCGTCCCCGCCCTCGAGGCGGGCTGCCGGGTGGTCACTGAGAAGCCCATGACCATCGACGCGGACCGCTGCGCCCGGATCCTCGACACGGTCCGCGACACCGGGAACTCTCTCACCGTCGCCTTCAACTACCGCTTCAACCCGGTGCACGAGAACGTCCGCGCGCTCCTCGCCGACGGCGCGATCGGCGAGATCCTCTCCGTCCACTTCGAGTGGCTGCTCGACGTACGCCACGGCGCCGACTACTTCCGCCGCTGGCACCGGGAGAAGGACCGCAGCGGCGGACTGATGGTGCACAAGTCGGGCCACCACTTCGACCTGGTCAACTGGTGGCTCGCCGACGAGCCGGCGGACGTCTTCGGCTACGGACGGCTCGGCTTCTACGGCCGTGCGGCGGGCGAACGCCACGGGCTGCGCCGGGACTACGACCGCGCCCACGGCGCCGCCCCGGCCGCCGACGACCCCTTCGCCCTGGACCTGGCCGCCGACGACACCCTGCGCGCCCTCTACCTCGACGCCGAACCGGACAACGGGTACGTCCGCGACCGCAACGTCTTCGACGGGCCCGTCACCATCGAGGACGACATGGCCGTCCTCGTGCGCTACGCGAAGGGCGCGACGATGACGTACCACCTCACCGCCTACTCACCGTGGGAGGGCTACCGGGTCATGTTCAACGGCAGCGCCGGACGCCTGGAACTCGAGGTCGAGGAGAGCCGCTGGCAGCCACCCCGGATCCGGATCGCCTCGAACAGCGGGGCGCTGCACGGGGACACGGCGGCGGAGCACGCGGGCGGCGCACGGCTCACGCTGCGCCCGCTGTGGCGACCCCCCGTGGACGTTCCGCTCGTGACCGCCCACGAGGCCCATGGCGGAGGCGACCCGCGCATGCTCGACGCCCTGTTCGGCCCCGTCGGTCCCACGCGGCCGGCCGGCTCTGGGGCGACGTCCGGTACGGCGGCGCATCCGCGTCATCCGCATCCCACGGCCACCGAACGCGATGGCGCGCTGGCCCTGGCGGTCGGGCTCGCCGCCAACCGGTGCTTCGAGACGGGGCAACCCGTCGGTGTGCGGGAACTGGTCCCCGGGCTCGCTCAGGTCCAGGCGCGGTAGGGCTCGTCGATCAGCTGGAACACCGGCTCGCCGCGGACCGGGTCCTTGGCCGTGGACAGCCGGACCCGGTCCCCGCTGTGGATGCCGATCGGCGGGCCCATGACCCGGCCGCGCACCACGAACCCCTCGGCCATCTCGACGAGGGACACATTGCGCGCGGCGGGGGTGTTGCGGTGCACGGTGGTGGAGTGCCGGACGGTCCCCACACCCGCACTGCGCTCGGTCCGCAGATCACTGCCCTGACAGACCGGACACAGCAGCCGGTGGTACATGGCGGTGCCGCACCAGGTGCACCGCTGGAAATGGATGGCCTCCCGGTCGGCGGCCGTGGACGCCGCGGGGTCGAGGACGCCGACCGCGGAACCGGCGGTCTGACGAACAACGCTTCCTGAGTGGTGGTACACGCTGGTCAACTCCCTGCGCTGGGCCGGAATCCCCCGTGCGCGGGTCACCCGTGCACGGACGTGCCCGGTTCACCGTGCCACCGTGCACGGCCTCAGCGTATGGCACTCAGTGCCACTCGTAAAGGCACTGCGTACCCTGAATATGTGGAGGGTGCGTGCCCCTCAGTCCCGTGCGAGTGTCGTCTCGATCTCCTGCACGACCCGCCACAGCGGTGCGCCGCGCCGGGACACCACGACCACCACGTCCTCGGCCGGCTCGTCGGCCGGTCCGTCGGGCGATCCGCCGGCGGGGCGCGGGGGAGGGGCGGCGCCGAAGGCGGACTGCACATACCCGAGGGCGTGGTCCACCTCGGCGCTCGCATCGCCCTGGCCGTCCGAGCGCAGCCAGGAGCGCAGCGCGTTGTTGTGCGCCGCGACCACGGCGGCGGCGATCACGTCGGCCTGGAGGGTCCCGTCGCGCCGGCCGCTGAAACGCCGGCGCAGGTACTCGGCGAGGGCGCGCTCGTAGCGCCAGACGACCGACAGCTCGTAGGCGCGCAGTCCCGGCACCTGCTTGGTGAGCCGGTAGCGCTGGACCGAGAAGGTCGGGTTCTCCGCGTACATGCGCAGCACCAGCCGGGCCGCGTCGCACACCCGTCGCACCGGTTCGTGGTCCTGTTCCTCGCCGCTCGTCGCGAGGAACGCCGTCATGTCGGCCAGGCACCGCTCGTGGTCCGGGAAGACCACGTCCTCCTTGGACGGGAAGTAACGGAAGAACGACCGCCGCCCGACACCGGCGAGCGTCACGATGTCGTCGACCGTCGTCTGCTCGTAGCCCCGCTCCAGGAACAGCTGGAAGGCCGCGGCGACCAGCGCCTCCCGCATCGGGGGCTTCGCCGCCGCGGCCTCCGCCTTCTCGCCGCGACCGGGCGTCGCACTGCTGGAGCTCATGAACGGGAACGTAGCACCAGAGCGAGGGCCATGGCACTCAGTGCGCTGCTCAGGGGTACTGAGTGCTGCGCGGTGGGCCGGGGGACGGTCACCCTGAGTGCCCTGCCGCGGCGGGGGCTCCCTCGGCAATTCGTCACGGCCTGGAGGGAATCGGCCGGCGGGAGCTGTGGTCGGCGGGCCTGTGACCTCGGCAGACCGATATTTGCCTCGGCTTACCCGACGTTTGTTCGGTGAGTGGCGGTCCGCATACGATCGGCTGCCGCCGCAGCCGAGGAGCCCGCATGCCGCCCGCCCGACCCCGCGTCCTGTACGTCACCGACCTGGCCTACCCGGCGCGCGGGCGGCGCTACTGCGACGAGGACATCTTCCTCACCTCCCGACTGCGCGACGACTTCGACCTCGCCCTGTGCCACCCCAGGGACGCGGCCGCGCTCATGGCCGCCTTCGACGCGGTCGTCGTCCGCAACAGCGGTCCCGTGCTGGACTACCAGGACGCGTACGACGACTTCCGCCGTCGTGCGCTCGCCGCCGGGGCGCGCGTGTACAACCCGCTCTCCGGCAAGGCCGACATGGCGGGCAAGCAGTACCTGCTCGACCTGACCACGGCCGGCCACCCGGTCATCCCCACCGTGGAAAGCGCCGACGACCTGCACCGGCTGCCCGACGCCGACCGGTATGTCGTCAAGCCCAAGCTCGGCGCCGACTCCATAGGGCTGCGGATCGTTCCGGCGCAGGGCGTGCGCGAGTCGGTCGACGGGGACGTCCTGATCCAGCCCTGCGTCGACTTCGCCTACGAAGTCTCCTTCTACTTCGTCGACCACGACTTCCAGTACGCCCTGTACGCGCCCCACACCGACCGGCGCTGGCAGCTGGAGCCGTACGAACCCACCGACAGTGACCTGGAGTTCGCCCGGCGCTTCGTGGAGTGGAACGGCATCACGCACGGCATCCAGCGCGTCGACGCCTGCCGCGCGCCGGGCGGCGAACTGCTGCTGGTCGAGCTGGAGGACCTCAACCCGTACCTGTCGCTGGACGTCCTGGACGACACGGGACGGGACGCCTTCGTCGCCGCGATGAAGGCGTCTCTGCACCGTTTCCTCGCTGCGACCGGACCATGTCGCTGAACCGGCGGGACGGCAACCCCGTATCACTTCTCGGGGAATGGTGAATCCCGTGAAGACGGGACGGAAGGAGAGCGGCGTGCCCACACGGCCCGACCCCGAGCAGTCCGACGAAGGCCCGGCCCTGGAACCGATCCGCGTCCTGCGCCCACGCCGCACCGACGCCCTCGCGGAACTCTTCAAGGAGTTGGAGCGGGACAGGAACGGCTACGAAGCCGTGGCCGTGCCGCCGTCCCTGCCCGGTACGGAGGACGCGACACAGGAACTCCCGCCCGTCGCGGAGGAGACGAGGATCGCACCGCTCGGCAGCGGCGCCCGCCCCCGCCCGGCCGCATCCGGCGGCCCCGGATTCCGCCGGGCCGCCGTCGCGGTCGCCGTGACGGCGGCGGCGGTCGTCGGCTTCGGTGGGGCGCTGGTGCTCTCCGGCCGCGGCGACGACACGGCGGCCGGGGCCGAGGATCCGGCCTCGTCCGCGAGTGCCTCGGCATCGGCCGAGCCTGACCCGAACGCACCGGGCGCACCCGGCGCCGACGACTCGGGTGACTCGGGTGACTCCGGTGGCCGCGGGGGCTCGTCCGCCTGCACCGCGTCCTTCCGGACCGTCAACAGCTGGCAGGGCGGCTACCAGGGCGAGGTGACCGTGACCAACGCGCCCGCCGCGTCCGTCTCCGGCTGGACCGCGACGGTCGTACCGGACGACGGCACCCGACTCACCCAGGTCTGGGACGGCACCCTCACCACGACGGGAGACGGCACCGCCACCGTCGCCAACGCCTCGTGGAACGGGAAGCTGGCGCCCGGTGCGAGCGTCACGTTCGGGTTCATCGCCGACACCTCGCGGTCCGGCTCCCCCTCGGCGGAGGTGACCTGCGCGGCGACGGCCGGAGCGTCCTGAGGCTAGGCCCGCAACCGGCAAGTCCAGCACATCCAGCCCGCCCGGCGCGTCCTACCGCTAACGGTGACGACCGGTCAGCGACCCCGGTCGACCAGCGCCTGGGACACCGCGCGCACGCTGCGGGCGATGTGCTGCAACTGCATGACCTCCGCCGCGTACATCTTGATGGTGAGCTCGATGACCGACTCCGGCATGCCGAGGGCAGGCAGGTCGGCCCGCGCGGTCTGCAGCGCGGTGCGGGCGACCCGGATCTCGTTCTGGACCTGGATCTGCGCATGGCGGGCGAGCAGCACGGGGTGGCGGATCAGTGCCGGATAGCTGGCGTAGCGGGCCGGCACCAGCTCACGCAGCCACTTGGCCGCCGAACGTTCCCAGTCGTAGGAGCCGGGGGTCTTGACCTGGCACGGCCAGTCCGGGCTGATGCGCGTCGTCGTCAGGGTCATGGTCATCGCTTCCGGGTGTGCGGCGTCGTCTGGGGTGTCCGACGGGGTCGGGGCGGCCCCGGCCTAGGGGATGACCGGGGCCGCCGCCACGGGCGCTCGCGCGTGCGATGCCCGACCGAACAGCCCGTGCGCCGACGCGGGTAGGAGACGGCGGCAACGGCTGTTCGTTGAGGAGCCCGCCGAGGCAGCCGACATGTGCACGACGGATGGGGTGAGGTGCGCATGAGCGGACCGGCTGCTTTCGGCGGGCGGATGGTGCGTGTGAAGTATTTATATATGCCGTCTGCTTTTCAAGGCGCATGAAAACATTCATGCGTGATTTGAATGGAAACACCCCACCCTGTGGCGGTTCGACGGCCGGATTTCGGGGTTCAGTCCCGGAGGAAGAACTGGTGCTCGTCCGAGATGTGCTCGTAGTCCTCCAGTCGCGCCTGCGTGCGCTCCGGGTCGGCGTCGGTCATGGCCTGGAGCAGCGCGGCGGCCATCACGCCCGGCGCGGCGTAGGAGTCGAAGACCAGCCGGGAGCCGGTGCCGGTGGCGAAGACGACGTCGGCGGTGTCGGCCACCGGCCCGAGCGCCAGGTCGGTGACCAGGGCGACTTTCAGCCCGGCGCTGCGCGCGACCCGCACGGCGGTGAGGGTCTCCTGCGCGTGCCGGGGCATGGAGAACGCCAGCACCCAGGTGCCGCCGGCCTCGCGCGACTGGAGCAGCGCGTCGTAGGCGACGCTGCCGCCGCGGGTCACCAGCCGTACGTCGGGGTGGATACGGCGTGCCGCGTAGGCGAAGTACTCGGCGAGGGAGCCGGAGATGCGCAGTCCGAGGATGGTCAGCGGGGTCGACCGCGACAGTTCACGGCCGATGGCGATCACCTGGTCGGGGTCGGCGAAGTCGCGCCGCAGGTTCTCCAGGTTCTCGATCTCGGCGTCCACGGCGGACTGCAGCTCGTTGGCGCCGTTCTCCTCCGCCGCCGCGGGGCCCCCGGCGAGGCTGCCCAGGGCGATTGCCTGGAGCTTCTCCCGTAGCGCCGGGTAACCGCTGAAGCCCACCGCTCCGGCGAAACGCGTCACCGAGGGCTGGCTGACACCGACCCGCTCGGCGAGATCGGTGATCGAAAGGAACGCCGCTTCGGTGATGTGCTCGATCAGGTACTGCGCGATACGCCGCTGTCCGGGGGACAGGCGGGGCTGGTCGAAGAGTGTCCTGAGCTGGGAAGTCGGGGACGCCTCCGCTTCCGGAGCGGTCTTGCCCGAAGTGATCGCGGATGCCTGCGCGCGCGCCTGCTGCGGCGATGGCAGGGCGCCTCCTTTGTCTTCCACAGTGCTTCAACATAGCTCACACACCGTGGTGACCAAGGTGTGTGAGCGGAGTGCGGGCGCTGCGCTCAGCGCCGATAGATGGTGATCGAATGGCCGACCGTATCGATCGGACGACTGCTGTCGATCAATTCGGCCAGCCGCCCGGTCGCTTTGGCCGCCGCGGAGTCCGACACGACGAGCAGCCCGCGCACTTCACGCGCGGGCGCCCTGCGCGGATCGGTGGCGCGGACGCCGTAGTAGGACGGCACACCGCTGCCCTTGTAGACGAGCCAGACCCGCTCACCCGGGTACCGTTCGCGCAGCCGGTCCGCGAGCCGGCCCAGGTCCTGACCCCAGTCCACGTTCGAGTCGTGCAGCCGCAGCCGCGTCTTCGCCGGACCGCCGAACGCCTCGTTGGAGTACGGCAGGTAGTACGGATACGTCCGCAGCGAGCTGACCGCGACGAACAGCACCAGCGCACCCACCGCGACCGGCGCACACCGCCACCGCACCGCGACCGCACAGCCCGCGGCCACCGCCAGGAACATCGGCACGAAGACGGCGTACCGCGTACCGAAGTCCCGTGACCCGAGCATGGCCGAGGCGAGCAGCACGGCGGTCGGCACCAGCAGATACGGCGCCGCCGGCCGCAGCCGCCGAACGGCCACCAGCACAACCGCACCCGCCGCCCACAGGGCGAGCATGCCGAGCGGCGTCTTCACCAGCAGCGCGGCCGGCAGGTAGTACCAGAGCGAGCCCGTGTAGAGCCGGCCGAACAGAAAGCCCTCCCACGGGTGGTTCTCGAAGCCGAACTGGACGCGCATCCCGTCCCGGTACGCCTCCGGGAACGGCAGCAGGTCCACCACGAGCCCCCGCAGCCCGTGCACGACCGGCACATGCTGCTGAGGTGCCCACCGCAGCCGTGGGTCGACCACCAGATACGAGGCCCACACGACGCCGATCGCGACCACCACGACGACGCCGGCGCCCGCGACCGCCCGCAGGAGAGTCCTGCGGCGGGGCTCGGCGGGCTCGGCGGACACCCTCGCACACCACACCGACAGGGCCGCCAGCGCGGCCACCACCGGGACCACCGCCAACGCGCTCATCTTCGTCGCCAGGGCCGCGCCGAGCGCGACCCCGGCGAGCGGCACATACCGGCGCGGCCGGTGGCGGGCCCGCCACAGCAGCCAGACCGACGCCAGCACGAACCCGGCCGTCGGAACGTCCAAGGTGGCCAGGGAGCCATGGGCGATGACGTCGGGGGAGAAGGCGTACAGTCCGAGCGCCGCCAACCCGCCCACGGCACCGGCCAGTTCACGGGCGAAGGCGAACACGATCAGCCCGAACGAAAGAGTCAGGACGATCACGGGGAGCCGGGCGAACAGCATCAGCCGCCAGGGGTCGTTCCCCGACTCGTACAGCAGATGCCGGCCCAACCGGCCCTGATCGCCCGTGAACGAGCCATCGACCTGGGGATCGGCCAGCGCCACACCGGTGCCGATGACCAGCTTGCCCAGCGGCGGATGCTCGGGGTTGTGGACCAGACGGTGCTCGTACAGATACTCGGCCGCCGCGCCCACATACACGGGTTCGTCGATCGTCGGAGTCTGCTGCAGCGCGGTCGTCACCATCGCGACGGCCATCTGGCCCAGCAGCACGACCACGAGGAGCGGGACCAGCCAGCGCCTGCGGGACGACCACGAGGGCTGAGCGTCAGGCGTTTTGAGCGCATCGGGCGTGTCCGGGAGCGCCTGCGATGCCGCTGCCGACACCTGCGCGGGGGTCGTACCCGAGTGCCGTTCGAGCGCCATCATCCGCTCCGCGGCGCCGTCGGCCCCGCGGCGGCGGGAGCTGATCCGGAGCCGGCCCATGGGCCTACTCTGCACCAGCCCCCGCGCCGGGGACGGCGTTACCGCCTCAGGAGTCGTACCGACAGGCCTTCTGCCGTGTAGACGGGTACGGCCCGCAGCCGGTCCGAGTTCAGCGCGATCCGGTCGAACTGACCACGCAACCGCTGTGCCTCGATGACGGGAACCGTCGCCCCCGCGACCGGCGGCCGCTCGGCGTCGAGGCGCAGCGACAGCACGCTGCCCCGGCCCAGCACCACTCGACGGGACACCTCGAGCGCCGGACCGTGGTTCTTGCGGAGCAGCAGCTCCAGGGTCGTCTCGCCCTCCTGGACGTAGGAGCCGCGCACCCGCAGCACCTTGTCCGCGCGCAGCACGCCGCCCCGCACCCGCACATCGCCCTGCCCGAGGGCATTGGCGGACCCGGCGACCAGCGTGCCCGCCTCGACGACCGTGCCGCCGTGGTACCGGTTGTGCCCGGTCAGCGTGAGCGTGCCGGTGCCGCGCTTGGTCAGGCCGCCCTCGCCGCGGATGTCGTTGCGCCACGCGTCGGCCGCGCCGAAGCCCCCGGCCGCCGCGTCCAGCGTCACGGTCACGTCGGAGTCGAAGGCGCCGTAACCGTCCGCCGCCGAGAACAGGTCGAGCCGCCCCCACTGCTCGGATCCGTCGAGCAGGACATACCCGGCGGGCAGCGCGGTCGTACGCAGCACCTCGCGGCGCTGGGCCGCGCTCAGGTACGGCTGGCGCGTCTCCAGCAGCACCTCGGCGCCCTTCGGCACGGTCAGGGGCTCGTCGCGGCCGCGCCGGGTCAGCACATACGTCAGCTTCGGCCTGACGGCGCGGGCGTTGGCGTCGCGGTCGGCATACGGGTCGGTGCCGACGTCCGCCGAGTGGGCGTAGGCGTACAGCGTGTCCGCCGTCGTGCCGGTCCGCTTCGCGAAGTACGCGAGGGCCTGCGTCCGGGCGGCGGCCTTGAGATCGGAGTTGGCCGGGTCGGCCAGCGCGGCGGCGGCCAGGGCGGTGGCCATGACGCGGCCGCCGAGGACGTCGACCGTGGAGTGCATGCCCGCCACGATCCGGGTGTGGCTGAGCTCGAAGGCGGCGGTCACCATCTCCTGGAAGCGCTCCGGTACGGCGTAGGCGTACGCCAGGGCCGCCAGGTGCAGGGCGTTGGTGTGGCCGCTGGGGAAACCGCCGTCCTCGGCCGCGTTCTCACTGCGCTGGCGCAGCAGCTGCGGGGCGACGACCACCTTCGAGTCGTAGACGGGGAAGCCGAACTCGTCCTTCTCGCCGGTGTCGACGACCTCGCTGTCCTCGTTCATCCGCCACGGACGCGGGTACTGGAAGGCGAACTTGGCCGGGTTGCCGGAGGCGAAGGGGCCGCGCACCGTGTCGACCAGCCTGGCCACCTGGCCGAGGTCCGAGTCGTACGACCCGGCGCCGATCGCGGACCCCGCGGGCGCGTCGGCCGGCAGGACGTCGCTGATCTTCCCGGCGGGGGTACCGTCCGGCGCGCTGGTGATCGAAGTGACCGCCTTCGCGCCCGACTTGTACAGGTCGGCCAGCGGACCGAGCCCGGCGATCACCGAGTAGCTCTGGTGCTGACGGTCGACGATGAACGATTCCTTCGCCTGGGCGTCCGTGCGCACGGCGGTGATCCGGGCGCAGTAGCGCATGTTGGCGCGCAGCACCTCGGGGGCGAGCGGTGTGCCGGTGTTCCAGGCGCCGCCCGTCTTCCACACCTTCGCGAAGCCGCCGAGGATCCGGATGACCGCGTTGGTCTCGGGCGTCTGGTTCGCGACGATGTTCGTCTTGTAGTCGTCGACGAACGCGGCGGCGGCCGCGGCGGCCTTCGCGTCCGCCGCGGCCAGCCAGCCGACGAGGGTGGGCGCGGCCACGACACCGGCCGTGGCCCCCAGGGAGGTCTTGAGGAACCCCCTGCGTCTCATGGTGCGTTCGGTGAGCGGCGCGGGGGTGTGCTGCCCGGCGGTTGACGGCATGGGTGTGGCCTCTCTCGAGTTCTGCGGCCGTGCGGCCGGGAGGTCGTTCGAGCGAAGATCTACGGGCGGGTCATGGCGAAGTGGAGGAGAGTCGGCGACCGGCACATGTCACACAAGTGAACGGGCCATCGCCACGGCGCCCTCGACCGGAGGTGCCCGCAGGGGGCGCGGCCGGGCCGTCGGCACACTCTCCTGAAGCGCCGACACGAAGGCGTCGTACAGCGAGGGCTGGGCGAGGACGGTGCTGCCCGCGACCACGACGTCGTCGACCACCACCCCACGGGCGGCGAGGCGTTCGACGAGCGCGGCCAGGGAGCGGCCCGCCTCCGCGATCACGGTGCGGGCGAGCGGGGAGCCGGCCTCGGCGGCGGCGAACACGGCCGGGGCGTGCCGGCCCCAGTCGGCGGAGGGCGCCGTGGCGGACTCCAACGCGGCGCCGAGCGCGGGTACTTCGGGGACGTCGAAGGCGGCCAGCAGACCGAGCGCCAGCGCGTCGGGCTCCTCGCCGAGGTCGTGCGCGGCCCATACGGCACGGACGGCCTCGCGGACCAGGCCGGCGGCGCCGCCCTCGTCGCCGAGCAGCGCGCCCCAGCCGCCGACCTGGACCGGTGTGCCGTCGGCGAAGCGGCCCACGGCGACGGATCCGGTGCCGGCGACCAGGCCGACACCCTTGTCCAGGCCCGCGGCGGGCACGAGGAGTTCGGCGTCGCCCATGACCAGCGCGGGCGCGTCGAAGTGGAGTTGGAGCGCCGTACGGATCTGTGCGCACTGACGCGCGGTCTCGCAGGCATGTGCGCCGACGGCCAGCGCGGCCGGGCGCGTGCCCCTGGGAAGGGCCTCGGCGAGCAGCGCGGCCAGCCAGCCGGCGGCGGCCACCGGATCGCACGGCCGCCAGCCGCTGCTGGGACGGACGTGATCGGCCACGACGGTCTCGGCCGTGAGCGCGCGGAGATGCGTCTTGGTGCCGCCCACGTCGATGCCGACCACCAGTGGGCCGGACAAAGGGGTGACCTGCACGGATCCTCTTTCGTCGGTGCGCTGGGTGCTGCGACGGCGGGCGAACCGTGCCGGAGGGCAAGACTGTTGAAGAGCTGGTGAAGCCCCGGGACGGGCCTCTGGACGGATCACGGCAGGCGAGTACCGTGACGTTCGTTAGGAAGTTAACTAACGAAGTACAGTGCGTGTCAATAGGCGTCGCGCAGTCGGCTTCCCGGGCCTTTCGCCCGGTCCGGCGAGGCGTGCCGCCAGGGCAACCCATCGCCGCCTTCCGCCGAGCCGATCGGCCCGGGAGAGCAGCCTGTCACCTGGGGGAACTGTGGAACACGACGTGGTAAGAGCCCCCCGTCTGACCGAGAGCGCGAGCCTCGTATTCGCCGTGCTGGCCCAGGCCGGCACCGCGACCCGGCCGCAGCTCGCCAGCCTTGCGCGGCTGTCCAAACCGACGGTCTCCGCCGCCGTCGCCGAACTGGAGAGCGTCCATCTGGCCGCCCACTCCGGCACCGCCTCCAGCGGCACGGGCCGCAGCGCCGCCGTCTACCGCCTCGGCCCGGCCGCCGGCGCCGTGCTCGCCGTCGACCTCGGCCCGGCGCTCACCCGGGTCCGCGGCTGCGCCCTGGACGGCACCCTGCTCGCCGAGGCCACCGGTCCCCGCACCGAGGCGGCCGACGTGGTGCGCGACACACTCGGCGCGCTGCCCGCCGACGCCCCGCTGCGCACCATCGTCGTGGCCGTCGGTGATGTCACCGCGCGGGCCGAGGAGGGCTCCGGCATGCGCCCGGCGACCGCCAAGGCGGGGCCCGTCTTCGACGCGGTGGCCGTCGCGCTGCCGCCCGGAGTCCCCGTCCACCTGGAGAACAACGTCAACTGCGCCGCGCTCGCGGAACTGCACGAGGGCGCGGCGCGCGGCCGGCGCACCTTCGGCTATCTGCGGATCGGCGTCGGTATCGGTCTCGGCATCGTGGTGGGAGGCCAGGTGCTGGCCGGGGCGAACGGAGCCGCCGGAGAGCTCGCCCGGCTGCCCTACCCCTGGGACGACGACCTGGAGCCCCGCCACGAGGCCCTGGAGGAGTACATCGGGGCCCGTTCCCTGCTGCGCCGGGCCGCCGAGGCATGGCCGGATGCCGACGGTGCCGGCCCCGCCACGGTCGAGCGGCTCTTCGCGCTCGCCGGCGAGGGCAACGCCCCGGCCCGCGCCGTCGTCGCCCGGCACGCCGTGGACGTGGGCAGGCTGGCCGCCGCGGTGACCGCCGTACTGGATCCGGGGCTGCTCGTGCTGGGCGGCAGCACCGGCGCGTTCTCGCAGCTCCTGCCCGGTGTGCGGGCCGAGCTGGAGCGGCTCAGCTGGCCCACCGAGGTGGTCAGCAGCCAGGTCGGTGATCTCGGCACCGTGGTGGGCGCGGCCCGCCTCGCGGTGGCCAGAGGAGTCCAAACCGTGACCGAGGCGGCGCGGACGAAGGATTGACGGTTTCGGACTCGGTCTGCCAATGTCCGGACAAGCGCTTTCTAAGTCGGCCGGGACGCCGGCTTGGGGCGAGCGTCCCGCCCGTACTCGACGTACGGCAACCGCACGAGGGCGAGCCCGTGCGGTGACGGCCAGGACGGCCGGGGATCCCGCCCCGCGTGGACGACGCGGCCGGGCGAGGTCGCGGCCCCCGGAAAGTGACTTTTCCTGCAAATCCTGCAAAATGCACCCGTGCCGCATCGTCGGCGCCGGGCTCCGTCCCCTACGACGAAAAGGGATCGAAGATGACCACTGTGGGTGTGCGGCGCTCCCGCCGACTCGGCCGCGGCGGTATACGCCGCCTGGCTCCCCTCGCTGCCGTGGCCACGGCAGGTGCCCTCCTGCTCTCCGCCTGCGGGTCGGACTCCGGCTCGGGCGGGACCTCCAAGTCGCTGACGTTCTGGATCTCCACGGTTCCGGGGCAGGACGCGGGCTGGAAGAAGATGGTGGCGCAGTACGAGAAGGAAACCGGCGTCAAGGTCAAGCTCGTCAACATCCCCTACGACGGCTACACGACGAAGCTGCACAACGCCGCCCAGGCGAACTCCCTGCCCGACGTGGCGGCCGTGCCGGCGCTGGACCCGATCTGGTCGAACAAGCTGATCGACCTCAGCGACATCGCCAACAACAAGACCAACAAGATCAACGCCAACTTCGTCGCCAAGGACTCGTCCGGGAAGGTGCTGTCCATCCCCTCGGACGTCACCGCGTCCGGCATGTTCATCAACAAGTCCCTCTTCGAGAAGGCCGGCGTCGACTACCCGACCTCGCCCGACAAGACCTGGACCTGGACCGACTTCATCGAGGCGGCGAACAAGGTCCGGGAGAAGACCAAGGCCAAGTACTCCCTGACCTTCGACCAGTCGCCGTCCCGGCTGCGCGCCATGGTCTACGAGATGGGCGGCAAGTACGTCCACGCGGACGACTCCGGCAAGTTCTCGGTGGACGCGGCGACCAAGAAGGCCGTGAACACCTTCGTCGGCTGGAACGACGACAAGACCATGCCGAAGTCGGTGTGGACGTCCGGCGCCGACCCGTCCGCCATGTTCCAGAGCGGTGACGTGGTCGCCTACTGGTCCGGCGTGTGGCAGGTCCCCGCCTTCGCGGAGAGCATCAAGAAGTTCGAGTGGGCGAGCGTCCCGACCCCCGCCCAGCCGGTGCAGGCCAGTGACGTCAACAGCGGCGGCATGACGGTGGGCTTCAACAACAACGCCGACGCGGCCGCCGCCGCGAAGAAGTTCCTGTCCTGGCTGTACGAGCCGGACCACTACCAGGCGCTGTGCGAGGCGTCCGGCTTCCTGCCGGTCGAGAGCGGCCTGAACCCGAAGTACCCCTTCAAGTCCGAGGCGGCGCAGGCGGCGTTCAAGCTCTACAACGAGTCCATCCCGCTCTACGACCCGATCTCCGGCTACTTCAACAGCGCGCAGACGAACTGGGTGCTGAAGGGCAAGAGCCTCACCGAGGACCCGACCAAGACGGAACTCGGCAAGGCGATCAACGGCCAGCAGTCGGCCGACAAGGCCCTGGAGAACATCGTGGCCGGCTACAACCAGCAGGTCGGCGGCTGATCGCAGGCCGACAGTCCGGGCGGCGGTGTCCCGACCCCGCCGCCCGGACTCGGGGCCCGCGCGAAGCCGGGCTCACCGCCTGAGCCCACAGGAACCCATTCCACCAGCACGGAGTCAGGAAGATGACAAAACGCGCCTCGGACGTGTCGGACGTGTCCGTGAGCCCGCCCAGGAGACGCAGTAAGTACACCCTCGCGCCGCTCGTCCTCATCGCGGCCAACGTCGTGCTCTTCGCGCTGTTCTTCGTCTGGCCGGCGGTGATCGGGCTCGTCTACTCCTTCACGAACTACACGGGTGTGGGGGCGTTCCAGTTCGTCGGACTGGACAACTACAGCAACCTGTTCGGGGACTCCACCTTCTTCGACGCGCTGTCCCGGACACTGCTGTACACCGTGCTCTTCGTACCGCTGAACTTCGTGCTCTCGCTGCTCATCGCCAACGTGCTGGTGAGCAAGCACGCCAAGGGCGTGTCGGTCGCCCGCATCTTCTTCTTCATCCCGTGGCTGCTGTCGCCGATCGTCGTGGGTGTCCTGTGGCGGTGGCTGTTCGGCGAGAACTTCGGACTGGTCAACTACCTCATCGAGAAGCTCGGCGGAAGCGCCGTTCCCTGGCAGTCGAACGCGGACCTGTCGCTGATCGTGGTGGTCGTGGCGGCATCCTGGGCCTGGACGGGCTTCTCGATGCTGCTGTTCATCGCGGCGATCAAGAACGTGCCGCAGTCGTACTACGAGGCGGCCGAGCTCGACGGCGCCGGCCCGTGGCGCCAGTTCATCAGCATCACACTGCCGAGCATCGCGCCGACCTCCTTCATCGTCATCCTGCTCAACACGATCCACGCGATGAAGGAATACCCGCTGTTCGCCTCCCTCAACAACGGCGGACCCGGAACGTCGAACAACCTGCTTGTCCAGTACATCTACCAGACCGGCTTCAAGACGGGCCAGATCGGCTACGCGAGCGCCGCGTCGTTCGTGCTCATGCTCATCCTGATGGTCGTCGCGATCGTCCAGATGATGGTCAACCGGCGGGTGGAGAACCGATGACAACCACAGACATGCCGCGCAAGGTCGACGCCGCCTCCGTACGGGCCGTCTCCAGGAAGCGGTCCCGCGGCGGGAGCGGCGGTGGCCTTCGGCGCGCGGTGCCCGCGACGACACTCCTGTGGGTCCTGGCGGCCCTCTACGCGGTGCCGGTGCTGTGGTTCGTCCTCAGCTCCTTCAAGCCGGCGGGAGACCTGTTCTCCCTTCCGCTGACGCTGTTCCCGCACGACCCCACCGTGTCGGGATACAAGACGGCGTGGGACAGCGCCAACTTCTCCCAGTACTTCATCAACACGGCCATCGTCTGTGTGATCGCGACGATCCTCACGGTGGGAGTCAGCTGCTGCACCGGGTACGCGCTCGCCAAGTACGACAACAAATGGCTCAAGGCCTTCTTCATCGGCATCCTGGCCACCACGATGCTGCCGGGCGAGGTCATGCTCGCCCCGCTGTTCCTGGTGGTCCGCGACCTCGGCTTCTACAACTCGCTCGCCGGCATCATCCTCCCGGCCCTGCTCACCGCGACCGGCTGCTTCATGTTCCGGCAGTTCTTCCTGACGGTCCCCGACGAGCTCATCGAGGCCGCCCGCATCGACGGCGCGCGTGAGCTGTCGATCTTCCTGAGGATCATGGTGCCGCTCTCCCGGCCCATCATGCTGACGCTCGCCATCCTGTCGTTCCAGTGGCGCTGGAACGACTACATCTGGCCGCTGCTGATGCTCAACGACCCCGAGAAGTTCACCGTGCAGATCGGCATCCAGAGCCTCGTCGGGGCGCAGAACATCAACTGGTCGGTGCTGCTCGGCGGATCGGTCATCTCCATGATCCCGCTGATCATCGTCTTCCTGGTGTTCCAGAAGTACGTCATGAACGCCGACATCAACGCCGGCCTGAAGGACTGACCTTGCCCCACCCGATCGACCACGAGTTCGTCCGGTCGGCGGCGCGCGCCGCCGACCGGCTGGCCGCCCCGCTCGCCGCCGACCCCGACGAGGAACCCACCGGTGTGCCACACCGTGGTCTGGCACACCGGGTGAAGACCCTGGTCGCGGCCTACCGTTCCCCGGACTCGGCACTGCACGGCAGCAAGCAGGCCGTCGCCGCCGCGATGACACAGCTGCGCGCCCTGCGGGCGGTGCAGACGCCCTCCGGTCTCTTCGCGGGCGGCGACAACGTCCAGTCACCTCCCGACTCCGCGTTCACCGTCAACGACGTGTGCGACGCGTACGTCCTCGCCGCCGACGCGGGACCGGAACTGGGCGAGGTGACGGCCGCGCTCGCCGAGATCGCCGGCGCCGCCACCGAAAGCCTCCTGACCGGTGGCGTGCACACCCCGAACCACCGCTGGGAGCTGTGCGCGGCGCTGGCCCGACTGCACCGGTCGTTCCCGGACGACCGGCTCCTCGACCGCGTCGAGGAGTGGCTCGGCGAGGGCGTCGACATCGACGCGGAGGGCCTGTACTCGGAACGCAGCGCCGTCTACGCGTCCATCGTGACCAACCCGGCGCTGCTGTTGCTGGCCGAGGTGCTCGGGCGTACCGACCTGCCGGCCGCCGTCGAACGCAACCTCGCCGCGACCCTGGACCTGATCAGGCCGGACGGCACGGTGGAGACCGTCCACTCGCGCCGCCAGGACCAGAAGCTGTCGTTCGCGCTGTGGCCCTACCTGCCGCACTACCGGCTGCTCGCGATCCGCACCGGCCGGGGCGACTTCGCCCGCGCGGCCCGCCTGGCGGCCGCCGACGGCATCGAGGACCCCGACCTGCTCGCCCAGACCCTCCTCACCCCGGAGCTGTGCCGCACCCTGCCGGCCCCGGACGCGGAGCAGCTCCCACGCCACCGGTACCTGCCCACCACACGCCTCGCCGCACACGCGTCGGCCACCGCGCACACCGTGGTGTACGGCGGCTCCGACGTGCCCGAGCACCGGCGCATCCGCTCGGGCCTCGCCTGCAACCCCACCTTCCTGCGTATGTTCGCCGGTGCCGCCGTCCTGGACGCGGTCCGTCTCTCGCGGGTGTTCTTCGACCTGGGCCCGTTCCGCGCCGCCGCCATGGAACGGCTCGACGACCACCGGTACCGGCTCACCCAAACCCTCACCACCGCCTACTACCAGCCGCTCCCGAAGGACCGAAGGCGCGACGACGGCGCCTACCGCCTGGTGGACGAGGGCCGCTTCTCCGCGGCGATGGCCTTCCCCGACCGCCCTCAGGACGAGGTCTCCCACACGACCCGAATCGAGGTCGACCTACGGGACGACGGCGCCGACCTGCGGATCGACGTCAGCGGCCCCACCGTGCCCTGGGCCCTCGAACTGACCTTCCGCCCGGGCGGCGAGCCGCAGGGCGCCGTCCCGCTCGGCGACGGAAGCTGGTGCCTGACGACCGAGCCGTTGACCTACCGCGTCGGCGACGACGAGATCCGGATCGAGGCCACCGTCGAGACGGGCGAACCGCTCGCCGGACCGGACCGCGGCGACGTACTGCGATACGACCCGGGGCAGGACTACACCGTGGCCGGCGGCACCGACGCGACGACCGGGAACCGCGTCTACCTCGGCGGCCACGGACCGCAGACCCTGAACCTGGCACTGCGCGCCCACCGGCACGTACCCGTCGTATGACCCCGACGACCGACGCCATGGCCACCTCAGGCATGAAGGGCTGATCCCCGTGCACCTCACGTCCCCTCCCGTGCACCTGCCACGCCAGCTGGGCCCGCTGCACGACCTGCCGGACAGCCCCGAGGCATACGACGCCGTCCTCGCCGGCGTCGTGGCGGAGGCCCTGGCCCGGCTCACGCCGGAGGGCAACCTGGAGCACCCGGACTGCGTCGACGACATCGGCGACACGTCCCTCGGCATCACCTCGCTGCTCGCCCTGGCCTGGCAGCGCGGCAAGGACCCCCGGCTGCCGGAGGCGGTGCGCCGCAGCCTCGCCTTCCATCTGCGCGAGCGGGTCTACACGGTGGACAACCCCGGCTACCCGAACCTGAGGGCCCGCCACTCGGCCCTGCCCTACGCCCGCTACACCCTCGCCGCCGGCGCCCACCCCGTCGGCGACTGGCCGAGCACGGTGTGGGCGCTGCTCCAGGCCGTCGACGTGCTGGATCTGGCGGAGGGGCTCGTCGAGGGCGAGCAGCGCGCGGAACTGCTCGACGTCGCGCACGGCTACTGGCGCTGGCTGACCGAGGCGACCTTCTTCAACCCGCAGGAGGCCGGCAACCAGGCCATCGGCTGCATCGTCGGCGGGCTGATGCTGGCCCGCCATCTCCCGCCCGGCAAGGGCGAGCAGGTGCGTGCCCGGGCCCTCGCCCTGTACGCCGACAAGATCCGCGCCCACCGCGTCGCGGACCGGGGCGCGCTGCTGCCGCCCGAGCACGGCGGCGCCTACGACAACAACTACGGCCCGATCTCCCTGTCCTTCCTCGCCCAGGCCCACCGGGTCAGCGGCGAGCGGATCTTCGCCGAGGACGGCGACGCGCTCGCCCGCTACATCGACGCCCGTCTGACGAACGGCGGCTTCGACAACGGCGGCCCGCGCTACAGCGAGCAGCACAGCGGCTTCGAGTCGGTCCTGGGCCTGCGCTACTTCAGCCGGCGCGTCGGCTCCGACCTCGGCCGCTACCGGGGCGACACCCGCTGGGGCCGGCACGCGGTCAAGGCCGACGGCGGGGTCGACGGTCACTTCGCCTGGATGCTGGTCTGGCAGATCCAGGACACCACGCGCTGGCACCGCAGACCGTCGCGGCTCCCGGCCCGTCACCAACTGCGGGCGGGCACGGTGTCGGTGGCCTTCGACGACCGTATGACGCCGTCGCTGGTCGAGGCCGCGGGCACGTACTACCTCCCGGCGGCGGTGAACCGACAGCACGGCTTCGGCCCCGTCACGGACGGCTTCCTCTACTGCCGCCCCATGGGCGAGGTCCGCGTCCGGGACGTCCGCGCCGACGGCCTCACGGCCAAGCTGGTCACCAAGCCGGTCGTCGGCCGCGACCACGTCCTGCGCCATCTGAGGTCCCTGTACGTCACCGACGGGACGCGCCTGTGGGTGACCGTCGCGGTGGAACGGCTCCCCGGCACGCCGTACCTGCTCGCTGGGCTGCCGTACGCCACCGACGACGGCGACCGGGTGCGCAGGACCGCGGACGGTGACGTCACGTCGGCCGGCGCGCTCCGGCTGACGCACCCCGGGTCGGACGGCGTGGAGTACTTCGACGCCCGCGAAGGCCGGACCCAGGAGGAGGCGGCCTTCGCCCTGGCGGCCGACCCGCGCGGATACGGCAACCCCGACGAGGGCTGGCGGCATCTGGTGGGCTCGACGGCCCTGGAGGCCGAACCGGCGCCGGGCGGCCCGGAGGACCTGCACGTCTTCGCCGTACGCTACGGACCTTCCGGCCCGTTCGGCGCCCTGAGCGTCGAACGCGACGGTGCGCGGCTGGTCGTCCACACCGAGGCATTCACCGCCGTGCTCGGCGAGGTGGCGGGCGACGCACACGGGGAGCCGGAGCTCACGCTCAAGACGTCATAGACGCTGACGGCTCGACAGGGCCGTGGCCGGCACCACCAGGTCCGCCCGGACCCGGGTCGCGGCGACCAGGTCCGCGTTGCGCTGGTCGGTGCCCAGCACCCAGGCCACCGCCTTCTCGTGCGGCTTGCCGAACTCCTCGTGACGGGCGATCAGCCGCCGCACCCGCTCCGGCTCGTCGGCCTCGCAGAACCACACCTCGTCCAGCTGTCGCCGCACCCGGACCCACGGCCCCGTGTCCAGCAGCAGATAGTTCCCCTCGGTCACCACCAGCCGGGCGGTCGGCTCCACCGCGACGGCACCGGCGATCGGCTGCTCCAGCACTCGCTCGAACCCGGGCGCGTACACGATGTCGCCGTCGGCCTCCTCGCGCAGACGTCGCAGCAGCGCCGCGTACCCCGCAGCGTCGAAGGTCTCCGGCGCGCCCTTGCGGTCGCGCAGACCGAGCCGGTCCAGTTCCACGTCGGCCAGATGGAAGCCGTCCATGGGCACATGGGCGACCCACTTGTCCCCGGAACCGTTCAGCTCCCGCACCAGACGCTCGGCGAGCGTCGTCTTGCCCGCGCCGGGGCTGCCGGCGATGCCGAGGACGGCACGGTGGCCGTCGCGGGGGAGGGACCGGGCACGGGCGAGGAGATCGTCGAAGGTCGGGACCACAGACCAGAGTGTGTCACCCCTCGGTCAGGCACCTGGCCGAACATCACACTGCACACCTGTCCCATGCGGGTTAGCTTGTCCGTGTTTTCGATCTTTTCATCGCTTTCTTTCTTCCCGGAGGGGCGGACGATGGCGCACGGCACGAAGCCCATGGTCGTGAGCATGGGCCGGCGCGACGGGGCGTTCCTGTCCGGCCGGTCGTGGCAGGCCCGCGGCCACGGCCTGCTCGCGGCGGTGGCCGGCGCCTTCACCCTCGCCCAACTCCTGCTCGTACGGCCCTCGATCGGCCTCGGCTGGGACGAGGTGGTGTACGTCAGCCAGGTCGGCGGCGACGCCCCGGCCGCGTTCTTCAGCGCACCACGCGCGCGCGGCGTCCCGCTGCTGGTCTGGCCCGTCGCCTCCTGGTCGTCCTCCACGCCCCTGCTGCGCGTCTACCTCGCCGTCCTGTCCGGACTCGGCCTGTACCTGGCCCTGCGCGCCTGGCGCGGACTTTTCCCGCCCCGCGTCCTGGCCGGCGCGGCAGCCCTGTTCGCCACCCTGTGGGTGACCCTCTTCTACGGCCCGCAGGCCATGCCCAACCTCTGGGTCGCCCTCGGCGCCCTGATCTGCGTCGCCTGCTTCCTGCGGGCCCGCACGGACCGGCTCGACCGGACGGCGTGGTGGGGTGTCCTGGCGGGCGCCGCGCTGATGGCGTGGATGCGGCCCACCGACGCCGTCTGGGTCACGCTGCCGCTGCTCGTGCTCGCCGTGGCGGCACGGCACTGGCGGCTCGGCGGCGCCCTCGCCGCGGGCCTGGCCGCCGGTGGCCTGCAGTGGGTGATCGAGGCGTTCACCAGCTACGGCGGACTGCGCGAGCGGCTGAACCAGGCCTCCCGTATCCAGGGCGACCTGGGCTGGAACCTCGCCGTCGACGACCAGCTGCGCAGCCTGGTCGGCAGCACCCTGTGCCGGCCCTGCGACGGCGAGATGCCCACGCCGGTCGTCTACGCCTGGTGGTTCGTGCTCCCGCTGCTCGCCGCCTACGGGCTGGCGGTCGCGGTCCTGGCCGGCCGCACCACCCGCACCCTGGTCCCCCTGGCCTGCGCCGCCACGGCCGCCTTCCCGTACCTGTTCATGATCGGATACGCGGCGCCCCGCTTCCTCCTGCCCGCCTACGCGCTGCTCGCCATCCCGGTCGCCGACGCGCTGCTCCACCTGGCCACCAGACCGAACGGCCGCCTGCGCCCGGTGCCGGCCGCCGTGATCGCGCTCGGCCTGGCCGGACATCTGGCCGTGCAGTACGTCGTCCTGGACCGCACCGTGGACCGCACCACCGTCAACCGCGAGGCCTGGGATCGCTCCGCCGCCGCACTCCACCGCCTCGGCGTACGCCCGCCCTGCCTGCTCACCGGCCACGAGGCCATCCCCGTCGGCTACTACACCGGCTGCGACTCCGGCGCGACCAGCGGCCACAACGCCAACACCACCAAGGCCGACATCCTGCACACCGCCCGCAGCATCCCGGTCGGCGCCCTCACCGACCCCGGCGGCACACCGCCCCGCTACGCCCGCGACTGGGAACTCCACCGCCTCGACGGCCTGGAGGTCCGCATCGCCCCGGCGCCGGACGCGGGCGCTTGAGCCTGAAAGGAGTTTCCCGGCCGCCCGGTTCAGGTAGGAGTCCGGTTGTCGGCCGGACGCAGAAGGGGGAGCGCCATGACGAGCAGTGAGCACGACGGGCGGTTGGGGGAGGAGTTCTTCACTCCGGGATCCTCGTCCTTCACCGAGTTCCTCACCGCACACCGCCCGGCCCTGCTGCCCATGCGCCGTCCCTTTCCCGACGGCGTCCGCGCGGCCCCCGACCGCTTCCCGCACGGCACCACGGTGCTGGCCCTCACCTACCGCGACGGCGTACTGATCGCCGGCGACCGCAGGGCCACCATGGGCAACCTCATCGCCCAGCGCGACCTGGAGAAGGTCCACCCGGCGGACGACTACACCGCGGTCGCCTTCGCGGGCACCGTCGGACTCGCGCTGGACATGGTGAAGCTCTACCAGGTCGAGCTGAAGCACTTCGAGAAGATCGAGGGCATCCCGATGACCCTCAAGGCGAAGGCGAGCCGGCTGGCCGGCATGATCCGCCAGAACCTCGGCCAGGCCATGCAGGGCCTCGCCGTCGTACCGCTCCTCGCCGGCTACGACGCCAAGGCGCCCGAGGGCGCCCGCGGACGCATCTTCGACTTCGAGGTCACCGGCGGACCGTACGAGAAGTACGACTTCCACGCCGAGGGCTCCGGCTCACCGTACGCCCGGGGCGCCCTCAAGAAGCTGTTCCACGCGGGGATGTCCCGGCACGAGGCGGCGCTGGCCGCGCTGCACGCGCTGTACGACGCGGCCGACGACGACTCGGCGACCGGCGGACCGGACATCAACCGCCGTATCTTCCCGACCGTTTCGGTGATCACCGAGGACGGCTTCGAGCGGCTGCCCGAGTCGGAGACGGAGGAACTGAGCCGCGAGATGGTCGCCCAGCGCCACAGCCGGCCGGACGGGCCGAACGCCATGCCGTGATCAACCGCGCACCCCCACCTCCTTGCGCCATCTGACGAACTGCTTGTCCGGGTCGCCGGTGTAGGCCCACGGAGCCCGGGTGGCCCGGCGCTCCAGCATCCGGAACAGGACGGCCGCGATGTCATGCGCCCCGGCGTGACAGGCCGCGTGCGTCAGGTAGTTGACGTCGCGCAGCTCGCCGGGAGCGATGCCGTCGCCGGTGCGGCCGGTGATCCAGCGCTCCCAGGTGCGGCGGACGTCGCTGACGGCGCCGTCGTTGCTCCAGTGCTGGCCCAGCCCCATCGAGGCGTGCCGGCCCCGGGCCGCGTCCAGGGCGTAGCGGAACTCCTCGACCCGGGCGTACTGCACCAGCACCGGCAGCGGACAGCCGGACGGTGCCACGCCGGCCGCGTCACGGGCGAAGTCGTACATCAGACCGTGGGTGCCGTGCCAGCGCGCCGAGTAGTAGTGCAGCACCTGCAGATGGCCCTCGACGCTGTACGGGTCGCGCTGGTGCAACTCGTCCCACCAGCGCGCCAGTTCCTGCCGTCGTACGCCCGACGGATACAGCCGGGCGACGGAGATCAGCGAGATCCACGGGGTCGGATCGTCCGGGTAGGAGTCGGCCGCCCTCAGGCACGACAGCACCGCGCTGTCGATGCGCCGCCGGTCGATCGGCACCCCCCGGCCCGCGGTGATCGCCAGGTTGAACGCCCGGGCCGTCTCCGTCGCCGCCCGCAGCACCAGCGCGTCGGCGCTGTGCGGCTCGGCGGCCAGCCACGACTCCGACGTCGAACTGCTCGCACAGGCCTGGGCGAGCAGCCGGGTCCGATGGCCGCGGACCAGCCAGTTCGGACCGGTGACCCGCAGCAGCTCCCGCAGCCCCTGCCAGCGGCCGATGACGATGTCCTGCCGGGCGCAGGTCAGCGCGGCGTCACCGCAGTCGGGGTCGAAGTCGGGAGCGAAGCGGTCTTTCGCCATCGAGGGCTCCCTCAGAAGTCGGTGGGAAGACCCTCGTGGACGAGGGAGTCGCTGCCGCCCGCGCCGGCCGGCACGTAGTCCGCCTCGACGGTCCGGGCCGCGTCCAGCTTGGCCGGCCGGTAGTAGTCGCTGCCCTGCCGCCAGTACCAGAACATCGGGATCAGCCCGGCCGCGAGACCTCCGACGCCGATCGCGATGGCGGAGGCGCTCAGCTCGCCCAGCGACTCGACGAAGACCCAGAACATGAACAGGGCCCCGAACAACGGCCACACACCGCCGAACACGAAATTCCCCACGGACTTCAGCAGCGTGGTGCGGTAGGCGACCACCGCCGCCAGCCCCGTCAGCCCGTAGTACAGGGCGATCTGCAGCCCCATCGCGGAGATGGCGTCGGAGAGGATCTCGCCCACCGTGCCCAGGAAGTTGGAGGCGACGAGCATCGCCAGCGCCACCACTCCCACCACCGTGATCGCCACCCACGGTGTGTTCCACCGGGGGTGCACCCGGCCCAGCGCGGACGGCATCGTACGGTCCCGGCCCATCGCGAACAGCGAGCGCGTGACCTGGATGAGCGTGGTCTCCAGGGTGGCGATCGTGGACAGCATCACCGCCATGACCAGCAACTTGCCGCCCCAGCCCGGCCAGACCTCCGCACCGAGCACGGCCAGCACGTTGGCTTCGTTGTCCTGGATCTGCTTCGAGGACAGGATGACGTTCACCGCGATCGTGAACGCCTCGAAGAGAAGGAACACGACGCCCACCCCGATCAGCCCCGCGAGACCGGTCGTACGACGGCTGTTGCGGGTCTCCTCACTGAGGTTGCTGGTCACGTCCCAGCCCCAGTAGTAGAACGCCGCGATCAGCGCCCCGGACGCGAACCCCGTCACCCCGTCGAAGTGCCCGAAGCCGAGCCAGGACCAGTCGAACGCCCGGGCGTTGTCGGAGTGGAGAAGGGCGAGTACGGCGAACAGGGCCAGTATCGCCAGCTCGACACCGGACATCACCAGCTGCGCCCGCACGGTGAGCCGCGCGCCGCCCAGCACCACGAACAGCATGATCAGGAACCAGCCGGCGCCGACCAGCGTCGACAGCGCGGTGTTGTCGGCGAGTTCCTCGTCGAAGAGGGCGAGCGTCATCGAACCGGCCGGCAGCGACCCCGCCACCATGAAGATGGTCGCCGAGATCACCAGCGCCCAGCCGCTGATGAATCCCAGAAAGGGATGCAGCGTGCGGCCCACCCAGGAGTAACTGGCGCCCGCGTTCACGTCGATCCGGCTCAGATGGCTGAAGGCCAGTGCGATGCCCAGCATCGGTATCGCGCAGTACAGCAGTGCGGCCGGGCTGGCCAGGCCCACCGCCGAGACGAGCACCGCCGTGGTCGCGGCGATCGAGTACGCGGGGGCGCTGCCCGCGACCGCCATCACCACCGTGTCGAACGTACCGAGGGCGTTGGCCTGCAGCCCTCTGCCCCTGTTGTTGCCCATGGATGCGCTGCTTTCCGTCTTGCACGACGTGAGGGCGGACCGGCCCCGACGACGTAAGGGGGTGGGGGGTGAAACAACGCCACGAACCGGGGAGGGATGACCTCGGGTCAGGGGCGGTGGAGCGGAACGGGGTGGCGGACACTGTACGCCGTTGCGTTGCCGTGCAGTCACACCGTGTGTGCGAGTGATGATAGCCACACTCTTTGATGCTTCAAGAGCCGTGAGATCTTCCGGGGTTGGACGCCGCGCAACGGGAAACGCGGTTCAGGACATCCACCGGCGAGACCAGCCGACCGAGCCAGTGAGGGAGGCAGGCATGAGCACCGAGAACACGCCCGCGGAGCCGATGGCCGACGACGCGTACCAGCCCACCGGAAGCAACGAGGAACAGCAGGACGCGGCACCGCTCGACCTTCAGGACGCCGTGGACGAGCGGACCTACGACGACACCCTCGACGAGGGCTACTCCCCGCCGGAGAAGCCGCTCGGCGTGACCAAACACGGCACCACGGCCGCCGAACAGCACGACGGCGAGACCCTCGACGAACGCCTCGCACAGGAGGTACCCGACGGTGCCGAGCCGGCCGGCGACGACGTCGGTGACCTGCCGGGCGGGGACGGCGAACCCGTCGACCGGGAGGCGGGCGCCGACCGCGCGGGCCGCCTCGTCGCCCCGGACGAGGGCGCCCACGCCGACACCACCAAGGAGGAGGTCGCGGCCGACGTGGGCATCGACGCGGGGGCGGCCGGCGCGGAGGAGGCGGCCGTGCACGTCGTGGAGGAGCCGTAGCGGACGGGACGCCCCCTCAGTCGGCGAGCCGGTCGATCTGACGGAGTCTGTTCGTGGCGTCCAGGGCCGCGACCTTGTACGACTCCGCCAGCGTCGGGTAGTTGAACACCGCGTCGACGAGATAGTCGACCGTTCCGCCGCACCCCATCACCGACTGCCCGATGTGGATGAGCTCCGTCGCCCCCGTCCCGAAGCAGTGCACCCCGAGCAGCGTGCGGTCCTCCGGCGAGACCAGCAGCTTCAGCATGCCGTGCGAGTCACCGATGATCTGTCCGCGGGCCAGTTCGCGATAGCGGGAGATGCCCACCTCGAACGGCACCCGGTCCTCGGTCAGCTGGTCCTCGGTCCGGCCCACGAAACTGATCTCCGGGATGGTGTAGATGCCGATCGGCTGGAGCCTGTGCATCCGGCCGACGGGCTCCCCGAAGGCGTGATACGCCGCCGCCCGCCCCTGCTCCATCGACGTCGCGGCCAGCGCGGGGAAGCCGATGACGTCGCCGACGGCGTAGATGTGCGGCACCTCGGTGCGGTAGTGCTCGTCGACCGTGATCCGCCCGCGCGCGTCCGCCGTGAGCCCGGCCTTGTCCAGGTCCAGCTCGTCGGTGAGCCCCTGCCGGCCCGCCGAGTACATCACCGCGTCGGCGGGGATCTTCTTGCCGCTCTCCAGGATGGTCAGCGTGCCCCGCGGATGCCGCTCCACGGCGGCGACGGTCTCCCCGAAGCGGAACGTCACGGCGAGGTCCCGCAGGTGGTACTTGAGCGACTCGATCACCTCGACGTCGCACATGTCGAGCATCCCGGCGCGCCGCTCCACCACGGTGATCTTGCTCCCGAGTGCGGCGAACATCGAGGCGTACTCCATGCCGATGACCCCGGCGCCGACGATGACCATGGAGCGCGGCACCCGCTCCAGCGCCAGGACGTTGTCCGAGTCCATGATCGTCCGCCCGTCGAACTCCACACTGCCGGGCCGTGCGGGCCGGGTGCCGGTGGCGATGACGACGTGCTCGGCGGTCAGCAGCCGTTCATGGCCGGTGACCTCGCGCAACGCGACCGTGTGCGGATCGACGAAGCGGCCGGTCCCGGCGTACAGGTTGACGTGGTTGCGGGAGAGCTGGCTGCGGATGACGTCCACCTCGCGGCCGACCACGTGCTGGGTGCGGGCCGTCAGGTCGGCGACGGTGATGTCGTCCTTGAGCCGGTAGCTCTGACCGTACAGATCGCGCTGGGTGAGGCCGGTCAGGTACAGCACCGCCTCGCGCAGGGTCTTCGAGGGGATGGTCCCGGTGTGGATGGAGACGCCGCCCACCATGTCGGGGCGGTCGACGACGGCGACCCGGCGGCCCAGCTTGGCCGCGGCGATGGCGGCCTTCTGGCCACCCGGACCGGATCCGATGACGAGCATGTCGAAGTCGGGCACCCTCAGGAGTCTGACAGCCGTGCGCCCTCTTTCGAAAGGGTGAGCAGGAAACCACTGCCCGGGTGAAGTGCCGCAGGGAGAGCGGAAGTTGTACCGCGCGCCGGGCGGGCCTCGACGAACTGGAGCGGTCCTGTGCATATGGGTCGATAATGCCGGTATGGGGCCTCGGCATCGACTCGCCGACACGAGCGCACCGGCCCGGCTGGCCGCCCCCGACGAGGGCATCGGCCGGGACGAACTGGCGCTCGCGACCCGCAACCACGGCCTGCCGCTCGAAGCCCTGCGCTACGACCTCACCCCGCCCGGGCTGCACTACGTCCTGACCCACTACGACATCCCGTACGTCCCCGACGACACCCCCTGGCACCTGACCCTCGGCGGCCACGTCCACCGCCCGCTGCGCCTCGACCTCTCCGACCTCCGGGCGTTCCCGCAGGTCACCACCCGGGTCACACTGGAGTGCGCGGGCAACGGCCGGGCCTTTCTGGCGCCCCGGCCGGTCAGCCAGCCCTGGCTTCTCGAGGCGGTCGGCACCGCCGAGTGGACGGGCGTACCGCTACGGCTGCTGCTCGCCGAGGCCGGTGTCGGGGCGGACGCGGTCGACGTGGTCTTCACCGGCGCCGACCACGGCGTCGAGCGCGGCGTCGAGCAGGACTACCAGCGCGCGCTTCCCGTGGACGTGGCCACGGGCGACGACCCCGAGGTGCTGGTGGCGTACGCGATGAACGGTGCCCCGCTGCCCCCTCAGCACGGCCGGCCGCTACGGCTGGTCGTGCCCGGCTGGTACGGCATGGCGCACGTGAAGTGGCTGCGCGAGATCACCGTCGCCGACGAGCCGTTCCGGGGGTTCCAGCAGGCCGTGGCGTACCGGCTGCGCCGGGATCCCGAGGACGAGGGCGAGCCGGTCACCCGCATCGCGCCTCGCGCCCTGCTCGTCCCGCCGGGCTTCCCCGACTTCATGTCCCGGGCCCGCGTGGTCCCGCCCGGTCCGGTGACCCTGGAGGGACGTGCCTGGTCCGGGCGGGCTCCGGTGGCGCGCGTCGAGGTCAGCACCGACGCGGGGAGGGGCTGGCGGGAGGCCGGTCTCGAGCCGGACGGCGGGCACCGGTGGGCGTGGCGCCGGTGGCGGTACGGCTGGACGGCACTGCCCGGCGAGTACGTCCTGAGCGCCCGGGCCACCGACGCCGAGGGCCGTACGCAGCCTCTGGAGCCGCCCTGGAACCGCGGGGGCTTCGCCAACAACCTCGTACAGCGCGTGCCGGTGCTGTGTGCGGACACGCGAACGGCCGCCCCGGGTGCCGACGCGCACCCGGGGTGGACTCGTGCGGATTCCGGACGGTGAAGCCGGGCTGAGGCCAGGTCGTGTCCGACCTAGGGCAGCAGCTTGTCGAGGGCGGAGGGACCCTCGTCGGCCAGCTTGCGCTTGGCCCATTCCAAATTGCGGGGGGTGAGATCCTTGCCTGAGGCAAGCACTATGTCCTCGGGCGACACTTCGGTGCCGGTGCGGGCGTGGAGCAGGTCGTCCGGGGTCACGCGCTCCCCGGACGGCCCGGACGCTTCGGGCTGGGACGTCGGCATCATCTCTGCTCCTCGGATCCGGGAGTCTTCCTTCGGGCCCGGTGCGGTCATCGGGTCTGTTAACACCATTCAACGCCGGAGCGGACCCTGCATCCGGAGGCGCCGAAACCCCGCCGCACCCCTGCCGGCCCCTGGACACCCGGAGTACCTCTCCGACACCGGAGCGAAACCGCCCGGCTCCGAGGACCGGGCACCCGCGCGACCCGTCGGACCCGACGGGCCGCGACGGGACTCGGGTCAGCTCTCGAACGGCGTGAGCGTCAGCCGGATCCCCGTCGGGGCCGTGTCCTGGATGTACGAGGCGAAATCGGCCACGTCGTCGAAGGCGAAGCCGTACGCCTTGCCGTCCTCGGTGGCCGCGTGCATCGCCTTGGCGTAGTGGTTGGTCAGGCCGGTCCGGTAGAAGGTCGCGGCGTCGGTGGTCGGCTGGGCAGGATGGCTGAGCAGCGTCGAGCGGTTGAAGCCGGCGCCGAGGATCGCGGCGACCGGGCCGGTCGTGCCGTCGTTGGGGGCGGCGAGATTGCCGTCGCAGAACAGCACGTCCCGGGTCGACGGCTTGGCGAAGGACACCTGCGCGGGCCCGTCGAAGGTGAACCGGTCACCGCGCACCCGCCCGGTGAACTTCCCGGCGTTGGTGGTGACGGTCAGGTCCCGTCCGGTGTAAGTGCTCCACACCTCGTCGATGTACGGCGCGAAGTAGTCCTTGGCGAACAGTCCCGCGTCCAGGCCGTGCCCCGGGGCGATCACGCGCGTGTCGTCCACGACGAGCCGGGCGAACTCCGCGACCTGGCGGACCGCCGCGAACGCGGCCGCGCGTCCACCGGCCCGCAGCCGGCCCGCCGTCTGGTCCTTGGCGCCGGTCAGCCGGATGCTCAGCGGCACGCTGAACATGTCGACCATGGTGGTGTTGCAGAACATTCCGGCGGCGTTGTACGTGAACTCGGCGCAGTCGTGCAGCACCGGGTAGTTGGGGTCCGAGGTCACCCAGCCGGCCGGGTACTGGAGCGCGGCGTTGCCGTTGCCGTCCGTGACGGCCTTGAACTTGAGCTTCTCGCCGAGCGACACATAGATCCGGCCGGACATCTGCGGCAGCGACAGCCGGGTCTCGCCACTGCCGGCCAGGCTGATCGCGTAGTCCGTGAAGCCGTCGGGTCCGTTGTCCGACAGCGCGATCGGCGCGAGGGTGCCGTCGGGTGTGACGCGTACCTGGCGGCCGTCCTGGTTTCCGACGATGTAGACGTGGACGTTCGCGTTGCCGAAGGAACCGCTCTCGTTGACGATCGTCAGCGGCAGCGCGGCGGCCGCCGCGGCACGGGTGTCACCGTCCTCGGACGTGCCCGCGAGGGCGTACGGGCCCACGGCGGCGACGGCGGGAACGGCCACCGCCGTGCCGCCGAGGGCGAGGAGAAGCCTGCGTCGACCGAGGTGGCGATGGTGGCGGGAAGTCATGTGGGGGTCTCCCGAGTACTCGTGTGTGGGGGTTGGGTGTGGGGGGAGTGCTGGGTAGCGGCGGTAACGCCGGCCCTCGTTCTGAGAGCGCTCTCGAAACGAGCGTCACAGCCACCGATGGGCCCTGATGGTACGCACCAACTCCGCAGGGGCCAATGGGTCTGCATCAAGTCCAAACTCCTTTCAGCTGCGTGAACTTGAAGGACCACGGCGTGCCCGTGACGGCTTAACCCCTTCCTAAGGCCCACTTAAGTCGCGCTGACCTCTGAGAGCGCTCTCCAAGCAGCCACGAGGAGCTGGCTCAGGACGTGCGAAAACCCGTGGACGGCTCTGATGAAGATCGCGTACGGTGTGGCTCCACGCCCTGAGACGGACGGAAGGAGGCGAGTGCCGTGCGGTTCAACCGAGTCCAGCGCTCCTCTTTCCGTTGCCCCGGCGTGTCGCGTCAGATCTGACCGGGAGCGCTCCGAACAGCCCTCATCCCGGAGGAATCCGTGACCGATCTGGTCATCCGTACGCTCTGCGCGAGCGACGCCCATCTCTTCGACGCACACCCCGACCCGCTCGGTGCCCGCGAGGGCCACCGGCGGACCCGGTTCCGCCCCGAGTGGAAGCGGGTCGCCCTGCGCGACGGCACGGTCGTCGCCCGCGGCGCCTGGTGGGGCGGGCCCGACGACTCGGAGCCCGTCAACATCAACTGGTTCGACGTGGCCGAGGGCGAGGAGGCGGCCGGCGCCGAACTCCTGCGCTCCGCACCCTGGCAGGTCGAACTCGAGATCAACCTGCCCGGCGGCTGGCGGGACGAGCCCGGTCTGAAGGCCGCCGCCGACGCCCGCTTCAACGCCGCCCGCGCGGCCGGCCACGAACTCCTGGTGGAACGCTTCCTCTACCGCTGGACCCCGGAACTCGGCCTGCCCGAGCGCCCCGGACGCCTGCGCTTCAGCCCCGAACCCGACGACGCGGTCTTCTTCGACGCGCTGCGCCGCATCCACTCCGCCACCCTGGACGCCCACGCGCTGCAGGCCATCGAGCAGGGCGGCCTCGACCAGGCGGCCCAGGAGGAACTGGACTTCTTCCACTGGTGCCCCTCCCCACGGGAGTGGTGGCAGGTCGCGCACACGCCGGACGGCGAACTGGCCGGCATCCACATCCCGGCCCACAATCCCTCCGGCCCGACCATCGGCTTCATCGGAGTCGTCCCGGAACAGCGTGGCCACGGCTACGCCTACGACCTCCTCACGGAGTGCACCCACTTCCTCGCCGCGCAGGGCGCGGAGTTTGTCAGCGGCGCGACGGACCAGGGGAACTTCCCCATGGCCGCGAACTTCGCCAAGGCGGGCTTCCCCGTCGTCAGCGAGCGCATCAACTTCCGTGCGCCGAAGTCGGCGTAGCCGGCGTGGTCGGCGTGGTCGGGCCGTTGTCAGTGGGGGGTGGCATGCTGGTCGGCGGTGTGATCGGCGGGGGCGAGGGAGTTGGCCATGGGGTTCGAGGGCGAGGTCTGGCAGGTGCGCGGCGGCGGCGTGCCCGTGGGGGAGATCCTGATCGACGAGGCCGACTTCCCATGGCTGTCGGGCCGCTTCGCACCCGGTCCGGGGTACGAGGCGGTCGGCGATCTGTTCGCCCGTGAACTGGCCCTGCTGGAGGGGGACTTCGAGGACGACGTGGAGGCGTGGGAAGCGGTCTACGAGGAGATCCGAAGACAGGTCTCATTGTCCTCGCCGGACGGACCCGTAGCAGAGTTCCTGTTGCACATCGAGGGGGAGCGGGCCTGGTTCCGGTGGAGTGAGGAGCCGTTCGAGGACCAGGTATAGGGCTCACAGCAGTTTCCGCGAGGGCGTCGCCCAGGGCGAGTCGTTCGGTGCGCTGGGCGAGCCCGGCAACGAGGTGCCGGGCGGCCTCAATCACCAGCAGCCGCAGGCTCCAGCCCCGTCCCCCCGACCAGCGGCCCCCTCAGGCTTCTCCGTCCAACAGCGCCTCGGCCGTCGCCAGAATCTCGGTGACCCGCAGTCCGAACGCCGCGTCGCACGCATGCGGCCGCCCCGTACGGGAGGCCGCCAGCAGGGCGTCCGCGGCCCGGATCAGGGCGGACACCGCGCTTTCGGTGCTCTCCGGCAGCCGGGTCACGCCGGCCGAGCCCCGCAGCTCCGCCGCCGCACCCTCCGCGGCGGGCGGTGCCGTGAGGCTCAGCGTGAGGGTGCTCGACGCGCCGCCGGCGTGGTCGAGAACCAGGTGGACGGTGTCACCGGGGCCGGGCGCGGCCGCCGTCACGCGCTTCGCGTCACCCAGGATCGGCAGCAGCACCGACAGGGCGTGCGGACCCACGTCCCACAGGGCGCCCTTCTCCCGCCGCCACGGCGTGGCGAACGGGCTGCCGTCCCCGCTGAACACCGCGCCGAGCCATTCCGCCCGCCCCGTGAACCAGCCTCCCACCGCGGCCTGTTCGGTGATCCACGCCTCGGCCTCCGGCTGGAAACGGGTGGTGAAGAAGACGACCGAGGCCACCCCGGCCTCCTCGACGGCCTCGGCGACCGCCCGCGCCTGTTCCACCGTCGGCGCGAGCGGCTTGTCGAGCAGCAGATGGCGGCCCGCCCGCGCGGCCCGCACCGCCAGGTCGGCCTGAACGGCAGGCGGCAGGGCCACGGCCACCGCGTCCACGTCGGCGAGCAGCATGTCGACGTCGTCGTAGGCGCGGACGCCGTAGCTGTCGGCCAACTCCTTGGTCGGGGCGGCTCGACGGCCCCACACCCCCACGAAGTCCAGTTCGCCGTGCCGGCTCAGGGCGGGAGCGTGGGCCATCTGAGCCCATGGGCCGGTGCCGAGCAGTCCGATGCGCATGCTGCCGCCTCTCACTGTGCCGAACAGTCGAACCCTGTTCAGTCCGTCGGTCGAGGGCGAGCGTGTCACACCGACCAGGAGGCCGCGCAAGCAGTCGGGCGGCCGATCTCGGCAACAGAGATTCAACAACTGAGATTCAGCGGCGCCGTCGCTGAATGCGTTCTCTTTCTTCTATTGGACCTTGTGCCACGGGACGGCCAGGCTGGTGTCGCTCCGGTTCCCGCACCACAGCCGAGAACACGACAGCCGAGAAGAGGGGTCACGAGCCCATGCACACCCGCCGCATCGGGGACGTCGAGGTCAGCGCCATCGGGCTGGGCGCGATGCCCATGTCCATCGAGGGACGCCCGGACGAGGCACGCTCCCTCGCCACCATCCACGCCGCGCTCGACGCCGGCGTGACCCTGATCGACACCGCGGACGCCTATCACCGGGACGCCGCCGAGGTCGGTCACAACGAGACCCTGATCGCCAAGGCCCTCGCCTCCCACGACCTGGGCAAGGACGTCCTCGTCGCCACGAAGGGCGGCCATCTCCGCCCCGGCGACGGAACCTGGACGCTCGACGGCAGCCCCCGGCACCTGAAGGAGGCCTGCGAGGAGTCCCTGCGCCGGCTCGGCGTCGAGGCCATCGGGCTGTATCAGTTCCACCGCCCCGACCCGAAGGTGCCGTACGCCGAGTCGGTCGGCGCCGTACGCGACCTGCTCGACGAGGGCAAGATCCGGATGGCCGGAATCTCCAACGCGAACCCGGAGCAGATCCGCCAGGCGAACGACATCCTCGGCGGCCGGCTGGTCTCCGTGCAGAACCAGTTCTCCCCGGCGTTCCGCTCCAGCGAGCCGGAGCTGCGCCTGTGCGACGAACTCGGTGTCGCGTTCCTGCCCTGGAGCCCGCTCGGCGGCATCTCCCGGGCCCGTGAACTGGGCTCCGCCTACGCCCCGTTCGCGCGGGTCGCCGAGGCCCACGGGGTGAGCCCGCAGCGGGTGTGCCTGGCCTGGATGCTCGCCAAGTCGCCGGTCGTCGTCCCGATCCCCGGATCGAGCCGCCCGGAGACGATCCTGGACTCGCTCGCCGCGACCGAACTCGTGCTCACCGCCGAGGAACTCGCGGAGCTGGACGCCGTCTGAACGACCCCGGGGGCCGTTCGGGAATGCGCTTGTACTCCCTCTCGGGACGGGATAGGAAAGCGCTTGCCACTGGCTTTGCCATGCGCTTGCCGTGCAGGTGTCTGCAACTCATCCGGAACCCTGGGAAGGACAACGCCGATGGCGTCGTCACACGAGAGGCCGCTCGACCACCGCTACCGCGGTGAACACCCCGTCCGCACCCTCGCCTACCTCTTCCGCGCCGACCGCTACCGCATCGCCGGAGCGGTCGGCGTCTTCACCGTCAAGCACAGCCCGATCTGGCTGCTGCCGCTGATCACCGCGTCCATCATCGACACGGTCGTCCAGCACCAGCCGATCAGCAGACTGTGGCTGAGCACCGGCGTGATCATGTTCATCCTGCTCGTCAACTACCCCCTGCACGTGCTGTACGTCCGCCTGCTGTACGGCAGCGTGCGCCGGATGGGCACCGGCCTGCGCTCCGCGCTGTGCACCCGTATGCAGCAGCTCTCCATCGGCTACCACTCGCGCGTGAGCGCCGGTGTGCTCCAGGCCAAGGTCGTGCGTGACGTGGAGACCGTCGAGCAGATGGTGCAGCAGACCGCGGAGACGGGGCTCGGCGCGGGCACCGTGCTCATCGGCGGCCTCGTCATCATCGGGATCCGCACACCGGAGTTCCTGCCGGTCTTCCTCGTCGTCGTGCCCGCCGCCGCGCTCGTCGTCGCCCGCCTCCGGGCCCGACTGCGCACCCACAACGAGCACTTCCGCCACGAGGTCGAGACCCTGTCCTCCCGGGTGACGGAGATGACCCGCCTCATCCCGGTCACCCGCGCCCACGGCCTGGAGGGCAAGGCGCTGCGCCGCATGGACGGCACCCTGCACCGGCTGCTGACCTCCGGCATGCGCCTCGACCTGGTCAACGGCCGCTTCGGCTCGCTCGCCTGGGTCGTGCTGAACGTCGTCGGCGTGCTCGTCCTCGCCGGCGCCGCGCTGATCTCGTACTACGGCGTCTGGGGTGTGACCGCCGGTGACGTCGTCATGCTGAGCGCCTTCCTGACCACCCTCACCAACTCCACGACAACGTTGGCGGGCCTGGCCCCGGTCATCACCAAGGGCCTGGAGTCCGTGCGCTCCGTCGGCGAGGTGCTCCAGGCCCCCGAGCTGGAGGACTACGCGGGCAAGGCCGAACTGACCTCGCTGCGTGGCGCGGTGACCTTCGACAACGTCAGGTTCGCCTACGAGGACAACGGCCGCCCCGCCGTACGGGACTTCAGTCTCTCGGTCACACCGGGGGAGACCATCGCCCTCGTCGGCGCGTCCGGTGCGGGCAAGTCCACCGTGCTGAACCTCGTCATCGGCTTCATCCGTCCGACCTCGGGACGGCTGGAACTCGACGGCACCGACATGAACACCCTCGACCTGCGCACCTACCGCCGTTTCGTCTCGGTCGTGCCGCAGGAGTCGATCCTCTTCGACGGCACCGTCCGCGAGAACGTCGCCTACGGCATGGACGACGCCGACGAGGAGACGGTGCGCGCGGCGCTGCGCGACGCCAACGCGCTGGAGTTCGTCGACCGGCTGCCGCAGGGCCTCGACACCGTGGTCGGCGAGCGCGGGGCACGGCTGTCCGGCGGACAGCGGCAGCGTCTGGCCATCGCACGGGCCCTGATCCGGGACCCGAGGGTGCTGATCCTCGACGAGGCGACCTCGGCCCTGGACACCCGGTCGGAGGCGCTGGTCCAGCAGGCCCTCGCCCGTCTCCTGCACGGCCGTACGACCTTCGTGGTGGCGCACCGGCTGTCCACCGTGCGCGGCGCGGACCGCATCGTGGTGATGGGAGACGGCCGTATCCAGGAGATCGGCACCCACGAGGAACTCCTGCGCCGGAACGGGGCGTACACGGCACTGCACAGCGGGCAGGTCGCCTGACGTGCGGGTTCCACCTGCTCCACCGGAAGGCGGAACAGGTGGAACCGTCGGCCACGACCCCGCCCGGCTACCCCCGGTCGATCACCCGGCCCAGCTCGATCCGGTCGATGTCGGGCGCCCAGCCGGTCGCGTTGCCGAAGGTCACCTTGTTGGAACCCTTACTCAGGTCGACCGGGACGCCCAGCGTCCAGTAGTCGTCCGAGCTCCAGGTGTTCTTGAAGGTGGCCTTCACCGGCGCCGCGCTCCCCACGGTGATGTCCGCCGTACGGGACATGATGTCCGTGTTGTAGGCGTGGCCGTTGTCCCGCCGGTCGTTGTGCGCGTAGTGGACGACCAGCAGGTAGCGGCCCGAGCTGGGTGCGCGCACCGTGAACTCGGCCGTGCTGTCGGGGCTGTTGCCGAGCTTGCCGATGTAGGAACCGGCGGAGGCGTGCACGGATTGGACCAGCTCGGCCCCGCCCTTGAGGACGGCCGCCCTGCCCTCGTAGGAGAGGGCGCCGGAGCTCGATCCGCTGCCCGAGACCTCCAGCGACCGGACGGCGGAGTGCGGGGCGGTCACCGCGACCCGGTTGTTCCCCGCCACGAGGTAGAGCCGCAGCGGCCGGCCCGGCGCCGCCGTCACCGTCTCGCCGTGCAGGGCGAGCTTCACCGCCGCCGTCGCCTCCGGCACCACCGTGAAGTAGCCGTCGCGCGGGGCGTACACGTCGAAGACCGCCTTGTCGCCGGAGCGCAGCACCAGGGCGCCGGTGCCCACTCCCGCCGAGGAGGAGTAGTCGTACGACGGCCGCCCGCTGATGTCCGCCAGCGTGGCCTCGTACGACGCCGAGGGCGCTCCCTCGCGGGCGGTCAGGTCGATGCGGTCGAGGGTGACCTCGGCGTCACCCTTCGCGAGCGTGAGGACATGGGTGCCTGCGGACAGCCGCACCGTGACGTCCTTCTTGGCGCGGTAGGTCCAGTTCTCCGTGGAGGGATAGGTGACCGTGGCCGTCTCGTCGCCGTCGACCGACAGCTTCTGCGTGGCCGGGCCGCCGGACTGGTTGCCGTACAGGATCGCCAGGTCGTACGTCCCGTCCGTGGGCACCGTGACCGTGAAGTCGACCTTGCTGGTGGCCTGGTTGAGCGAGCCGACGTCCTTGGTGCCGGAGGCCGCGTAGCCGTTGGCGTTCTCGACCGTGCCCTGCGTGTAGACCTTGCCGTCGGTGACGGCGGCCGCCTCGGCCTCGTACGACGCCGACCAGGGCACGGCGGCGGGGGAGGGGGTGCCCGTGCCGCCGGGGGTCAGGACGATCCGGTACGCGGACATCTTGCGCATGCCGCGCAGCGGGACGGTCACCGAACCGTCGTCGGCCACCTTCACCTTCGTACGGGCGAGGACCCGCGGCGTCGCGTGCTGCCCCTCGTAGCCGGACCAGGCGGCCTCGGCGACGGTCGCGGTGACCGTACGGCCGAAGACGGAACGGGGCACGTTGCGCACGACGACGTCGGAGTCGCCCGCCGCACCGCCGAGCAGCACCTGCGCCTGACGGCGGCCGGTGTCCAGGGAGGCCAGGCCCTGGAGGGTGTCGATGGTGTTCGGCTGCGCCGGGGTCACCTTGACGGTGTCACCGGTCATCCCGGCGTACCAGCGGAACAACCACCAGCCGCCGTTGGGGATGTTGGAGCGCACGACATGGCCGCTGAGGTTGCCGGCCGCGTCCCAGTACGCCATGTTCGCGTACACCTTGTTCCGCTCGAACATCGAGACCCACTGCACGAGCTGGCCCGGGACGGAGAGGTCGCGGCGGTTGGCGTACTCGTCGATGTTGATCTTCAGCGGCGCGATGCCCGCCTCGCGTTCGAGCTTGCGGTAGTCGTCGTAGTGCGCCTGGAAGTCGCGCAACGAGCCGGACCCCAGCTCGTGCCAGGTCATCACCTGCGGCAGGACGTTCTCCCGCTTGGCGAAGGCGAGGAAGTCCTTCAACAGGCGGGTGTGGTAGGCGGCTTCGTTCGGACCCGCGATCCTCGCGTCCGGGTCGATCGCGCGGATGCGCTGGTACACCGTCTTCCAGTCCTTGAAGAACCGGTCCCGGTTGGCCTCGTACTGGGCCTGGTCGGCGACGCCGAGCTTGTACCAGATCTGGTCCGGCTCGTTGAACGGGATGTAGACGAACCGCTCGCTGTTCGGGTCCGCCGCCACCTCCTTGGCGATCTTGTCGACCTTGGGGAGGTAGTCGTCGATGCCGAGATCCTCGTACGGCCACTTGGCGTAGATGTCCTGCATCATCACGTTGATCTCGCCGCCGCCGTTGCGGAAGAACGACTTCGAGACGGTGAGCGCGTCGCCGTTGGGGTGCTGGGCGCCGCCCTCCGGCTTCTGCGAGACGCTGGTGACCTTCAGGGGTTCCAGCGCGGCGTCGCTGGGCACCCCGTCGTCGCTGAGCCCGTACAGCGCGCCGTTGGCGCCGAGCATCACCGGCCCCTCGGAGGCGGACAGGTCGACGGTGAGGCGCTGCGGGTCGGCAGCGGCCGCGGGGCCCGCGGCGGGGAGAGTGGCTGCCATGGTGGCTGCTCCAAGTGCGGCTGATATCAGGGCGGTTCTGGCACGGAAGCCGGTACGGGATCCCGTACGGCGTCCGGTGAGCAATCTGGTACGGGTTCGTGTGCGGGCGGGGGTGATCACTCTGCTGGACCTCCGGTCACTTGACGGCTCCACTGGTGATTCCGGACACGATCTTTCGCTGGCCGACGAGGAACACGGCGACCATGGGCAGGCTCATCACCACGACGTACGCGAAGACGAGATGCCAGTTGTTGAGGTAGAGCTGGGCGCTGGCGACCTGGTAGAGGTTCAGCGGGAGGGTGGCCCGCTCGCCGCCGCCGAGGACGAAGAAGGCGTAGAAGACGTCGCTCCACGCGTAGAGCATCACCATGATCGTCGCGGTGGCGATCACCGGGCGCAGCAGCGGCAGGACGATTCGCCAGAAGATCCGCGACGGTGTCGCCCCGTCCATCCGGGCCGCCTCCTCCAGCTCCAGCGGGATGGCACGGATGAAGCCGGTCATGAAGAAGATCGACGTCGACAGGTACATGCCGGTGTAGACGGCGATCATGCCGGGCCGGGTGTTCGACAGGCCCAGCTGGCGCAGTTCCATCACGATGGTGATGACCGCGGGAGGCAGCAGCAGTCCGCTGATGCACAGCGCGTACGCCGCCGACACCAGCCTGGACTTGCGGCGCGCGAAGACCCAGGCGGCGCCCGCCCCGAGGAGCAGGACGAGGACGACCGAAGGCAGCACCACCAGCAGGGAGTTGAAGAAGCCGCGCAGCATCTCGCCCTGGCTCACGGCGTCGGCGTAGTTGTCGGCGGGCTGCCAGTGCCGCGGCAGGTCCAGGTTGGGCTTGATGGCCTCCGCCTGCGGCTTCGCGGAGGTGACGACGACCAGCCACAGCGGTACGCCGACGGCCAGGCCGGCGAGCAGCAGGACCAGGGCTGGGCGGCCGTACCGCCAGGCGACGGACGGGTTCACAGCAGCTGCTCCCTTCGTCGCAACCCGACGACCAGGGGAATCGCCACCGCGACCACGACCAGGAAGAGCACCAGGCTCATCGCGGAGGCCTGGGCGTACAGGCCCTGACCGAAGATCCGGAACATGTAGATGTTGAAGACCTCGGTCGAGGCCGCCGGACCGCCGCCGGTCGTGGCCTGCACGATGTCGAAGGTGTTCATCGAGCCGATCAGCGCGGTGGTGACGTTGAAGGTGACGGCCGGCGCGAGCATCGGCCAGCGCACCGACCAGAAGGTCCGCCACGGCCCGGCGCCGTCCATCCGCGCAGCTTCCAGCATGTCGCCGGGGATGCCCTTGAGCCCGGCCAGATAGATCAGCATGGACAGGCCCATCCACTTCCAGCCGTGGATGAGGGTGACGACGACGAGGGTCCAGGTCGTCGAGCCCAGCCACGGAACGTCCGTCCCCAGCACGGAGTTGACGGCTCCGTCCTGGTCGAGCAGCGCCTGGAAGACGTAACCGGTGGCGAGCGCCGAGATCAGGACCGGCAGGAAGAACACCGCGCGGAAGAACCGGTTGAAGCGGCTGTCGGCCTCCAGCAGCAGCGCGAGCCCCAGCCCGAAGCCGTTCTGGAACAGCGCCGCCAGCAGGGCGTACAGCAGGGTCGTCCGGATCGCGCGGAGCAGCGAGCCGTCCTCGGCGATGGTTCTGAAGTTGTCGAGGCCGGTGAAGGCGATGTCCGCGTGGTACGAGGACCAGTCGGTGAACGGGTAGTAGAAGTTGAGCAGGTTGGGCACCAGGAAGAAGCCCGCGAAGACGACGATCGCTGGAAGCGCGAACCACCAGGGGTGGTGCACGGCGGCGCGCGGCAGCCGTCCCACGCCCCTGGACTCGCCTTGCGCGGACGGCTGCTTCCGCGTACGTACGACGGTGTCGGCCATGGCTAGAACCCGGGCGCGCCCTGGGCCTTGGCCACCTGCGCGAACTGGTCCTGGATGGCCTGGGCGACCTGCGTCGGGTTCTTCTTGTCGAAGATCATGTCGGCGAGGTACAGGTGGGTGTCCGGGGCGACGATCGCCTTGGCCTGGAAGACGCCGATGGCGGTGGGCAGGGCCGCGACCTGGGCCTTGGAGGTCTGCGGCAGACCCTCGGGGGTGGGCACGGACGGCTGTACGGACGGGATCTTCATCGCCTTGATGTAGTCGGCGTAGTCCGGGCCGAGCCAGAAGGCGAGGAACTGCCGGGCCGCGTTCTGCCGCTTGTCGTCGCCGGTCCTGAAGGCGACCACACCGTTGGTCTGGTCGGGCGAGTACATGCCGGTGGCGGCGGAGTTGGCGATCGGGAACCAGCCGATCTTCCTGTCGATCTCCGCCGTGGAGTACTTGGCCTGCAACTGGCTCTGGAAGGACGTGACATTGAGGACCATGCCGGCCTCGCCCTTCCACAGCGCGTCGGCCTGTCCGGTGAAGGTGCCGGTCCGGTAGTTCTTCTGGGCGAGCCCGGCGTCGAGCAGCTTCTCCTTGTACTTCTTGATCGCGCCGACGACGACCGGGTCGGTCCACTTCTTCTTGTTCTCGTTCAGGTCCGCCCACCACTGCTTGTCGAGGTCGGTGAGCTGGACCTGCATCTGCCACTGCAGCGGCCACTTGTCGCCGCCGGCCTCGTAGAAGGCGGCCGCGTCCGTCTTGTCGACGACCTTGTGGCCGAGGGCGAGCAGCTCGTCGTACGACTTCGGGAAGTCCTTCTCGCCGAGCCCGGCCTGCTTGAAGACGTCCTTGTTGTAGTAGACGCCGAGCATGGCGGGGCTGGTGACGATCGCCGCGTACCGCTTGCCGTCGATCACGCCGAGCGACTTCTCGGTGTCGCCGAGCCTGGCCTCCCACGGCTCGCCGTCCAGGGTGAGGAGGTTCTGCTGCGGCTGGACGAACGGCAGCGTGGAGATGGACGGCTGCCAGAACATCAGGTCCGGGCGGTCGCCGGAGGCCAGCTTGGTCGGCACGTTCTGCTCGTACAGGTCCGGGATCGCCTGGGTCTCCACCTGCGCGCCGGTCGCCTTCTCGAAGGCGTCGATGACCTGCTTGGGCGCGTCGACCGTGTTCTGCGCGGTCCACATCGTCAGCTTCACGCCGTCCAGACGGGCCGTCGGGTCGACGGCCGTCCGCTTCCCGTCCGTGCCCGAGTCACCGGAAGCGCCGGCCGTGGGATCGCTGCACGCGGTGGCGGCGAGGCCGAGGGCACATATCAGCGCCAGGGCGGGGAGAGCTCTTGTCTTCATCACTTGCCTTTCGCGAACGGGTGGTTCAGGAAGCAGGAATCAGAACAGCGGTGCTCGTGCGATGCGTTCGGGGACCGTCCGGCGCCATGGCGGACTGTGCGACGCGGTCAGGGATGGTGTGGTGCGGCGGGGGCGTGCGATGTGTCGAGGGGGCTGTGGTGTGTCGAGAGGTTCTGCGGCGAGTCGAGGGACCGTGCGGCGCGTTCAGGTGGTGGCCGGGGGCGGCCCCGAGCTCTCCCGCACCACCAGCTCCGGCACCGACACCGGATGCGGGGCGATCCGCGCGGCCTCCTCCAGCACCCCGTGCAACAGGGCGAACGCGGCCCGCCCGAGCCCGGTGAAATCCAGCCGTACGGTCGTCAGGGACGGCGTCAGATACGCCGAGTGCGGGGCGTCGTCGAACCCGGCCACGCTCACCTCGCCGGGCACGGAGCGCCCCGCCTCGTGCAGGGCCCGCAGTACCCCGAGCGCCAGGTCGTCGTTGCCGCACAGGATCGCCGAGACCGCGGGGTCCCGAGCGAGCTCGTGGCCCGCCGCGTGACCCTCCGCCGGACCCCAACTGCCCTGCACCGGCCGGGGTTCGGGCGCACCGGCCTCGCGCAGCGCCTGCCGCCAGCCGCTGGTACGGGCGCTGGTGCGCCGGGTGCTGGACGGGATGGCGACGTAGTGCACGGTCTCGTGCCCCAGCGAGAGCAGATGGCGGGTCGCCTGGTAGGCGGCCTCGCGGTCGTCGGTCCACACCCAGGGCCGGCCCGGGTCGGGCGTGCTCGCCGGGGTCTCGACGACGCCGACGACCGGGAGTTCGGCGGGGACGGCACCGAGCGCCTTCACTCCGGCAGGGTCGTACGCGATCACGATCAGCCCGCCGCCCGCGCCCGCCGCCCGCCGCACCTCGGCCGCGACGGCCGCCTCGTCCGCCGACTCCAGCACGCCGATCCCGACCGCGTAGGACTCGGCTCGGGCGGCCTCCTCGATGCCCTGGAGGATCGAGGCGTAGCCGTAGTGCGTGGTGTTCGCGGTGAGCACGGTCACGGCCCTGCTGCGTCCGCTGGCCAGGGCGAGCGCGGTGGCGCTGCGCCGGAAGCCCAGCTCGTCGATGGCGGCGAGGACGCGCTCCCGGGTGGTCGGCCTGACGCTGGGATGGCCGTTGATCACCCGGGAGACGGTCTGGTACGAGACGCCGGCGGCGGTCGCGACGTCCCTGATACTCGCAGGGCGCCTTGTGTGACCGGTCACATTCATGCCAGGATTGTGACCGGTCACATGGGGACCGTCAAGAGACCGTAACGAGGGATTCACGAGGGGGAGCACCTTGACCGGTACGGGCGACGCGGAACTCAACGGCACGCAGGACACCTTCACTTGGGGTCATGTCGCCCTGGAGGCCGGGTTCGCCACGGCGTCCGACGGGACCCTGCGACTGGTCCGGCTCGGTGACGGCGAGCCCGTCCGTCCGGAGGCCGCCCTCCCCCTCGTCGAGCTCACGGCCTTCGGGCACGGCAGCGCCTGGTCCGGCCCGCGCTTCACCGGCACGGCCCTCGGCGCGCGCCTGAAGTACCGGGGCCGGCACAGTGGGCGGCGCGGCGACCAGGAGTGGCTGACCCTCGAACTCCACGACCCGGCGACCGGGTTGACGGCTTTCGTCGAGCTGACGTCCCCCACCGGACTGCCGGTCCTGCGCTCCCGCGTCCGGCTCCGCAACGACGGCCCGGAGCCGCTCGTCGTCCAGTCGGTCAGCAGCCTGCTCCTCGGCGGCCTGCCCGCACCGGACGCCCTCGACGTGCGCCGGGCCCGCAACGACTGGCTCGCGGAGTGCCGTTGGTCCACCGAACCGCTGCGCGCCACCGTCGCCGACATCAACGTCGGCGCCCATCAGCACGACAGCCGGGCCGCCCTCGTCCTCGCCGGACGCGGCAGCTGGCCCACCGACGGTCATCTGGCGATGGGGGCGCTGACGGAGCGGGGGAGCGGCCGGACCTGGCTGTGGCAGATCGAGTCCCCGGCCGGCTGGCGCTGGGACCTGGGCGAGCGCGGGCACGGCACGTACGTGGCGCTGAACGGCCCCACGGACGCGGAGCACCAGTGGCGGGTCCGGCTCGCGCCGGGCGAGGAGTTCACCACCGTGCCGGGAGTCCTGGCCCTCGGCACCGGGTTCGACGAGGCCATGGGCGCTCTGACCGTGTACCGCCGCGCCGTTCGCCGCCCGCACCCGGACCACACCGCGCTCCCGGTCGTCTTCAACGACTACATGAACACGCTCATGGGCGACCCGACCACCGAGAAGCTGTTCCCGCTGATCGACGCGGCGGCCCGGACGGGCGCGGAGTACTTCTGCGTGGACGCCGGCTGGTACGACGACTCGGCCGACGGCGACTGGTGGGACACCGTCGGCGCGTGGCTGCCCTCGGCGCGGCGCTTCCCCGACGGCGGCATCCGGGCGGTCCTGGACCGGATCCGGGAGCGCGGCATGGTGCCCGGGCTGTGGCTGGAACCGGAGGTCGTCGGCGTACGCAGCCCGGTCGCCGCGGCGCTCCCGCCGGACGCCTTCTTCCAGCGCGACGGCGTACGCCTCACCGAACAGGGCCGCCACCAGCTCGACCTGCGCCACCCGGCCGCCCGGGCGCACCTCGACAAGGCGGTGGACCGCATCGTCGGCGACTGGGGCGTGGGCTATCTCAAGCTGGACTACAACATCGTGGTCGACCCCGGCACCCTCGCACCCGGGGACCTCGCACCCGGAGCCGGCCTGCTCGGCCACGCCCACGCCTACCTGGACTGGCTCTCCGAGGTGCTGGACCGGCACCCCCACCTGGTCGTCGAGAACTGCGCCTCGGGCGGTATGCGGATGGACGGGGCCACCCTCGCCGTCACCCAGCTCCAGTCCACCAGCGACCAACAGGACCCCCTGCGCTACCCGCCCATCGCCGCCGCCGCGCCGACCGCCGTACCGCCCGAACAGGGCGCCGTCTGGGCCTACCCGCAGCCCGGCTTCGACGACGACCTGATCGCCTTCACCCTGGGCGGTGCCTTGCTCGGGCGGATCCATCTCTCGGGCCATCTGGACCGGATGTCACCGCGTCAACTCGACCTCGTGCGGGACGCGGTGACCACGTACAAGGCGATCCGCCCGGACCTGGCGCATGCCGTCCCGTTCTGGCCGCTCGGGCTGCCCGGCTGGACGGACGAGTGGCTGGCGCTGGGGATGCGGTCGTCCGACGGCCGTACGTCGTACCTCACCGTCTGGCGGCGCGGCGGCGAACCGGAACTGCGGCTGCCCATAGGTCACTTGGCGGGCCGGGACGTCCACGCGGAGATCCTGCACCCGTCGCCGGCGTCGGCCGCGGCGGCCGGTTCGGCGGTGTGGGACGGGGACGGGCTGCGGGTGTCGCTGCCACGGACACCCGCCGTTCTGCTGGTCCGGCTGCGCGCGTGCTCGCCAAGCGGGCCTGACCTGCAAGACAACAGAGATATAACAACAGGCAACTAAAGGAGGTTTGCCGCGGTCTAGTCCGCCATGAAGATCTCTTTCCTGCTGCACAACGCCTACGGGATCGGAGGCACGATCACCACCACCTTCAACCTGGCACAGGCACTGGCCGAGCGGCACGAAGTGGAGATCGTCTCGGTGCTGCGGCACCGCGAACACCCGAACTTCGCGCTGGACCCGAGAGTTTCCTTGCAGCCGCTGGTCGACCTGCGGCACGAGAAGGAACACCCCCTGCACCTCAGACCGGCGCGGGTGTTCCCCGCCGCCGAGTACCGCTACCGGCAGTACAGCGAGTTGACCGACCAGCGGATCGGCGAGTTCCTGGCGGCGACCGACGCCGACGTCGTCATAGGCACCCGGCCCGGGCTCAACGTGCACCTCGCGCTCCAGGCGCCCGAGCACGTCGTCCGCGTCGGACAGGAGCACCTCACCCTCGACAACCACCCGCCCCGCCTGCGCACCACGCTGCGCCGCGCCTACCGCCGGCTCGACGTGCTCACCACGGTCACCGAGGCGGACGCCGCCGCCTACCGGCGCAAGATGCGGCTGCCCGGGGTCCGGGTGGAGGCCCTGCCGAACAGCGTGCCCGATCCGGTGCTGCCCGCCGCGGACGGCACCGCGAAGATCGTGGTCGCGGCCGGCCGGCTGGTCCCGGTGAAGCGCTACGACCTGCTCATCGAGGCCTTCGCCCCGGTCGCCGCGGAACACCCGGACTGGCAACTGCGCATCTACGGCAAGGGGGACGAACAGACCCGGCTGCGCGAGCTCATCCAACGCCTGGGCCTGTCCGACAACGCCCTGCTGATGGGCGCGGCGGCCCCCATGGAGGCCGAGTGGGTCAAGGGCTCGATCGCCGCGTGCACCTCCAACTTCGAGCCGTTCGGCATGACCATCGTCGAGGCCATGCGCTGTGGCCTGCCCGTGGTGAGCACCGACTGCCCCCACGGCCCCGGCGAGATCATCGAGGACGGCGTCGACGGCCGACTGGTACCGGTCGGGGACCGGGACGCGCTGGGCGCCGCGCTCCTCGACCTCGTCCGCGACGACGAACGCCGCCGGCGGATGGGCCGTACGGCCATGGAGAACGCCCGGAGGTTCGCCCCGGCCCCCGTCGTGGAGCAGGCCGAGCGGCTGATCGACGACGCGAGGTCGGCGCGCCGGACCGGACGGCCACTCGCACCCCCGGAAGGCCACCGAATACAACGCGCCCTGGTCAGCCAGGGCTTCGCCGTACGCGACGCCGCGTACGCCGTGGCCTCCGGCGCGCTGCGCACCGTACGGAGGGGACGGCGTTGAACACGAAACCGGACACGAGACCCGACACGACGCGGGGCGCGCACCTGCGTGTCGACTGCACGGCCGACGCGGACGGCCGGATCGTCTTCGGCCTTCCGGCGACGGCCGCCGACGAAGCCGGCTCGCCCCGGCTGCTGCTTCGGCTGCGCCCCAAGAAGGGCCAACCGGAGAAGACCGTCCACCTCCTGGAGCTGCGACCCGCCCACGACGGCCGCCTCCTCGCCGTCCTGGAACAGCAGCCCGCCCTCGCCGAGGGCCGGTGGGACGTCTACCTCCTCGCCGAACCCGACGCGCCCCGACAGCGCCTGCGGCCCGGCCTGCGCGACCTGCGGGCCCTCGTCGACGGCCACACCCGTGACCGGCCGTCACCGGTGGCGGTGCGCGTCCCGTACGTCACCAAGGACGGCTACCTCGCGGTGCGGGCCTGGCTGCGCACCGAGCACGCGGAGGTCGAGGGCATCGACGTCACGGACCGCTCGATGACGGTCCGGGCCCGGCTGCACGGCACCTCGCTCGCCGAGGGAGCCGCCGTACGGCTGCGTCTGCGGGGCGGCGACGGCACCGTGCGGATCGTGGAGTTGCGGGGCGAGAGCGACGGGCGGGCGTTCTCCTTCGTCGTGGACTACGCGGAGCTGGTCGCCGACGGCAACGGCCGTGACCGCGTGTGGGACCTCAGCGTCCGGGTGTCCTCCGGAGAGGGAACGCCTCCGGTCCGGATCGGTCGTCTCCTGGACGACGTGGCGGACCGCAAGGAGGTCTTCGTCTACCCCGCGGCCGTGGTCGGCGGCGGCGCCGTGCGTCCCTACTTCACGGTCGACAACGACCTGTCGGTGGAGGTGAAGTGACGCATCGCTGAGGCTTGCGGACAGAAGCTGACCGCAAGCCTCCCTACGGTCGTTCCATGACTCAGACGCAGAAGATCCTTGTCACCGGTGCCACCGGAACCGTCGGCCGCCAGGTCGTCGCCGAACTCCTCGCCCGCGGCCACGCGGTCCGCGCGCTCACCCGGGATGCCGCGAGGGCCGACTTCCCGGCCGGGGTCGAGGTCGTCCAGGGCGACCTGACCGAACCCGCGACCCTGATCCCGGCTCTGGACGGCGTGAGCGGGCTCCATCTGATCACCTTCGGCGGGGCCTACTTCGCCCCGCTGGAGACCGGCCCGCGCATCCTGGAGCTCGCCCGCGCCGCCGGTGTCCGGCGGGTCACCGTGCTGCACGGCGGCGGACCGTCCTTGCTGGAGGACGCCGTGCGGGCGGACGACGGTGTGGACTGGACCGTCCTCATGCCGGTCGAGTTCATGGGCAACGCCCTGGAGTGGGCCGACGGGATCGTGACCTCGGGCGAGGTCCGCGAGCCGTTCGTCTCGCGGCTGAGCGCCATGGTCCACGAGGGCGACATCGGGGCCGTGGCCGCGGTCGCGCTCACCGAGGAGGGGCACGGGGGACAGGAGTACGTGATCACCGGACCCGAACTGCTCACCGTCACCGACAAGGTGGCCGCCATGGCCGCCGCGCGCGGACGGGAGATCGCCCTGGTCGAGCTGACCGAGGAACAGGCCGTCGCCCAGTGGCGGGCGGCGGGCCACCCGGAGGACGTGATCGGCTTCCTGCTGGAGGCGTACGGCAACACCCCGGAGGTGGGCCGTACGGTCGTGGACACCGTGGAGAAGGTCACCGGCCGTCCGGCCCGCACCTTCGGCCAGTGGGCCGCGGAGCACACGGACGCCTTCGTGGCCCAGCCGCGCGAAGCCACGTCGTAGCCGTGTGCATGTCGTCCCGGGTGGCGGCAGGGCCTACCGGTCCGCCGCCATGACAGCGCCCAGCGGAGGCCCGAGGCGGGTGGTGACGCTCACGCGGCGCTGCTGCTTCGGGGCATCCCGTGTCGGCAGGTCACGTCGTGCTCGCTGCCGAGGCTCGTCCACCAGCGTTCGCAGCACGCGGAGTCGATCTCCGCACGGACGATCGCCTCGGCGGCGTCGCCCCCGCGTCCCGCCCGCGCGGCCAACTCCAGCAGCCAGCGCCGCTGTTCGCCGATCACGGTCTCCCGTACGACGGCGATGACCGGCACCAGACTGGCGGCGGCGAACAGACAGGCGGCCCACGCGGGGCCGTAGCGGACTTCGAGGACCGTGGTCCAGGCGAGCCCCGCGCTCGTGGCGATGTAGAGGGCGCAGAGGAAACGGCTGGAGCAGTTCATGGGCGTACACCGTCCTTGGGGAGGATCGATACCCCTTGTCCAACTGCTAACGGCCCGTGTGGACTCGGGTGATTTATCCCACCGTGACTGAAGGCGCTTTCTTCCCCTGGAACGCGGCGCGATAGGCGTGCGGCGTGGTGCCGACCACCCGGCGGAAGCGCTCACGGAACGCCGTAGGTGACCCGAACCCGGCCTGGCGTGCGATGCGTTCGATCGGGTGGTCGCTGTTCTCCAGCAGATACTGGGCCCGCCGCACACGCGCCCGCAGCAGCCATTGCAAGGGTGTGGTGCCGGTCTGCTCACGGAACCGGCGGCTGAAGGTGCGCTCGCTCATGCCCGAGCGTCCCGCCATCGCCCCCAGGGTGATCTCCCCGGCCAGATTGTCCTCGATCCACTCCAGCAGGGGTTCGAGGGCCGAACCCCGGGGCACCGGCGGGTGCTCGTGCACGATGAACTGCGCCTGTCCGCCCTCCCGTTCCAGCGGTACGACGGACATGCGCGCGGTGTGCGCGGCCACCGCCGAGCCCAGGTCGCGCCGGATCATGTGCAGGCACATGTCCAGGCCCGCGGCGGCCCCGGCGGAGGTGAGGATCCCGCCGTTGTCGACGTACAGCACGTCCGGCTCGACTCGGACGTCCGGGAAGCGCCGCGCCAGATCGTCGGTGGCCATCCAGTGGGTGGTGGCGCGCAGCCCGTCGAGCAGTCCGGCCTCGGCCAGGACGAAGGCGCCCACGCACACGGACGCGATCCGGGTGCCGGCCCGCGCCGCCTCCCGCAGGGCCGCCACCACCCGAGGGGAGGGCGGCCCGGTGTCGTCGCAGCCCGGCACGATGATCGTGTCCGCGTCCTCCAGCCCGTCCAGCCCCCGGTCGATACGCAGCGCGAAGCCCTCCGTGGGCACCTCCGGCGACTCGGCGCACAGCCGGACCCGATAGGGGCGGCGTCCGTCGGGCAGCCGGGTCCAGCTGAACATCTGGAAGGGCGCCGCCATGTCGAAGGGCACCACGTTGTCGAGAACCAGGATCGCCACGGTGTGCATGAGGGACACCCTAGGTGGATTCCCGCCAGCGCTATAAGGCCAGGTCATGTGAGCAGCATGCGAGGAGAAAGCGCTCAGACTGCATTGGCGGGAACCCGTTGGAAGCTGTCGTTTCTGCCTCTGTCCGATCACCCGTACGGTCCCTAGCGTGGGGCCGGTGACCAAGATCCTCCTCACCCTTCACGTCCTGGCCGCCATCGTCGCCGTCGGCCCCGTCACCGTCGCGGCCAGCATGTTCCCGCCGGCCGCGCGCCGCGTCCCGGCGACCGACGGGGCCGTGGCGGTCGGCACCGTCCAGTTGCTGCACCGCATCTGCCGCGTCTACGCCGCCATCGGGGTGTCGGTGCCCGTCCTCGGTCTGGCGACCGCCCTGGCGATGGGCGTGCTCGGCAGCGGCTGGCTCATCACGTCCATCGCCCTCACCGCCGCGGCCGCCGGCATCCTGATCGCCTTCGTCCTGCCCCGCCAGGAGGAACTCCTGGAGCAACTGGGCGCCGAGAAGACCGTCGAGCACACGGCGACGGTACGACTCGCCATGTTCACCGGCATCTTCAACCTGCTGTGGGCGACCGTCACCGTCCTGATGATCGTCCGGCCCGGCTCGACGACGGGTGCCTGAACCGGCGGGTGGGGCGGTGCACCGACGATGCCGTAGTGCCCGTGCGGCGGCCGTCAAGCGCTCTGGCAGAATTCGTACTTCAGTGTGCGTCGGCGCCTAGACTCGACAGCCGTGCCCAAATGCACACAGGGCCACGACATGAAAGGCGCGTTGACGGGTGTTCCAGGATTCCCCCATTTACGACCGGCTCATCGCCGAGCGCGGCGACATCCCCCTCCAGGTGCGCAGGGAGGCCGAACGCGTCAGCAGGGAAGTCGAGTTCGCCATGCAGCCCCTGCTTCAGTCCCGGCAGTCGCTGCTGCAGCCCGGAGGCCCCGCACCGGCCCCCGGACGCCCGACACCACCGGCCCCGACTTGGCAGCGCAGCGCCCTGCCGCCCGGGCCCTAGAGGGCCGCGACCTCGGTCAGGGAACCTTCGCGCTCGCCCCGTTGGCGTGCGGCTGCTCCCCGGTGGCGGGCCGGGCGAGCCACTCGGCGATGCTCAGCGATATCGGCTGGCCCGTGTCCACCTCGATGAACCCGAACTGCCCGGACTGGTTGCACTCCAGGAACCACCACGTGCCGTCGGCGTCCTCGACGAAGTCGAAGGCGCCGTAGGCGAGTTCGGCCTCCCGCATATAGGCGCGGACCGCCTCGGCGACGCGCGGCGCGACCTCGACGGGACGCCAGGGCGCGTCGGACGCGGCGAAGCGGACGTCCACCTCGGCCTCCGCGTCGGCCACCTTGGCGGCGGCCAGCAACCGCTCGCCCACCACGGTGAGCCGGATGTCGGCCCGCTTGACGACACGGCGTTGCAGCAGGGTGGGCCCGAAGGCGACGGCGGAGAAGTCCGCGTCCGGGGCCACTCTGCTGGTCGGCACCGCGCGGGGCGGATCCTGCGGGTGGGCGCCGGAGACCGGCTTGACCACCAGATCCGGAAAGCGCGCGGCGAACTCGCGGGCCGCCTGCGGGAACGTCGTGATCAACGTGGCCGGAACGGGCAGGCCGCAGCGCTGGGCCAGCCGCAGCTGCCACGGTTTGTAACGCGCCCGGCCGGCCGCGTCCGGGTGGTTCATCCAGCGCACGTCAGTGCCGCGCAGCATGCCGTACAGCGCTTGCCCTGCCTCCTCCGTCAGCCAGGCCGACGGCGCGGCCGCGCGCGCCGCCGCGGCTCCGGGCCTGCGCGTCCATATCGACCGCAGCCCGTTGATGCTCACCAGGCGTCCGGCGGACGACAGATGGCCACGGAAGGCACCGTGCACGAACTCGCCCGACAGGGCGACCCCGCCGGTCAGGTCGGCGGGATCGAGTCGGACCACCGGGACACCGGACGCGTTCAGGTGCACGACCACCATGTCCGCCGTCACGTCCTCTTCGTTGGTCACAATCAAGACGGTCATCGTCGGCGACCTGCGTTCAGTCGTCGAAGTGGGTCTTCGAGCCCGCCGTGGACGTCGTGGTTCCCAACTCCCGCAAGAGCGCGTGATCACGGGCGGCTATCCGCCCGTCACGCAGCACGTTCAACTGCAGACCGGAGTCGTAGACGTACGCAGCGGTGACCTCCAACTCCGCTGCCGGCCGTGCATAGTTGAGCGCGAACGGTTGCATCGTCTCTCCCTCACAGGTGCTGCTCCGATCGAGCCTGGTCACCCAGTGGCGTCACTCAGCGCGCCGACGCGTTTGGGCTCCTCTTACTTAAACGAATCGAACGAGTGGTTGGTTTCCTTACTTTCTGTAACCAGCGGCGTCCGGCGGTCCCGCCTCGGGAGAGCGGCGCAGGGTACGCAGTGCCAGCAAGAGCACGCCGATGTCGTCCAGATACACCGGATCCGGCACCAGATCGGCGGGCAGTACGAAGTACAGGACGGCACCCCAGAACACCCAGCGCGGCCCGGTCGGCAGCCCCGCGCGCCGCATCAGGCGCCGGGTCCGCACGAGCCGCACCAGCAACCGGACGGCCACGGCGAGCACCACGGCCGCCAGGACCACGGCGACGACGATCACCTCGGTGGTCGACCCCACGGACCCTCCTCCTGCCGACGGCGCGCACCGATGCGCACCTGCCGGTCGGATTCCCCCTCGCGGCCGGTGCATTGCACGGCGGCCGTCACTCGGCCGCACACCATCACTCGTCAGGACGGAAGACGCACAATCGGCCCGGTCACCTGCTCGGGCCGGCGCACGGCCCGTCCACCCGCGCTCCGAAGCGAGCCCGCCCGTCGCAGTACGCCCCGCCCACGGATCCGTCGCAGCCCTGCTACGCCCGCTCCGGCGGCACGCGGTGCCGCCCGGGCCGGGGCTAACGACCCTTGAGGCGGAAGGTCCGGGTCAGCTGCTGGAGCGGGGACGCCGTGGGGGAGGCGGGCGGCTGGGGCCGGGCGTCGGGTGCGGCGTCGCCGGACTCGCGGTAGGCGGCCAGCGCAGCGTGCGCCTGCTCGGCGGCCTCCCGGTACAGGTCGCGGGACTTCGTCATCGCTTCGAGCGCCTCGGCGTACATCGCCACGAGCTTGCGTTCCCGGTCGAGTTCCTCCTCCAGGGTCAGCAGCCGCCAGTCCTCACGCAGCGCGGTGACGGCCTCCTCGGCGCCGTCCGGCAACGGGCGCGGCAACGCCGCGTACCGGGTCACGGCGTGGATGAGCTCGGCCGGCTCGGAGCCGTCCAGGAAGACACTGCGTACGGCGAAGTCGTCCGCGTCGTAGTCCGGCGGCACCGGAGCCCCGGGCAGCACCACGGCCCCGCCACGCGGCACCTCCACCCCGAACTCCCGCAACGCCCAGTTCACGACGCGCAGTTGGCTCGGCGCGGCGCGATGCTCGACCACCCGGTGCCGCAGACCCGGCGGCAGCATCCCGGCCAGCGGCACCCGGCCGCGCTCGTCGGTGGTCATGGCCTCGTGGACGACGACGTGGACGCACCAGCCGTCGCGCGCGGCGTCCCGCAGTATGCGCCGTACCGCCTTGTCGTCCGAGGGCAGGGGGTTGATGTCCGTCAGGCGCAGGCCGGTGACCGCCTCGTGGTCCCAGCCCGCGTCCGGCTCCTGCGGCCAGAACATGGCGACCGGCGACGGCCAGCGCGGATCCCACGGGGCTTCGGCCTCGGCGACCAGCGTCCACTGCTGCCCGTCGCCGGAGTCGGGTTCGACGGTCAGCCGGGCGCGCACGGTCACCGACCCCGCGACACGCCAGCGTGCCTCGAAGGCCGACTCCCCGGCCCCCTCGGTCTTGGGCAGCTCCATGAAATCGTCGATGGTCCGGCTGTCCTTGAGCTGCTGGAGACCGAGCCGGAGTACGTCTTCGGCGGCGGGCCCGAGGTGGCGGCCACGGGCCGGCCACACCGAGGCGGGAGCGGTGGGGCGGGTGCTGGAGGAGCTGGGCATGGGTCCATCTGCTGGCCGGGGGCACACGTACGCGTACCAGTATCGTCGGCGCAGGTGGATGCCGACGGCGCGGGGGGTCCGCACACGGGGTGTGCGCGATCCGCACCGGCCGGGCGTCGCTCACTCGTGGTCCGCGTCGCGTCCGGTCATGAGAATGACCCGATGAGCAGGACCCGCCCACCATCCGCATTGGGGCGGGTCCTGCTCGTCGCCGTGGGCCCGCTCAGTTGTGGTACGTGATGTAGCCGTTGCCGTCCCGGTCGTTGCCGCTCTTGGTGTAGGAGTGCGAATCCGCCCCGGCGCCCGAGGGCTTGTACAGGTAGATCGAGTCCCTGTCGTTGTTCCACATGAAGTTGCAGTTGTCGCGGTAGACGACGTTGCGCGCGTCGGAGTCGGTGCCGTTGCCGCCCCGCAGCTTCACCGAGTCGCCGGGCTGGAGGTAGTGGTTGGCGGTGAACTTGAACCGGTTTCCGGTCTTGTCCTTCACGAGGTAGCCCTTGAGGTTGACCGTCGTGCTCGACGAGTAGTTCTTGATCGTCAGGTACTCCTCGTCGGTGTTGCCCGTGCGGCAGTTGTTGGAGTCGCGGCCGGGCGCGTCGTACTGGATGCCCTTGATCTTCAGCGCGGACGAGTACTCGGTGGCCTGGGCCGGGACGGCGGACAGGGCGGCGAGCGTGCCGGCCGCGACGGCGGTTGTGGCGATGGTGCGTATACGCATGGAGAAACATCCCCCCTTTATGGAGCTTCTGTGAAGATCAGGAGTGTATGCAGCTCAGCAGCTCGCTGGGGGGACTTCACCGGAATATGAGACAAAGGCCTGTCAGTGCGGGTACGCCCGCGGTGGCCGCTGGCGCGGGAGCGCGTCGCGGAACTCCTCGATGACCGAGCTGATCTGGCGCATGAGCGCGGTGTTCTCCAGTCGGTCCAGATAGAGGTTGTGCCGGGCGAGGACGGGCGCGTCGACGCAGAAGTACAGGGCCATGAGCGGGTTGATGAACAGCTCGCTGTCCCCGGTGCGCTCGGTGAAGCGGACGTCGCCGAAGTCGCCGCGTACGGCGGCCGCGACGGAACCCTGGACGATGCTCGGGTGGTCCGGCGTGGCCCGCCTGCCGTGTTCGACCGCGTCGAGGAACAGGCGTCCCTCGCGGCTCTCGCGCGGCAGCGAGAACGTACCGAGGTAGCCGCCGTCCCGGTCCAGCGCCGCGAGGTTCTCCAGCACCAGGGAGTGGCTGACCCCGTGGTAGGAGTCCACGCCGAACCCGAGACAGGCCACGAGCCGTACCGGGACCTCGTCGAGCCCGGACACGGCGGCCAGGCTCGCCATGTCCTCCTCCGGTGTGCCGAGGCCGTGCTCGTCGCCGCGCATCAGGATGTCCGTCCCGCCGTCCACCAGCACGATGGCGTCCACGCCGCCCAGGTGCTCAAGGAGTGCCCGGTAGGCGGCCCTGAGGGGGCGGACGCCGGTCTGGGGGAATGCGTACACCGTGTCGGGCAGGTCCTTCAGGGCGAGCCAGCGGGCGAGGGCCCGTTCGGGGAAGTAGTCGCCGCGGATCGTGGTGTCCGGGCGTATCGCCGCGACGTCGTGGTCGACCCACACGTCGAGGTCCAGCCCGTACAGATCCGAGAAGGACAGGTTCGCCAGGTGGACCTCCTTGCCGGCCGCCCGCAGCGCGAGGGCCAGCGGCACACCGGCGTACACGTCGAAACCGCCGCCCGCACCGGCGACGAGAATCCGGCGCGCGTCACGCAGCCGGGTGAAGAAAGGGGGCTCCAGTAGTGAGAACACCGGGGGACGCTAACAGGCGGCGATCATCCCGGGGCGCGAAGCCGGAAGTGGGCCGCGAAGCCGAGGACGGCGGTGAGGCCGGGGACGGCGGTGATGGCGGGGACGGCCGTGACAGTGCGGAGAGGGCCGGGGTACGCGACCCCGGCCCTCTCCGTCGGCATGTCACCGCCCGCGGCTCAGGCGCCGCTCTCCCGCAGCATGTCCTCGCGCTCGACGAGCTTCACGCGCTCGCGGCCCTGCGGCTCGCCCAGCGCCTTCTCGGCGGCGTCGAGCTTGTACCAGCCCTCCCACGTGGTGAAGCGGACCTCGCGCTCGGCGAGGAACGCGTCCACGGCCTCCGGCTCGGGCGAGGCCGGCGTCTGCAGACGGCCGTTCGCGAAGTCGTCCAGCAGGTTCGACACCGTCTCGTTGGCGTCGCCCTTGGTGTGGCCGATCAGACCCACCGGACCGCGCCGGATCCAGCCGGTGACGTACGTCGACTGAAGGTGCTCGCCGCTCTCCTGTGTGACCCGGCCGCCCTCGTCCGGGACCGTGCCCGACTCGATGTCCCAGGGCAGCTTGGGGAGTTTGTCGGAGAGGTAGCCGACCGCTCGGTAGATCGCGGTGACGTCCCAGTCCTTGAACTCGCCGGTGCCCTTGACGTTGCCGGTGCCGTCGAGGGCGGTGCGCTCGGTGCGCAGACCGACGACCCTGCCGTCCTCGCCGAGGATCTCCGAGGGCGACTCGAAGAAGTGCAGGAACAGCTTGTGCGGCCGGTCGCCGACGTCGCGGATGGCCCAGTTCTCCAGGGTCTTTGCGACCATGTCGGCCTGCTTGTTGCCGCGCCGGGTCTCGATCGAGCCCTCGTCGTAGTCGATGTCCTCGGGGTCGACGATGACCTCGATGTTGGGGGAGTGGTCCAGCTCCCGCAGCTCCATCGGCGAGAACTTCGCCTGCGCCGGGCCGCGCCGGCCGAACACGTGGACCTCCAGGGCCTTGTTGGCCTTCAGTCCGTCGTAGACGTTCGGCGGGATCTCCGTCGGCAGCAGCTCGTCCGCCGTCTTGGCGAGGATCCGGGCCACGTCGAGGGCGACGTTGCCGACGCCGAGCACGGCGACCTTCTCGGCCTCCAGGGGCCAGGTGCGCGGTACGTCCGGGTGGCCGTCGTACCAGGAGACGAAGTCGGCGGCGCCGTACGAGCCGTCGAGGTCGATGCCGGGAATCGGCAGCGCCCGGTCGGCCGTCGCACCGGTCGAGAAGATCACGGCGTCGTAGAACGCGCGCAGGTCGTCCAGGTTGAGGTCGGTCGGGTAGTCGACGTTGCCGAAGAGGCGGATCTGCGGCTTGTCGAGCACCTGGTGGAGGGCCGTGATGATGCCCTTGATGCGCGGGTGGTCGGGCGCGACGCCGTAACGGATCAGGCCGAACGGCGCCGGCATGCGCTCGAAGAGGTCGATGGACACACCGGGTTCGGCGGCCACGTCGGACTTGAGCAGGGCGTCGGCGGCGTAGATCCCGGCGGGGCCGGCTCCGACGATGGCTACCCGCAGGGGGCGGGGCATGATCAGGGTCCCTTCGAGTGGTGACAAGCGATCTCGTCGGGAAGCCTAAACTAAGGCAAGCCTAAGTCGGTACGCGGGTCCAACCTATGAGCTCATAAATCAATTCTATGGGTAATTCCGGGGTTGCCGTGCACGCGGGTACGGCAACCCCGGCTCTCCGTCAGCCGATGTGGTAACTGTCCCCGTACACCTTCCAGTCGAGCGGCGGATCGAGGTCGAGGTTGCCCTCGCGCAGGAAGACCCGCTGGGCCGTGTCGACCCTGCTGGTGTCGCTGTGGGCCTCCTCCTGCTTCATGGCCCACACCCGCGCGTCCAGGAAGGCGTGCAGATAGGTGACCTCGTCGCCGCCCTGCGCCGGCGGCCGGGCCCGGTTCAGGGCGCGCCCCCGGATGTTGCGGAAGCTGGTCGGGTCGCCGCCGTCGCCGTGCATGACGATGGCGTCGTAGTACGTGAACTGCCCGAGCACGCCGAGCCCGTCCGCCTTGCCCTGGCGTACGGCCGGGTTGAAGTACACCCGGTCCCGTTCGTGGTCCTGCGCCCGCCGGAACTCCTGGTCCTGGGCGGCCCGGGCCCAGTCGCGGGGGAAGTGCGGGTCGAGTCCGTCGTGCGAGTCGGTGCCGTTCACCCGGCGCAGGGCCGGCAGATACGGGGCGAGGACGTTGCCGGGACGGCGGTCGGCGTACAGCTCGACCAGGTCGAGCATGTCGCCCGTACCGGAGCAGAAGCCGATGATCCCGGCCGTGTAGCCGCGGCCGTCGCCGATGTCCTCGATGTACTTGTACTGCGCCTTCCAGTCGAGCGAGGAGTTCTCCGCGCTCGACACCAGCTTCATGGCGATCTCCTTCTTCGCCGGGTCGTCGAGTCCGGCCGCGGTGACGCGGAGCGCGGCGGCGGGCGCGGGGTTGAGGAGCGGGGCCGAGGTCAGGGCCGCCCCGAACAGGGCGAGGAGGGCGCGTCGGCGCGTGGTGGGCGAGGTGTGCGAGGGGTGCTTCACGGCGGCTCCAAGTGATGGTGGGGGGTGGGGAGTTGGCCGTAGCTGATACTGATAGGAAAGTTTCCTACCAGAAGCGGAGTGCGAGGGGCACCGGTCGCGTCAAAGGTTCGTACCTATGTACAAACAGCCGCCGGGACTACGGCAGCGGCTGCTCCGCCCAGATCACCTTGCCCGCGGGCAGATAGCGCGTGCCCCAGCGGTCGGCCAGCTGCGCGACCAGGAACAGTCCGCGCCCGCCCTCGTCCGTCATGGTCGCGTAGCGCAGATGCGGCGAGGTGCTGCTGCTGTCGAAGACCTCGCAGATCAGACTGCGGTCGCGCAGCATCCGCACCCGGATCGGCTCACCGCCGTACCGGATCGCGTTGGTGACCAGCTCGCTCAGGATGAGCTCCGTGGTGAACGACAGCTCCTCGAGGTCCCACGCCTGAAGCGTCCGGGTCACGGCCGAGCGCACCTGGCCCACGGCCGCCGGGTCGGACGGCACCTGCCACTCGGCGACCAGGTCCGTCCCGAGCGCCCGGGTGCGCGCCACGATCAGCGCGATGTCGTCGCTCGCCCGGCCGGGCTGCCGGGCCTCCAGTACGGCCCGGCAGGTCTCCTCCGGTGACCGGCCGGCCCGGGCCAGCGCGGTGCGCAGCAGCTCCAGACCCTCGTCGATGTCCCGGCCACGGTCCTCCACCAGGCCGTCCGTGTAGAGCACCAGTCGGCTGTCCTCGGCCAGCTCCAGCTCCGCCGTCTCGAACGGCAGCCCGCCCAGGCCCAGCGGCGGACCGGCGGGCACGTCCGGGAAGTCGACCGAGCCGTCCGGCTGGATCAGGGCCGGCGGCGGATGGCCGGCGCGGGCGATCGTGCACCGCTGGGACACCGGGTCGTAGACCGCGTACAGACAGGTCGCGCCGGTCACCGGGGCGGTGTCCGACTCCTCCTCCGTCTCGTCCTGGTCGATCCGGGCGACCAGTTCGTCGAGGAGCGCGAGCAGTTCGTCGGGCGGCAGGTCCAGGGCGGAGAAGTTGTGCACCGCCGTCCGCAGCCGACCCATCGTGGCCGCCGCGTGCAGCCCGTGGCCCACGACGTCGCCGACGACCAGCGCGACCCGGGCGCCGGACAGCGGCAGCACGTCGAACCAGTCCCCGCCGACACCGGCCTGCGCCGGCAGATACCGGTACGCGATGTCGAGCGCGTTCTGCTCGGGCAGGCTCCGCGGCAGCAGACTGCGCTGCAGCGTCACCGCCATGCTGTGCTCACGGGTGTACCGGCGGGCGTTGTCGATCGACACCGCGGCCCGGGCGACCAGCTCCTCGGCGAGCGCCACCTCGTCCGCGTCGAACGGCCCGGCCTTCCGCGACCGCCAGAAGCTCACCACACCCAGCACCAGCGACCCCGCCCGCAGCGGCACCGCGACCAGCGAGTGGATGCCGAAGTCCACCACCTGCGCCGACCGCTCCAGATCCTGGGCACGCCAGCCCGGAGCGTCCGCCAGCCGCGGCTCGATCACGGCCTGCCCGTCCTTGAGCGCGCGGGCCTGCGGCGAGGAGTCCACGAACCGGATCTCCTCGCCCACCGGGTACAGCGGCGCGTCCTTGTGTATCCCGCCGCACGCCGTGCGGCGCAGCCGCGTCACGCCCTCCGGCTGCCCGCCGCCCAGCACGGCCTCGAACAGGTCGACGGTGGCGAAGTCCGCGAACCGGGGCACCGCGAGCTCCGCCAGTTCCTCGGCGGTCCGGGTGACGTCCAGGCTGGTGCCGATGCCCACACCGGCGTCGTACAGCATGTTCAGACGCTCGCGGGCCTCCTCGGCGCGGCCGGACAGGGCCCGCAGCTCGGTCGAGTCGCGCAGGGTGGCGACGCTGCCGGACGGACGGCCCCGGAGCGTGGTGGGGCGCTGGTTGACGGCCAGCAGCCGGTCCTTGACCAGGTGCACCTCGTCGGTGGCCATCCGGCCGGAGTCCAGCAGTTCGGCGGTGTCGGGGGCGAGGCCGAGATGCAGCACCCGGCGGCCCTCGGCGTCGTCGGGAAGATCGAGCAGCCGGTGCGCCTCGTCGTTGGCGAGCAGCAGCCGACCCTCGGTGCCGACGATGATCACGCCCTCCCGGACCGCGTGCAGAACGGCGTCGTGGTGCTCGTACATCCGGGTCATCTCGTCCGGCCCGAGACCGTGGGTCTGCCGCAGCAGCCGCCTGCTGACCAGCGCGGTGCCCGCGGTGGCCAGGGCGAGCGCGACCGCGGCGGCGGTCAGGACGAGCGGCAGCTGCCGGTCGGCCGTACCGCCCACCGTCGCCGTCGTGATGCCGGCCGACACCAGCCCGACGACCTTCCCGTCGGGATCCTTGATCGGGACCACGGCCTGCACCAGCGGACCGATGGTCCCGGTGATCTGCTCGGTCACGACCCGGCCCTGAAGAGCCGGTTCCAGGTTCCCGACGAACTTCTTCCCGATCCGGTCCGGCTTCGGGTGGGTGTAGCGGATGCCGTCGGTGTTCATGACGACGATGAAGTCCACGCCCGTCGCCTCGCGCGCCGCCTCGGCCCGCGGCTGCAGCACCGCCGTGGGGTCCGGGCTGTCCAGCGCCTCCCGGGTGCCGGGAGCGTTGGCGAACGACTCGGCGACCGCCACCGAACGGTTGCGGGCCTCCTCCGTGGTGTCGTACCGCACCTGGAGCACCAGGGCCACCACCGCGGCGACCACCAGCAGCAGCACGATCACCACTTGCAGCACGAACACCTGACCGGCGACGCTGCGCCCACCGAGTGTCGCCCGCACCCCGGGAAACCGCCCCTGGCGCCGCCCCTCGGCCTGCGCCGCGCGCGACAGCCCTCTCGCGGGCACCGCGTGGGCGCGGTCGGGCGCACCCTCTGTGCGCACACCGCTCGGACGACGGGCCGACCGGGCCCCGGAGCGACCCCTTAGTCGGACCATGTGCCCATGTCTACACTGCCGGGCCTTCGGAGGCGAGAGACGTAACAGAACGTGACAGGGCCTGCCGTGTCCCCCACACGTCGGCCACAGGTGTGAAGCGCCGCAGCCGGGCAACTCCCGTGCCCGCAACAGGGTTACACCGCCGGATGCGGGCCGCATGTCGGGTCACTTCCGGTGCGGGGCGGTGGCGCGGCGCGTGGCCAGCAGCAGCGCGATGTCGTCGGGCCGGTCCGCGGTGTGCCGGGCGGTCGCGGTGAGCCGGTCGGCCACGCCCGCCAGCGTGCGCCCGCCCGGACGGGCACCGGGGGCACCGGCCTTGGCCAACGCCACCCGCAGCGCGCTGATGCCGTCGTCGATGTCGACACCGGGCCGCTCCACCAGCCCGTCCGTGTACAGCGCCAGCACGGCACCCGGCTCCATCCGCAGCTCCGCCACCGGATACGTGGCCTGCGGGTCCACCCCGAGCACGACCCCGCCGGGCAGGTCGACGACCTGCGTACGGCCGTCCGGGCGGCGCAGCAGCGGCGGCGGGTGCCCGGCCACGGCGGCCTGGGCGACGCCGGTCGCGGGGTCCAGCCGGATGTAGCAGCAGCTCGCGAACAGACCGGCGTCGAGGTCGATGAGCAGGTGGTTGGTGCCGCTCATGACCTCGTCGGGCGGCCGGTCGCCGAGGGCGAAGGCCCGCACGGCGCTGCGCAGCTGGCCCATGGTGGCCGCCGCCTGCACCCCGTGCCCCTGTACGTCGCCGATGACCAGGGCCAGCCCGTCCCCGGCCGCGACCACGTCGTACCAGTCGCCGCCGACCTCCATGCCCTGGGTGCCCGGCAGATAGCGACCGGCGGTCTCCATCAGCGGGTGCTGCGACAGCCGCCGCGGGAGCAGCGCCTGCTGCAGTCCCCTGGCCAGCGCGGCCTCGCTCTCGTAGCGCTGAGCCTTCTCCATGGCGTGGGCGATCAGCCCGGCCATGGCGGTGAGCACCGTGCGTTCCTCGGTGCTGAAGCTGCGCGGCCGGTCGAAACCGAGGATGCAGGAACCGACGGGACGCCCGGAGGCGATCAGCGGCAGGAAGGCGCGCGCCCCCTCCGTCGCGTCCAGCGCGATCCCCGGGTAGGCGTCGGCGAGCTGCTGCATCGAGTCGAAGAACAGCGGACGCCCGCTGGTCAGCGTCTCGACCCCCGGCAGCCGCTCGTCCAGGCCCACACCGTCGAAGGGGGCGAGGAACCCCTTGGGGAAGCCGGTCTCCCAGGCCAGGTACAGATGCCGCTCCTGGAGCAGATAGATGGCCAGCCGGCGCCCGCCGAACGCGGGCAGCAGCTCCCGCATCACCACGGCGGACACCTGACGGGCGGTGACCGCCTCGGTGAGCGCGATGGCGAGCACGATGGGCCGGTACAGCGGGCTCAGCGACGGAGCGCCGGCCGGTTCGGGAGCGCCGAGCGCGTCCGGCAGGTCCGACGGGCTGTCCGCCACCCGGTGGCCCAGCCGGATCGTGCAGGTCAGCAGGTCCGGGCCCGGATAGACGGACAGGGCCAGCCAGTCGCCCGCGATGGCGTGGGCGGCGGGCTCACGCCCATGGGCGGACGGTCTTCGGACATGGAAGTGCACCGGGTCCGGGGACAGCAGCGCCCCGCGCAGATGGTCCTCCAGAGTGGGCTGGTTGAGCCACGGCACGCCCTCCCACAGAGGCCGGCCCAGCAGCTCGGTACGCGGCCGGCGCAGCAGCCGGGCCGCGTGCGGGTTGGCGTAGACGATCGTCCCCAGCCGGTCCAGGCACATCACCCCGTCCGGCAGCAGATCGGCCGCCGCGTCCGCCACCGTGCCCGGCCCCGGGTCCAGGACGACACCCCGTACGGTCGCCGCCCGGGGGAGACCCGAGTCGTCGTACGGCCCCCAGACCTCGACCAGCCGGGGCGCGCCGTCGGGGCCGCGCACGACCAGCGGCAGGGCGGGCGGACGGCCACCGGCCGCTTCCCGCAGCGCCGCCAGGATCCGCTCCGCGTCGCCCGGAGCGACCGCGTCCGCGAACGCCTCCGCCGTGCCGTGGTCCTCCGCCGCGACCGCACCCAGCTCGACGTTCAGGCGCTGGTCCGCCGTCAGGAGGCCGGTCACCGGATCCCAGGCGAACCGACCGAGGTGCCCGGAGGGCGGGCGGCTGGCGGGCGGCCGGACACACAGCGGCCCGCCCTCCCAGGCCACCGCCGTGGGGTCCTGGTCCTCCAGCTTCTGCAGGGCCGTGCCCAGCTCCTCGGCGAGCCGCGCCATGCGCTCGCGCACCGGCAGCAGCTCCGTGGCGTCCGCCGCCGAGGGACGCAGCGCCGTCAGCACCCCGTAGACGCTGGACCTGCCCGTGACGGGGGCGTACAGGGAGCCGAACGGGAAGGGCAGGCCGGCCGCGTACTGCGGATAGCGGCGCATCGCCTCCGTGGCGTTCGGCAGCACGACCTCGACCCCGAGCCGGTAGGCGTCCGCCACGGGGAACGGCCGGTCCACGTGCACGCGCCACCACGGCCGGAACAGCGGGCCGGGCAGCCCCTCCAGCACCGCGAGCCGCAGCAGCCCGGGCGTGCGGGAGCGCAGATAGACCCCGCCGACGTGACCACCGGCCGCGCTGATCGCCTCCGCCGAGGCATCGATCAGCAGCGCCGCCAGCCTGCCGGGCGTGCGCTCTGCGCCCTCGGCGCTCCCAGTCATCGGCCCTACCTCGTCCGTACGCCTTCACGCGCGCGACACAGCAAGAATGCGCCACGAGCACCCTCGCCCGCACCTGGGACGCCCCACTGCGCCACCCCACCGGCCCGCCACCGCACGGTCAGCCGGGTACCCAGACGGCGCGGACCGACGCCGCCCACGACACCGTCCGGCCCCGGCCCGAAACCGCGCGGCGGCCCGCCCCGTTGTCGGTGCGAGACCCGAGGCTCTCCGGAAGACTCGGGAACTGACCGCCGGGCGCAGCACAGGCAGGAGACCGACCATGGAGTACTACGACCTCGGCACCCACACCCGCGCCGTCACCACGTCCTCCGCCCAGGCACAGCTCTGGTTCGACCGCGCTCTGACCTGGACCTACGCCTTCCACCACGAGGAGGCCGTCGCCTGCTTCGAAGCCGCCGTACGGGCCGATCCGGACTGCGCCATGGCCCACTGGGGCATCGCCTACGCCCTCGGCCCGAACTACAACAAACCCTGGGAGTTCTTCGACGAACAGGACCTCGTCCGCACCGTCGACCGCACGCACGCGGCCGTCGAGCTGGCACACGAGAAGGCGGCGACGGCCACGCCCGTGGAACAGGCCCTGATCGCCGCACTGCGCGCCCGCTACCCGCAGGCGAAGGCCGTCGAGGACTGCTCCGTCTGGAACGCCCCCTACGCCGACAGCATGCGCACGGTCTACGAGCTCGCCCCGGACGACCCGGACGTCGCGACCCTGTACGCCGACGCCCTGATGAACCTCACGCCCTGGCAGCTGTGGGACCTCAGGACGGGCGCGCCGGCCGAAGGCGCCCGCACCACCGAGGCCAAGGCCGTCCTCGACCGTGCCCTGGCCACCGACGCGGGACGCGCGCACATGGGCGTGGTCCATATGTACATCCACCTGATGGAGATGTCCCCGACACCCGAGGCGGCCCTGGCCGTCGCCGACCGGCTGCGCGGCCTGGTGCCGGACGCCGGGCACCTGCTGCACATGCCCTCGCACCTGGAGGTGCTGTGCGGCGACTACCGCAGGGTGGTCTCCGACAACACCGCGGCCATCGCGGCCGACGAGAAGTACCACGCCCGGGCCGGGGCGATGAACTTCTACACCCTGTACCGCTCGCACAACTACCACTTCAAGATCTACGGCGCGATGTTCCTCGGCCAGAGCCAGGTCGCCCTCGACACCGCGGCGCAGCTGGAGGCGTCCATCCCGGAGGAGCTGCTGCGGGTGCCGAGCCCGCCCATGGCCGACTGGCTGGAGGCGTTCGTCGCCATGCGGGTGCACGTCCTGATCCGCTTCGGCCGCTGGGACGACATCCTGGACCTGCCGCTGCCCGCCGACCCCGAGCTGTACTGCGTGACGACGGCGATGCTGCACTACGCCCGGGGCGTCGCCCTCTCCGCCACCCACCGCGTCCCCGAGGCGGAGGCCGAACGCCGGCTCTTCCACGAGGCCGTCGCCCGGGTCCCCGAGACCCGCATGCTCTTCAACAACACCTGCGCCGACATCCTCGCCATCGCCTCGGCGATGCTCGACGGCGAACTGGAGTACCGCAAGGGCAACCACGACGCCGCCTTCGCCGCCCTGGAACGCTCCATCGAACTGGACGACAACCTCCCCTACGACGAGCCGTGGGGCTGGATGCAGCCCACCCGGCACGCCTACGGCGCCCTTCTGCTGGAACAGGGACGCGTCGCGGAGGCCGAAGCGGTCTACCGGGCCGACCTGGGACTCGACGGCACCCTCCCGCGCCCGTTGCAGCACCCCGGGAACGTCTGGTCCCTGCACGGCCTGCACGAATGCCTGACGCGGCTGGGCCGGACGGGGGAGGCGCGGATGCTGGCCCAGCAGCTTCGTCTGGCCACCGCACTCGCGGACGTACCGATCGAGGCATCGTGCTTCTGCCGACTCGACACGACCGCCGCGGTGGCCGCCGACGGGGACTGCTGCGCCGGCTGACTCACCGGCCCGCGGGTGGGCCGGGCAGGGGCTGTTCGAACCAGACGATCTTGCCCGTGCTCACCCTCGTCGCGCCCCAGCTCCGGGACAGCTGGTCGACCAGGAACAGCCCCCGGCCGCCCTCGTCGCTCAGCCGCGCGTGCCGCATCCTGGGCACCACCGGGGAGTCGTCCCCCACTTCGCAGCGCAGCACGTCCGTGCAGAGCAGCCGCAGCGTGATCGGCCGTGACGCGAACCGTACGGCGTTGGCCACCACCTCGCTGACCATGAGCTCGGTGGTCTCCACGAGCGAGTCGAGCCCCCATTGGGCGAGCGTCCTGCGGGTCAGGCGACGGGCCTGGCCGGCGGTCTGCGGGCGCGGCGCCATGTACCAGTACGCGACGGTCTCCGGCAGCAGGCCCTCGAAGCGGGCGGCGAGCAGCGCGATGTCGTCGTCCCGGCCGCCCGAGCCGAGCGTGCCGAGGGCCTCGTCGCACAGTGTCTCCAGGGCCGGCGGCGTCGCTTCGGAGGCGGCCGCGCGCAGCCGTGCGCACAGCCGCTCCACCCCGGTCAGCACGTCGGAGTCGCGGGACTCGACCAGACCGTCGGTGTACAGCAGCAGCGCGGCCCCGGCCGGGGCGTGGGTCTCCACGGACTCGAATCCACCGCTGCCCACGCCGATCGGCGCCCCGGGCGGCACCTCGAGGACGTCCACGCCGCCGTCGGGGCGCAGCAGCACCGGTGGCAGATGGCCGGCGTTGGACAGCAGCAGCCGGTGCTGCACGGGGTCGTACATGGCGTACAGGCAGGTCGCCGTGTGCTCGCTGCCCAGCCGGGCCGCCTGTTCGTCGAGGTGGTGGAGCACCTCGTCCGGGGGCAGGTCGAGCCCGGCCAGGGTCTGCACGCTGGTGCGCAGCTGGCCCATGATGGCGGCCGACGTCATGGAGTGGCCCATCACGTCGCCGATCACCAGGGCGACGCGGTTGCCGGGCAGAGGGATCGCGTCGTACCAGTCGCCGCCGACCTGCGCGGTCCGCGACGCCGGCAGATAGCGGCTGGCCAGTCGCACGCCGGGCGGCTCCGGGAGGGACGGCGGGAGCATCGTGCGCTGCAACGCGTCCGCGATGGACGCCTCGCGCTCGTACAGCATCGCCTTCTCGAGCCCGAGCGCGGTGTGCGTGGCGAGCTGGGAGGCGACGAGCAGGTCGTCGCCGGTGAAGTCCGGGCGGCCGGGGCCACGGACGAGGACGACACTGCCCAGGACGTGGCTGCGCCCGTGCAGCGGGGCGATGACGAGCCGCCGTCCGGGCGGCCCCGCCACCGGAGCGTTCGCCGTTCCCAGCAGCTCGGCCGCCGCGGCGGCGGCACCCGGTGTGTGACCCGACACCGGCCGCCCCTCCCGCAGCAGTGCGGCGAGCGGTCCGTCGGCGGCGGGGCGTACGGTGTCCGCCGCCCGGCTCGGGTGGGCGCCCGGCGGCGGGTCGGTGCGGGGCCGGGCGGTGTTCCGGGGCGGGGCGCGGTCCACGGTGTGCAGGCGCAGCACTCCGGGGGCGGCGCCGGACTCGTCGCCGACCGGGAGCGGGGCGTACAGGTGGACGAACGCCGTGTCGGCGAAGGCCGGGACAGCCGCCCGGCACAGCTCGTCGAGGGTCTCGTCGAGATCCATGCCACGGGCGATCCGGCGGGTCGCCGCGTCGAGATACCGCAGCCTGTCGGTCTGCGGCTCGGCGCCGGCCGGACCGTCGCCGAGCGGGGATCCAGCAGGGGTTTCCGCGGGCCGGGGCGAGGGACCGGGTTGCTGCGGCCGACAGGCGAGCGCGGCACGCTCGCGCACCCCGGGCGCCTGTCCCCGGATGTGCCCACCCGCCCCGGGCTGCTTCGTCATCCCTGTCCTTCCGGCCGTGCGGCCCGCGTCGGAGCGGGCGGATCGGCAGTCGTCAGGCGGGCCGCCTGCACCGCAGGAAGATCTGCACCTCGGGCTGGATGTCGGCGGCCGCCGGAGCGTAGCTGTACGAGGACTCCTCGACGATCTCGAAGCCCGCCGCCTCCACGACCTCGCGCAGTTCGTCCCGCAGATAGCCGGAGACCCGGATGCTGTTGCCGAGGAACGGGATCTCGAAGTCGTCCACGTCGGCCTCGACCATCGACAGCGCGAGAAGGCCCTGCGGAACCAGCAGGTGGTGGATGGTGCGCAGGGCGTGGGGGATCTCGTCGCGCGGCAGCATGAGCAGGGAGAAGAAGGCGGTCACCGCGTCGAAGCGGCCGAGGTCCAGGGGCCCGCCGGGCCGCAGATCCGCGATGTCCGCCCGGTGGAACACCCCGCCTGGGACATTGCGGCGGGCCAGCGCCACCATCCCGTCCGAGAGATCCACGCCGACGACCTCGATGCCGGCCGCCGCCAGCCGGCCCGCGGTCGGGAGGCCGGTGCCGCATCCCAGGTCCAGTGCCCGGGATCCGGCCGGCAGCGCCCCGATGATCCACTCGGCCGCCGCGACCTGCCCTTCCTTGTGCGGAAAGGCCTCGTCGTAACGCTCGCCGATGGCGTCGAAGGCCTCGGCCTGACCTTTGCGGTCGGGCCGTAGGTTCCCGTGGTCGAGCTCGTCGGCAGGCTTACTCACAAGGCGTCTCCTTTGAGGCATTATGAGGCATTTCTTCCGATCCATACAGGAATCTAGGTCAGGGCAGCTCGGCCTGTGCCGGGGCGTCGTCGAGGAAGCCGCCCGACTGGTGCTTCCACAGCTTGGCGTAGGCGCCGTCCAGGGCGAGCAGTCCGTCGTGCGTGCCCTGCTCGACGATCTGTCCACGGTCGAGGACGACGAGCCGGTCCATGCCGGCGACCGTGCTCAGCCGGTGCGCCACCACCAGTGCCGTACGCCCGTCCATGAGCCGCCACAGCGCCTCCTGGACCAGGATCTCGCTCTCGGAGTCCAGGGCGCTGGTCGCCTCGTCGAGCAGCAGGATCGGCGCGTCGCGCAGGATCGCCCGGGCGAGGGCGACCCGCTGGCGCTGACCGCCGGACAGCTTGACGCCGCGTTCGCCGACCATGGTGTCGAAGCCGTCGGGCAGCGCGTCGGCGAACTCCGTGACATGGGCGGCCTCGGCCGCACGGCGGATCTCGGCGTCGGTGGCGTCCGGCCGGGCGAAGGCGATGTTGTCCCGCAGGGTGCGGTGGAACATCGCCGGGTCCTGCGGTACGTACGCCATCAGACCGCGCAGGTCCGCCTGGCGCAGTCTGCTGATGTCCTGACCGCCGACCAGGATCCGCCCGCCCTCGATGTCCGTCATCCGCAGCAGCAGCCGGGTGAGCGTGGTCTTGCCGCCGCCCGACCGGCCGACCAGGCCGATCTTCGCCCCGGCGGGCACGTCCAGCTCAAGGCCCTGGAACAGCGGCCGGCCGCCCGCGTGGGCGAAGGTCACCTTCTCGAAGCGGACGTCGGCCGCACCGGGCAGCAGCGGCTCCGGGGACGGCGGATCGAGCACGGTCGGCGGGGTCAGCAGCAGTTCGGTGAACTGCGCGGCCTCCGTCATCGAGCTCTCCAGCCGACGGTAGATCTGGTTGAACTCGAACATGATCCGCGTCGCGTTGGTGTAGTAGGTGAACGCGACCACGATCGCCTCCACGCCGTGCGCGCCCCCGCCCAGCGTGACCGCGAGCAGCAGGCCCAGCGCGTTGGTCAGCACCGACATCGGCGCGACCAGCGTGTCGATGCGCAGATTGCCGTAGTCCCACGACCGCAGCGTGAGCCGGCGTGATACCGCGACGCGGGAGCGGTGCTCGGCGGCCTCGCGCTCCTCTGCCGCGAACGCCCGCACCGTGTCCATGTTCATCAGGCTGTCGGCGACATGCCCGGACACCCGGGCGATGGCCTCCTCCCGCAGGTCGACGAGCGCCTGACGGCGCCGGATCAGGGGCACCACGCACAGCGCGGTCACCGCGATCATCGTCAGGAGGCCTACGACCAGGAGCGGTTCGTAGCGCCACAGCACCACCGCGCCGAACACCAACGGCACGAAACTGCCCACGATCTGGAAGGCCAGCGTGTCGACGAACTGCTCGAAACGGGACGCGAAGCTCAGGACGCGCTTGGTGAGCGAGCCGGCGAAGTTGTCGTGGAAGAACGCGGCGTCCTTGGCGAACAGCTCGTCCATCCCGATCACGTACAGATGCTCGATGCCCAGGGCGTCCAGACGGTTCAGACAGTGCAGGGCGACGCGCCACAGCGCTTCCGCGAGCAGCAGCACACCGACGAAGCCGAGGACGTACGGCAGGGTCGAGCCGACGGTGACGTCCTTGTCGCTCGCGATGCCGCCGACCAGCTTGGCGACGATCAGCGGCGCGATGTAGTTGATCCCGATGTTGCCCACCGCCAACAACAGCATCGCCGGCACGGTCAGCCGCCGGAGACGGGCCAACTCCCGTCCGTAGTAACGAAGTGCGAGAAGCACCGAGCGCTTGCCCGGCAGGACCCTGCGCGGTTCGGACGTACCCATCCCACCCCTGTGGTTACGTGGAGTTACGGTTCGAGTACGCAGTGTCCCGTGCCGACGGGCGCGGCGTCCAAGGGTTTTCGGGCCGGTGGAGACGTGGGGCGCGACTTTCCAGTACCGCCAGTAACATGATCAACTTCCCCCTCGGGTGCCCCGTCACGGTCACCCTCGGCGCCCACCGGGCCGCCTCCTCACTCTGGCCGTAAAACCCGTAGGACATCGATGTCATCATCTGAAGCCCGTGAAGCCCACGAAGCCCTTCAGCAAGCGCTTACCGACTATGAGCACCACATGCGGACCTGTCGGCAGTGCCATGCGGACTCGGTCCCGTGCGCGGTCGCGAAGCACCTGCTACGCCTGTACAACAACGCCCGAAGAGGCGGCAGCCGACGCTGAGGGTTCGAGCCGGGAGGGCCTCCCAGGAGCCTCTCGTTTCCGTCAGGGCCCTTGCGCTCCTGCCGTTCCGCACGCGTAGCCGCGCTCAGCCTGGGAACCAGCAGCGTTGGAAGTACCAGGACGAGTCACCGCGGCCGACGGCAGCCGGGCCGGAGAAGGTGTGATGGCGACCGATTCGCGGGGAGGCGGCAAACCGCCTTCCGAAGAGACACAGGACTGCGAGGTCAGGTTTGACGGGGGGTTCGGTGATGTGACGAGAGCCCGCCTCAGCGCGGAGAAGTACCTGACGACACTCGCGCGGTCCGCACCGCCGCAGACGCCCGAGTACCGGGACGACATCGTGCTGGTGGTCACCGAACTCGCCGCCAACGCGATCCAGTACGCGCCGGGGCCGTTCGGACTGACGCTGCGCAAGGCGTTCGACGGTGTGCATGTGACGCTCAGCGACACGAGCACCACCCCGCCCGCACCGCGCCCCTTCCACCCCGGCACCGGCAGCGGCGGCGGCATCGGCTGGTATCTGATCCACACGCTGTGCGACCAGGTGAGCGTGGTGGTGCGGGAGGACGGCAAGGACGTGCACGCGTTCCTGCCCTGGTGATCCACGGTGTTCGTCGGACGGGCGCTCAGGTCAGCGGCACCAGCACGGTGACCGTCTTGCCGCCCGCGCGGCGGCGCTCGATGCGGATCTCGCGGGACAGGCGGATGATCAGCGGCCACCCGTATCCGCTGCCCTCGTGGACCTGAGGGAGTGTGCCGGGTCCGTAGGCGGCGGAGGGGACGGTGTCGCTGTGGTCGTGCACGCTCAGCCGCACCCCTTCCGGCAGCAGGGCCACCTCGAACCCCGCGAGGCCGCCGCCGTGCCGGATGGCGTTGGTGACCGCCTCCGACACGACGAGCAGCAGATCCATGACGGCTCGCTCACTCGCCGCGCCGGACGGAGCACCCCTGTGCTCCTCCAGGACCGACCGCACATAACTCCGTGCCGTCGCCGCGCTGGTGATCGGGACCGGTCGGGGACACACCGTCCGGCGGTCCCCGGCCGGACGGCGCTCGATCGGCTTCACGGTCGCTCGTGCGCCGCCCGCGAAACGCTCGTCACTCGCCGAGCGTCGCGGGCGCGCACCAAGAGGGCTGCGGCTTCTGTCACTTCACCATTCCTCGCACGCTGTCGCCTTTCGTTCCTCGTCGTCCGTCCGGGTCCCCTGGTGCTGCGCTTACCCGTGTGCGGCCGAATCATGGGGCGCAAGGACGCCGGAGGTACCGCAGGGTCATGCGTGGGTCGCCTCGTCCCGGATCCGCGCGCAGCACCGGCTGATGAGGCGGGAGACATGCATCTGGGAGATGCCCAGCCGCTCCGCGATGCGGCTCTGCGTCATGTCCTCGAAGAAGCGCATGTACAAGATGGCGCGCTCACGCTCGGGCAGGCGCCGCAGACCCGCCTTCGCCGCCTCCCGGTCGACGACGACGTCGTACGCCTCGTCGCAGCCGCCGATGGTGTCGGCGAGACTGAAGCCGCCTTCGCCCGCGGACATCTCGGCGTCGAGGGACAGGGTGCTGAAGCTCTCCAGGGCCTCCAGACCGGTGCCGACCTCGTCCTCGGTGAGCCCCGCGTGGGCGGCGATCTCGGCGACCGACGGATTGGCTCCGCCGGACTTGTCGATGAGGTCGCGGCGTGCGATCCGTACCTTGTTGCGCAGCTCCTGGACGCGACGGGGGACCCTGAGGGCCCACATCCGGTCGCGGAAGTGGCGCTTGATCTCGCCGGTGACGGTGGGCACGGCGTAGCTCTCGAAGGCGCCTCGGCCGGGTTCGTAGCGGTCTATCGCCTTCACCAGTCCCAGTGCCGCGACCTGACGCAGATCCTCCAGCGACTCACCGCGGTTGCGGAAGCGGCCGGCGATGCGGTGGGCCATGGGCAGCCACACCTTGGCCAGTTCGTCACGGACCGCGTCGCGCTCGGGCCCCTCGGGCAGAGCGGCGAGGCGGGCGAAGTCGGCGGCGGTGTCGGGGGCGTCGTCGTGGACGCGGCCACCGGACACGCGGGGACGGGCGGACAGGTCGGAACCTTGTGCGGACGTCTCAACCAGCATGCGGAACAGCTCCTGAACGGCGTTCTCAGGGAATCTCCGTGGAAACGGTGCGGGTGTGGATGCGGGTGCGGTTCGGGTGGACGGCCGGGCGGGAACGCCCAGGCCCTGCATCGGTCACACCTGTCACACCGGAGCGCCTCTGGTCCGAAGCACGAGATCCCGCATGCCCCGCGACCGCGCAGGCAAACGAGTTGAGGGGTGGGCGAGGTGTCCTGCCCGCCGGAACCAGCCGTTGTGGCGTCTCACGGCGAACGACGGCGTCGGAAGGCGCATGAGACGCGCGAGTTCGGGCACGCGGGGAAGGACAAGTGGTTCCGGTGATGGGGAGGGCGGCATGGCAGCCGTGACGGTGGCGCAGGCAACGGCCACGGCACAGGAGACGGTCACGACGGACGGGGCGGCGGCGCTGCCGCTGATCGAGGATCCGACGAGGGTGAGCCCACAGGACGCACGCGAGCTGTCGCGTCAGTTCTTCGACCGACTGGTCATGCTGGAAGAGGGCACGCAGGACCACCAGTACGTGCGCAACACGCTGATCGAGATGAACCTGTCGCTCGTGCGGTACGCGGCCTCGCGGTTCCGCGCGCGCGGGGACTCGCTGGAGGACATCGTCCAGGTCGGAACCATCGGGCTGATCAAGGCCATCGACCGCTTCGAGGTGTCGCGGGAGGTCGAGTTCACCACCTTCGCGGTGCCGTACGTCGTCGGCGAGATCAAGCGCTTCTTCCGCGACACCAGCTGGGCCGTCCATGTGCCGCGCCGGCTTCAGGAGGCACGTGCGGAGCTGGCCAGGGCGACGGAGGAACTCGGCTCCCGGCTGGGCCGTACGCCGACCACCCGTGAGCTCTCGGAGCTGATGTCCCTGTCGGAGGAAGAGGTCATCGAGGCGCGCAAGGCCGCCAACTGCTACCAGTCCGCCTCCCTCGACGCGGCCGTGACCTCCGACGCCGAGAACAACGAGTCCGTCCTGGCCGCGTTCCTCGGTGAGGAGGATCCGTCGCTGGAACTCGTGGAGGACTTCCACTCGTTGGCACCCCTGATCGCCGAACTGGGCGAACGCGAGCGCCGGATCATCCATCTGCGCTTCGTGGAGGAACTCACCCAGGCCCAGATCGCCGACCGCATCGGCGTCTCCCAGATGCACGTCTCGCGCCTGATCAGCCGCATCATCAAGCGACTGCGCACCGGACTGCTGGAGCCCGGGGTCGCTTGACGGGCACGTCTTGACGGGCACCACGTGCGGGTTCACCCCGCCCCCGCCCTCTACGTCCCGTCTCGCCCACCCCTCACCAATCCCCTCAGAGGAATCACCGCGGTGACACGCTTGCCGCCGGTCGGCAGGTCCGCGATCCGTACCGTGTGGGAGAGGCGACAGACGATCGGCCAGCCACGGCCGCCGCAGCGGTGGTGGCCCTGAGGGTCGGTCGGGCCGAGGGTGACCGGGTGGCGTCGTTCCCGGTCGCTGACGGACAGGTACAGGTCCGGGCCGACGACCTCGACGTCGAAGTCGGTGATGCCGCCGCCGTGCAGCATGGCGTTGGTCGTCAGTTCCGACGCCACCAGCAGTGCGTCCGAGAGCGTCTCGGAGGTACAGACGGTGCCGTGGGCGCGTGCCTGCTCGGACAGGAGCCGGCGTACGGTTCCGCGGGCCTCGGCCGGACTGCGCGGCCTGCCGTGCAGACGGGCCGTGCCCGCCGCGGCGCTGGTGGGGCCGGTCAGGTACTTCTCACTCATCCTTTCGCTCCCTGACGGACGGAGGCGACGAGGAAGGGGAGGGACTCCGCGCGTCCGGCCGCCCGAGCCCCGGCCCTTCGCTCCGTATCGCGTGATGTTTCTCTCTGGTCGCGTGACCCCTTGGCCGACCGCCAAACCGTTCATCGGTCTCATGTACGCAAAAACAGCCAGAAGAACGACGCGCACCGCTCGCTCGCACCAGCCCTGTGTGCTGCGGACATTCGGGGGTAGGCGGGCGAACGCGTCGACGGACGGTCACCGCTCGCGCGGGACGCGACGCATCAGATCCGTTCGTCGGGGCACCCGTCCCGATCGTCAACGCCTGTGGGAGGTACTTGTGTCCGTTGCCCGGAATCCCCTGTCGATCAAGGTGGAAGTGCCCCGGGAAGACGCCGTGCTGCTGACGGTCGAGGGCGACCTGGACATGGATACGGCCACCGAGTTGCAGCACCACCTCGCCAACCAGCTCCACCACGGCCGTCGGCACTTCCTGCTCGACATCGCGGGCGTCCCCTTCATGGACTCGTCCGGCATGAACATCGTCCTGCGGGCCTATCAGGAGGTACGGGAGATTCCGGGGGGCGTGTACGTCATCTCCCCGACGCCCGCCGTCCGCCGGATCATGGATCTCACCGGCGTCAGCATCACCGTCCCGATCGTGGGGAGCGCCGAGGAAGCGCTCGCCACCGCGGACTCCCAGCCGGGTCCAGGGCGGCCCTCGTCCTCGACGGACGGGTGAATCCCGCTCCCCGGAGAGAGCCCACCGGAGCATGGGCGCACCAGCAGGCCGCGGCGACGGCCGCCCCCTTCCTCCTGGCCGACCACGGCGTCACCCCACTCCGACGCGCTCGTGGGCCGTCTCGACCGGTGCGGGGGCGCGGCAGGCGCACCGACCGGACCGAACCGTCCGGCGCTCCCCGTACCGTCGGGCGGCGCACACCGTATGAGGAGGGAAGTACGTGCCGGAGCAGCGAACAGCAGAAGAGCGGACCGACCCGGTGGAGGAACTCGGGACGTTCCTGCGGCGCAGTCGGGAGCAGATCGCCCAGCGCTGGGCCGACGCGGCGCTCTTTCGCACCGTGTTCACCGTCTCCCGGGACGAGGCGGTGGAGGCCGGCCGGGCCGTGGTGGAGGCGCTGGCCGCGGTGGCCGCCGCAGGACGCCTGGAGGACGCGGAGGCGGACGGGTTCGCCGTCGTGCGCGAGCAGTTGGCGCGTACGGCGCATTCCCGGGCCCGTACCGGCGCGACCCTCGCCCAGATCTCGGCCGAGATGGACGCGCTGCGACCGCCCGTCAACGACCTGCTGCTCGACGAGCTCTCCGAGGCACCCGCCCAGCATCTGCGGGAGTGCACGACCGCGCTGACCGTACTCATGGGCACCCTGCGCCTGGTCATGATGGAGACGGCGATGAGCGCCGGACAGGAACTCATCAACCGCCAGCGACTCGAACTGCTGGAAATCGCCACCCCCGTCATCAAACTGTGGGAAGGCATCGTCGCCGTACCGCTGATCGGCACGCTCGACAGCGCCCGCAGCCAGGTGGTGATGGAGACGCTCCTGGACGCCGTCGTCGAGCAGCACGCCCGCATCGCGATCCTGGACATCACCGGAGTGCCGACGGTCGACTCCCTGGTGGCGCAGCATCTGATGAAGACCGTGGCGGCGGCGCGGCTGATGGGAGCGGAGTGCATAGTCTCCGGGATCCGGCCCGCCATCGCGCAGACCATCGTCCATCTCGGCATCGACCTCAGCTCCGTGCTCACCCGGGCGAGCCTCGCGGACGCCCTGGCCTACGCCCTTCAGCAGCAGGGCGCCCACATCGTCCCCGCCCCGGCCGGAGAGCCCGAGTGACCGGCCCCGCCGCCTTCCCCCACGAAGGCCACGTCCCCGTCCTCAGGCTCGGCGAGGTCCTCCTGGTCACCCTCCAGGGCGACCTGTACGACAGCACGGCGGAACGGCTCCGGCAGGACATCGGTCAGACCGTCTCCGACAGCGCGGTCGAGGTCAGCGGCGTGGTCATCGACCTCTCCGGTGTCGAGGTCGTCGACTCCTTCATGGGCCGGGTGCTCAGTGACGTCGCGGCCATGACCCGGCTGCTGGCGGCCCAGACCGTGGTCGCCGGGATGCGCCCCGCGGTGGCCATCACCCTGGTGGAACTCGGCCTGACCCTGCCGGGTCTGCGTACCGCTCTGACCACCGAGGACGCCCTGCGCCTGCTCGGGGCCGAGGTGTCGGTGCCGTCCCGCGACGGGCGCCCCCGCGGGGAGCGCCCGTGACCCACAGCACCGGCGATGTCTCCGCCTGCCTGCCGATCCACTCGGACCTCGACCTGGTGCGGGTGCGGCAGCATGTGCGGCAGATGACCGCCCGACTCGGGTTCGGTCTGGTGGAGCAGACCAAACTCGTCACCGCGGCCAGTGAGCTGGCCCGCAACGCCCTCGTCCACGGCGGCGGGGGCCAGATGGAGTGCACGGCCGTCACCAGCGGCGGGGTGCGGGGACTTCGCCTCGTCTTCAGCGACCAGGGCCCCGGCATCGTGGACCTGGACCAGGCCATGAGCGACGGCTACACCTCCGGTGAGGGGCTGGGGATGGGCCTGGGCGGCGCCCGGCGCCTGGTCCACGACTTCTCCGTCGACACTCGCCGCGGCAGCGGCACCACCGTTACGGTGACGTCATGGATCTCCCGGCCGCCAGGCCCGCGCGAGGCGCCCTGATGCCGCGCGTGTGGGAGGTGCCGGTGCACGACTCGACCCGGGTGCGCGACGTCCGCGTGGCGGCCGGTGCCGCGGCCCGGCACGCCGGGCTGGCCGAGGGCCGGGTCGCCGCCGCCGAGCTCGTCACCACCGAACTCGCCACCAATCTGCTCAAGCACGCCGGTGGCGGACGGATACTCCTCGACCTCGTCGGCCCCTGCGCCCCGCCCTACGGCGACGAGCGCGGCGCCCTGGTCCAGATCGTGGCCGTCGACCACGGCCCCGGCATGCCCGACACCGCAGTGGCCCTGCGCGACGGCTACTCGACCACCGCCTCGCTCGGCGCCGGCCTCGGCACCTGTCTGCGCACGGCCGACGACTTCGCCCTGCACAGCGCACCCGGGCGCGGCACGATCGTCCTGGCCAGGATCGCCGCCCGCCCGCACGGCGGGATCGACGGCCCGCGCCCCGCCCCGCTCCCGGTGCGGTCGGGCGGAGTCAACATCCCCCTCGCGGGCGGGGAGTTCTCCGGCGACGCCTGGGCCTGCGTCCGCACGGCCGACCGTGTGACGCTGCTGCTGGCCGACGGCCTCGGCCACGGCCCTCTCGCGGCCCGTGCCTCCTCCGCAGCGGTGGAGGAACTGCGCCGCGCCCCCCACCTGCCGCCCGCGGACCTGCTGCGGCGCCTGAACGGCGCCCTGCGCGACACGCGGGGAGCGGCGGTGTCCGTGGCCCAACTCGACGTCCCCGCCGGGCAGTTGTCGTTCGCGGGAGTGGGCAATGTGGGCGCCCGGATGCGCCGCGGCGACAGCTGGCACGGCCTGGTCTCCCGGCCCGGCATCGTCGGCGCCCATCTCCCCGCCCACCTGCCGCAGCAGCAGGCCGCCTGGACGGACGACTGCCTTCTGATCCTGCACAGCGACGGCCTGCCCAGCCGCTGGTCTCCCGGCCCGGCGGCCCACGCGCCGGCCTCCCTGGACCCCGCGGTGATCGCCGCGACGATCGTGCGGGACGCCGGCAGCCCCGCCCGGCCGGTCCGCGACGACACCGCCGTCGCCGTCCTGAGCCCCTGGCCCACGGACGGCACGTCATGACCCGCACCTGGTACGTCCGCACCCTCACCGACGCCGCGCGGGCCCGTATCGCCACGGCACGGCTGGCCGCCGCGTGCGGAGTGCCGCCCGTCGACCGGACCCGCCTGGTGGCCGCCCTCACCGCTCAGCTACGGCAGTGCCTCACCAAGGGCGGTGAATGGCGGGTCGGCGTGGCGACGACCCTGTCGTCCACCGGCGGCGACCTCAGCGTCGAGGTGGCCCTGGCGAAACGCCGCCCGGAGGACCGGCAGCCCCCGTGGCGCGCCTCGGTCCCCTGCGCCGCGGACGCGGACGTCGCCGTCGCCGTCGAGCCCGCGGCCGACGACCCGGCGACGCTGGCCGACGCCCTGTTCGGCGCCGACGAGGACGCCGCCCTGCTGCTGGACCGGCTCGCCGAACAGGAAGGGCTGGTCGCCTTCCACCGCGAGGAACTCCACCAGACCAACCAGGGCGTACTGGCCCTCCACGCCGAACTCGACGCCGCCGGGCGTGCCCAGCGCGAGCTCTTCGACGCCGAGCAGCAGGCCCGCGAGGAGGCGGAGAACGCCCGCGGCCGGCTGACCTTCCTGGCCGACGCCAGCGCCGCGCTGACCGCCTCCCTCAACCACGAGGCCATCGTGCGGCTGCTGCCCGCCCTGCTGGTGCCGAGATACGCGCGCAGCGTCGACGTTTGGCTGTTCGACGACGTGGACGACGCGCTGCGCGGCGGCCCGCACCCGGCCGCGGCCGTCCTCGCCGCCCGCCGCGGCCGGCCGCAGTACGCCGCCGACCACCCCGGCGGCCTGCCCGGCGTCGACGACCAGCCGCCCTCGGCCGTCGACCCCGGCCGGCCCCTGCTGTGCATCCCCTTGTTCACCCGTCGGGCCTCGCAGGGCGTCCTCACCCTGTCGCCGCCCGACGAGCGCTGGGACGCGGACGACGCCGTCATGCTGATCGAGCTGGCCAGACGGGCCAGCATCGCCCTGGACAACGCCAGACGTTTCGAGCACAACCGGGACATCGCCGAGACACTGCAACGCGCCCTGCTCACCGACCTGCCCACGACACCGGGCCTGACCCTGGCCGCCCGCTATCTGCCGGCCACCCAGGGCCTGAACATCGGCGGCGACTGGTACGACGCCTTCCCCCAGCCCGACGGCAGCCTCATCACCGTCGTCGGGGACGTCACCGGACACGGGCTGCACGCCGCGGTGATGATGAGCCAACTGCGCACCGCCCTGCGCGCCTACGCCGTCGACGGCAGCAGCCCCGGCGAACTCCTCACCCGACTGCACCTCTTCCTGCACCGCCTGCGCCTCGACCTCTACGCCACCGCCGTGATCGCGCGCCTCCACCACGACGACCCCACCCTCACCTGGGCCGCCGCCGGCCATCCACCCCCGGTGCTGCGCACCCCCGACGGCCATGTGCACACCCTCGACGCCAAGCCCGGCGCGATGCTGGGCATCCCGCTGGACCAGGAGATCGGCGACCACACGGTGCCGCTCCCGCCCGGCTCGACGCTGGCCCTCTACACCGACGGGCTGGTGGAACGCCGCGCCCGGGGAATCGACCCCGGCATCCACCGCCTCGCCGAGGAACTGGGCGGCTTCCGCCCGACCGAACTCGCCGAGGAACTCGAGGCGTCGGCCGACCGGCTCCTGCACCCGCTGCTGCACGACTCCGAACACGACGACGACGTATGCCTGTTGCTGTGCCATGTGCACGCCGGCCACGGACCGGCGCAGAGAACTCCCTCGTACGCCCCTGACGGCCCGCAAGGCTGACTGCGGGCTGACAGCGGGCCGACTGCGGGGTCACTTCACGACCGTCTCCCAGGTGTCGACGGCGTAGTGGACCGTCATCCCGTGCCGGGCGTACAGAGCGGGAGCCCCCGTGGCGTTGGCGGTGTCCACCCCGAGCCCCACAGTGTCGCGTCCGCGGGCGGCGAAGGCCGCGAAGGCGTGCCGCAGCAGCAGACCACCGAGACCCAGACCGCGCCCCTCACGCACCACGCCGATGCTGCGGATCCACCCCATCGCCTCCCGGTCGTCACGGGCCAGCAGGAACCCGACGTCCCCCAGGTCCGCCGTGGCGGCGATCCACACCAGCGACCAGTCGAGCCGGTCCCCGTCGATGTCGTGCAGCCACTGCTCGTACGTACGCGGCTGGAAGTCGAAGTGCTGGGCGAAGCTCGACTGGTACAGCGCGTGGACGCGCGCCCGGTCCGCCTCCTCGGTGCACGGCCGCAGCCGTACGCCCGGCGGAACCGCCGGCACCAGGTCCTCGGCGGCGTCCAGCGGCCGTCGCAGCACGTGATAGCGGCGTACGACGGACCAGCCGCGCTCCTCGATCAGCCGGGTGTCGAGGGTGGGTTCCGTGTTGAGGTGCAGATGCACCACCGCCCTGGACGCGCCGTTCTCCCGGGTCTTGTCCAGGGCACGGGCCTCGAGCGCGTCGAATATGAGCTCCCCGGCCCGCTGGTGCTCGGGCAGCACATAGTGGTCGACGTCGACCCGCTCACCGCCCGACTCGTCCCACAACAGGCCGTACGCCACGAGCCGGTCGCCGTCGAAGACGAGCCAGGAGTCGCGGTCCAGGTCGATGTCGGGCCGCTTCAGATCCGCCTCCACGGTGTGCAGGTCGGTCTCGGGGCGGCCGATCTCGATCCGGTCGACCTCGTTGAGCAGTTCGGTGATGGCGGCCGCGTCGGCGAGGCCGGCCGGGCGAAGGGCGTAAGGCATGGGCACAGGGTCCGGGGGAGGGCGCCATGGCCGCAACGCAATTTCCGCTCGTCGGGTCGCGGATGCCCGGCGCAGGTCCGGCACCGGCCCGGCGCCGGACCTGCGCCGGAGGCAACCGGGAGCGCCGCAGGATCGTCCTTGGGATCATGGTCACCGCAAGCACCCCAGGCCCCCTGGCGGCATCAGTGCGCCAGCTGCTCGACTTCGCGTGGACACAGACCCGGTCCTGCGCCTTCGCCATCGCTCTGATGGCCGGTGTGGCGGCCTCCACCCTGCTGCCCGGCCTGCCCGTGGCCCGCTACGACCTGCTCGTCGTCTACGGCGTGCTGCTGACGCTGCTGTTCTGGATGCGCGGCTGGGAGAACGGGCGGGACATAGCCGTCATCGCCGTCTGCCATGTCATCGGCCTGGCCTTCGAGCTGGTGAAGGTGTCCCTGGGCTCGTGGAGCTATCCGGAACCGGCCGTGCTGAAGTTCGCGGGCGTCCCGCTGTACGGCGGTTTCCTGTACGCCGCCGTCGGCAGCTACGTCTGCCGCGCCTGGCGCCTGTTCGACCTGGAGCTGGTCCGCTACCGCCCGCGGTCGACGGCCGTGGTCGCCGCCGCCATCTACGTGAACTTCTTCAGCCACCACTGGCTGCCCGACGCACGCTGGGTTCTGGCCGCACTGCTCCTCGCCGTCACCGCGGGCTCGTCCGTGCGCTTCACGGTGCGCGGGGTACGTATGCGGATGCCGCTGGCGCTGTCGTTCGTCCTGATCGGCTTCTTCCTCTGGATCGCGGAGAACCTCGCCACCTATGTGGGCGCCTGGCGCTACCCCTACCAGCTCGACGGCTGGCAGCCCGTCGGTGTGGAGAAGTTCGGCGCCTGGTCTCTGCTGATCAGCGTGACCTTCGTCCTGGCGGCTGTCGCCCGGTCGCGGCGCACCGGGACCGAGTGAGCGGCGGGGCCGGACCCCGCCGCTCACCGTTGACCGCTCACCGCTACTCGTTCACGGCTACTCGCTCTTAGGTCCCGCCGACTGCACGACCTCGAACGACCACAGGGTGGACCCGCTCGCCGCCGGCTTGGGACGCTCGCCGGCGCCCTCGCCACCGCCCTGGTGGGCCGACTTCATCGGACCCTCCATCCAGGCCTGGAAGGACTCCTCGTCACGCCACCGCGTGTACACGAGGTAGGTGTCGGTGCCCTCGACCGGCCGCAGCAGTTCGAACCACTCGAACCCGTCGGAGCCCTCCACGGCGTGCGCACGCGAGGCGAAGCGCTTCTCCAGCGTCTCGCGCTGCTCGGCGGGCACGGTCAGTACGTTGATCTTGACTACGCTCATGCTGCTCATCCTGCCGCACGACCACCGGCCCACGCGCGGCGGCTCGGTCAGGCCGTGTGCAGGGTCAGCCCGTAGCGGCCGAGTATCTCGTTGACTGGCTGGAACCACGTCTCGCCGCCGCCGGAGCAGTTGCCCCAGCCGCCCGAGGTGACCCCCTGCGCCTGGTCGCCGCTGATGAAGGAGCCCCCGGAGTCGCCGGGTTCGGCGCAGACGCTGGTCTTGGTCATCTGGTGCACCGCGCCCTGGCTGTAGTTGACCGTCTCGTTCTTGGCCAGCACGGTGCCGCAGTGCCAGTGCGTCGTGGAGCCGGACCGGCATATGGAGGCCCCGACCGGCGCCTCGGCCGAGCCGCGCACCAGGCGGTCGGGGACCGTGCCCCAGCCGAGCACCACCGGCACCGTCCACCAGCCGTTGCCGACGCTCACCCAGGCGTAGTCGTTGCCCGGGAACGAGGAGCCCTGGAACGTTCCGACGTGCGTGCCGTCCCAGCCTCTGACGGCGGCGCCCTGACCGCCGCAGTGCCCGGCGGTGATGAAGCCGCCGTGCACCGAGAAGCCTATGGAGCAGCGGACGTTGCCGGTGTAGTACGGGTCGCCGCCGACCGTTCCCGCCGCGAGGGTGCGGGGTGCGGCGGCGACCGTCCGCACGGTGACGGGACCGGCCGCCCGGGCGCCGGAGACGAAGCGCCGGACATCGTTGTCGGCCCGGTGGTCGCGGACGACGTTCACGACGACCGTGTTGGCCACCGGATCGACGTGCCAGCTGCTCACGCCCGACGGCGCGGGGAGCCGGTCGACGCGAGCCTTGGCGGCGTCGAGTTCGCGTGCGCTGTGCTCGACGGTGCGCACGCTCGCCCCGGTGGCGCGGACCTCCCGTACGGTCGTGGGCGGCGCGTCGGACGTGACGGCCACGGTGAGCCGTTCGCTCCGCGCGTCGAACCACGCGCCGCCGTAGGCGGATCCGGCGGCCTCGCGTGCCTTCGGGGCGAGGTCCGTGGCGGTGCGTTCCGCCGCCAGCCGTGCCTCGGCCCGCGGTTTCGACAGGCCGAGGTCCCGCTGCATCGCCTGCAGCAGGCCGGCGGAGGCGGACGGGGCGGCGGGGTCGGTGTCGCTCGCCGCGGCCGATCCGGTGCCGCCCGCGGTCCAGCCGCCGAACACGAGGAGCGCGGCGAGGCCGGCGTAGCTGAGTCTGGTGCTCTTGCGTCTCAAGGGAGTTGCCCTTCGTCGTTCCAACAAGGTGGGGTGGAACAACCGCAATCTGAGAGCGCTCTCATTCAGGGTCGGGCAGAGCATAGCCAGGGCAGCGTGTCAGGTCCATACCAATGCCGCTCCGGTCTCGGGACCGCCCCGCCGTGCGTCAGCCCACGTTGCCCGTCCGCGCCTCCTGCCACAGGTCGACGCCGCCGTCGGTGGCGTACTTGTCGATCTCGGCGAGTTCCTCGTCGGTGAAGTCGAGGTTCTCCAGCGCGGCGACGTTCTGTTCCAGCTGCTCGGTGCGGGAGGCGCCGATGACCAGCGAGGTCACCCGCCGGTCGCGCAGGGCCCAGGCCAGTGCCATCTGGGCGAGGGTCTGCCCGCGCCGGACCGCGATGTCGTTGAGCCCGCGCAGCCTGCCCAGCATGTCCTCCGACAGCCAGGCCTCGTCGAACGACTTGCCCTGCGTGGCGCGCGAACCGGCGGGGACGCCTTCGAGGTAGCGCCCCGTCAGCAGGCCCTGGGCGAGCGCGGTGAAGCCGATGACCCCGAAGCCCTCCTGCTCGGCGGCGTCCAGCAGGCCCTCGTTCTCGATCCAGCGGTTGAGCATGCTGTACGACGGCTGGTGGATGAGCAGCGGCGTGCCCAGCTCCCGGAGGATGGCGGCGGCCTGCCGGGAGCGCTCGGCGTCGTACGAGGAGATGCCGACGTACAAGGCCTTGCCCTGGCGGACGGCGGTGTCGAGCGCGCCCATCGTCTCCTCCAGCGGGGTGCTCGCGTCGAGCCGGTGGGAGTAGAAGATGTCGACGTACTCCAGCCCCATGCGCTTCAGCGACTGGTCCAGCGAGGCCAGCACGTACTTGCGGGAGCCGCCGCCCTGGCCGTAGGGGCCGGGCCACATGTCCCAGCCGGCCTTGGTGGAGATCACCAGCTCGTCCCGGTAGGGCGCGAGGTCCTGCTTCATCAGCCGGCCGAAGTTGAGCTCGGCGGCGCCGTAGGGCGGGCCGTAGTTGTTGGCGAGGTCGTGGTGGGTGATGCCGAGGTCGAAGGCGCGCAGGGCGATCTCGCGCTGGGCCCCGAAGGGCCGGTCGTCACCGAAGTTGTGCCAGTACCCCAGAGACAGCGCGGGCAGGTCGAGGCCCGAGCGTCCGGTGCGCCGGTAGCGCATCGTGCCGTTGTAGCGCTCGGGGTCGGCGAGGTGGGTCATCGAGGGGTGCTCCTGTCGGATCCGGGCGTCCGGTGTCTGGTTCCGGACTCCAGCGCATCGTTCCATTCCGTGGGGCCGCGACGGCCCGGCCGCTGATGGCGAGCCATGTTTCTTTAAATTAGTAATTAATGTTGACAGGGTTCCGGCCCCGCGCCACAGTCTTCGCCGTGACGCCGAAGGCCCGGCCCCGAGCGGCCCGCGTCACTCCTGATGCTTCCCAACCTCCGGGAGAGGCACGTGACTTCACTCGCCCTCGCGAATCGCGATCTCCGTGGTCCTGACCGCGTCCGCGAGGTCCGCGAGGTCCGCGCGGTCGCCGACAAGCTGGTCAGCAGCGGTCTGCGCGACAGCGGCTACGACGTCGTCTGGCTGGAAGGCGGCTGGCAGGCCGCCACCCCCCTGACACGCAAGGGCGGTTGGCGGCCCACCCCGACCGCTTCCCCTCCGGCATCCCCGTCCTGGCCTCCTACCTCCACAAGCGCGGACTCAAGGCGGCATCCACACCGACGCCGGTGCCTACGACGGCGGCAAGACCTGCGGGCTCGGCAGCCGCGGCCACCACACCGAGGACGCGCGGCAGTTCGCCGACTGGAAGATCGACGCCATCAAGGGGCTGGAGCGTCATGAAGGCCTCCGCATGACCGCACCCCGGTACACGACCCTCAGCAGAAAGGCTGGACGACATGACGCCCTACGCCCGCCGCGGCGTGCACGGCCAGACCGTGGAGGCCCTCGCCCGCCGCATCCTCGGCGGGCGGATCCCCGAGGGCGCCACGCTCGACCTGGTGGCGCTGCAGAGCGAGTTGGACGTCAGTCTCACCGCCCTGCGCGAGTCCCTGAAGGTGCTCGCCGCCAAGGGCATGGTCGACGCCCGTCAGAAACGCGGCACCTTCGTCAGAGCCCGCGCCGACTGGAACCTGCTCGACGCCGACGTACTGCGCTGGCAGTTCGAGGGCGCCGACCTCGCCTCCGACGCGGACCGTACCCTGCTGCGCGACCTCGCCGAAGTGCGCGCCATCGTCGAACCGGCCGCCGTACGCCTGGCCGCCGAGCGCCGCACCGACGCCGACCTGGCCGCCCTGGAAGCCGCACTGGAGGCCATGGGGGAACAGGGCACCGACCCGGGGCAGGCCGTGGCGGCCGACCTCGCCTTCCACCGTGCCCTGCTGTCCGCCGCCCACAACGAGCTGCTCCAGCGCATGGAGATGGTCATCGAGCCGGGCCTCGCCCACCGCGACCGCATCGTCCACAGCCACCCGCACAGCGACGACCCCGTACCCGCCCACCGCGCCGTCGTGGACGCCGTGCGCGAGCAGGACCCGCGGGCCGCGGAGACGGCGATGCGCGCGCTGCTCCTCCAGTCCGGACGCGACCTGGACCGGATCGAAGCCGAGGACGACACGAGAGGCATCGGCGGCAAGTGAGGATCACTCGCACAGAGACCTTCCTGGTTCCGCCGCGCCGGCTGTTCTGCCGGATCGAGACCGACGACGGCGTGGTCGGCTGGGGCGAACCCGTCGTCGAGGCATGCTCGGCCGCGTCCTCGACCCCCGCACCGAAGGAGCATCGCCCGTGGACCTGACTGCCGCGCTGGCCACTCACCGCCTGGTCGCGATCGTGCGCGGTGGCGACCCCGACGCCGCCCTGCGCACCGTGCTCGCGCTGGCCGAGGAGGGCGTCGAACTGATCGAGGTGTCACTCGCCGCCCCCGACGCCCTCTGCGTCATCGAACGCGCCCGCGAGGCCCTCGGCCCGGACCGCCCCCTCGGCGCCGGCACCGTGCTCACCCCCGACGACGCCCGCGCCGCGCACCGCGCCGGAGCCGACTTCGCGGTCACCCCGGGGCTCGGCGACGGAGTCACCACGGCGCGGGAACTCGGCATGCCGGTCCTCGCGGGCGTGCTGACCCCGACCGAGATCATCGCCGCCCGCGCCCTGGGAGTCGCCGCGCTGAAGGTCTTCCCGATCGCCCAGGCCGGGGGAGCGGCCTACCTCAAGGCCCTGCGCGGTCCCTTCCCCGACGCGCCGTTCGTCCCGGTCGGCGGAATCGACGCCGACGCGGCCCGTGCCTGCCTCGCGGCCGGAGCGCTCGCGGTCGGCGTCGGATCCCCACTCGTCGGCGACGCCGCGGACGGCGGCAGCGTCACCGCCCTCAGGGAACGCGCCCGCCGGTTCCGCGCGGTCGTGGCGGAGACGACGCCGTGACCGCCGCCCTGCGCCCCGTCCACCCCGACCGCCTCGAATCAGGCGAGGGCATCCGCCGGACCGGCTCCGGCGTCGCCCTCGCCGACATCGTCGCGGGCCGGCTCCTGTCGGTGCCGGACGACCCGGGCGGACCTCTGCGCACCGTGACCCGACTGCCCGTCCCGCTCGGCGCCGTGGCACCCCTGGCCGGTCACGTCGGCGCGTGGATCGCGGCCGCGGGCACCGGCATCTGCCTGCTGCGCTCCGACGGCACGGTCGCCCGGACGCCGCGGCTGCCGGCACGGCAACCCGCGGGAGGGTGCCTCGCCGACGACGCCCTGTTCGTCACGAGCGCCTGCGTCGGACTGCCCGTGCCGGGCACCCAGACGCCCGCCTGCCGCCTGGACAACGCCCCGCACCCGTCTACCACCGGAGATCCCGTATGACCTGGCGCCCCGTTCCAGGCCCGGTCGTCTGCCTCGGCGAGACCATGGCCGCCCTGGCCCCGGACCCACCGAACCCTCTGCTGGACGCCGCCCGCCTGCGGCTGTCGGTGGCGGGAGCTGAGTCGAACGTCGCCATGTATCTCGCCGACCACGGCATCCCGGTCGCCTGGCTCTCCGCGCTCGGCGACGACCCCCTGGGACACCGCGTCCGCGCCACCGTCGCCGCCGCCGGTGTCGACGTCTCCCATGTGCGCACCGACCCCGGCCGGCCGACCGGCCTGCTGGTGAAGGACCCGGGCCCGGCCGGGACCCGTGTGCAGTACTACCGGCGCGGCTCGGCCGCATCCGCCCTGGGCCCCGAGGCACTCGACGGCGAGCCGCTGCGCACGGCCGCGCTGCTGCACCTGACCGGCATCACACCCGCGCTGTCCGAGTCGTGCCGCCGGCTGGTGACCCGGGCACTGACCGCCGAGCCCGGCGCACGCCCGTACGCGGTGAGCTTCGACGTCAACCACCGAGCCGCCCTCTGGCCGGACGGCTCGGCCTCGACCGTGCTGAGGGACCTGGCGGACCTGGCCGACATCGCCTTCGTCGGCCTGGACGAGGCGCAGGCCCTGTGGGGCGAGAACCTGACGCCCGCGGACGTGAGGGCACAGCTCCCGGGTCCTCGCGTCCTCGTCGTCAAGGACGGGGCGAACGCCGCGACCGCGTTCAGCGACGAAGACGAGGGTGTGCACTGCGTGCCCGCACCGCGTACGACCGTCGTTGAGCCCGTCGGCGCCGGCGACGCCTTCGCGGCCGGTTTCCTCGCGGGCCTGCTGCGGGGATCGACCATGACGTACGCCCTCCGTCTGGGCCACATCACCGCCGCCTCCGCCCTTCGGGTGACGGGCGACCACGGCCCGCTGCCCGACCGACGGGAGCAGGAGGCACTGCTCGCCCTCTCGCTCCGGGAGTGGGAGGAGTGGGCTCGGTGAGGCGGCCGTGCCGCCCTGGACCCGCCCCCTTCCGCACTCCCCGCGCGAGAGGCGATTTGCCCGCCTATGCTCCATTTGTGTGACGACTATCTTCGAAGAGCTGGTGCAGAAGGAACGTGCGGCCGAACAGGCGCACACGCGCGTGGAGGAGCTGCGGGGCATGTACGGGTCGCCGACCCAGCGCGGCGGCTGGAGCGCCCGGCAGACCGAGACGTACAACACGGCCCTGCGAGCCTGGCGCGACCTCGCCCGGGAGGCGCAGGTCGCGATGGTCGAGTACGCGAGAGCGCGGGGCGAGCCGCGCAGCGACGTCGAGGAGCAGGTGCGCAAGGCCGCCTGGCATGTGGAGACGGGCGGCGCCGGGGCCTAGCGGACCAGGCGGCGGGAGTCAGCCCCGGGACAGGGCGCGGCGGACGACGTACGGCAGGATGCCGCCGTGCCGCAGATAGGCCAGCTCCTGGCGGGAGAAGACCCGCAGCCGCAGTTCGGCGGTGGCGCGGTCCCCCTCGGCCCCTCGTAGGCGAAGGGTGATCCGGTTGGTGCCGACGGCCAGGTCGCCGAGCCCCTCGAACGACAGCTCCGCGTCCCCCGTGAAGGGCAGGGACCCGGCGTCGTCGCCCTCGGCGAACTCCAGCGGCAGCACACCCATGCCGATCAGATTGCTTCGGTGGATGCGCTCGTACGACACGGCGATCACCGCCCGCACCCCCAGCAGGGCCTGCGCCTTGGCCGCCCAGTCCCGGCTGGAGCCCGCCCCGTAGTTGCGCCCGGCGACGATCACCAGGTCGTGGCCCGCCTCCCGGTAGGTGGGCGCCGCCCGATGCACGGGGAGGACTTCGGTCCCGTCGGCCGTGTACGCGTGGCCGCCCGGAAGCGGCGGGATTCCCGGCAGCAGGTTCGTCACCGCCGCGTTGGTGAACGCGCCGCGCAGCATCACCTCGTGGTTGCTGCGGCGCGTGGAGTACTGGTTCAGGTCACGGCGGGCGACCCCGCGCGCGGTGAGCCACTCACCCGCCGCGCTGCGGGCGGGGATGGAGCCTGCGGGGGAGATGTGGTCGGTGGTGACGTCGTCGCCGAGCCGGAGCAGGACCCTGGCCCGTTCGATCCGCGGCCGGGCCGGCGGCCGGGCCGAGAGGCGAGTGAGGTGCGGGGGACGGCGGATGTACGTCGACCCTGGTTCCCACGGGAAGCGGGTGCCCTCGGGGGCCTCGATCTCCTGCCACGCCGCGCTGCCCCGTCGTATGCCCGCGGCGTTGGCGCGGAACATCTCCGGCCGCACGAACTCCGCGACGCACGCGGCGACTTCCTCGTCGCTGGGCCAGAGATCCTTGAGATGGACCGGGATGCCTTCGCGGTCCGTTCCGATCGGCTCGTTCTCGAAGTCGTGCAGGATCGAACCGGCCAGGGCGTAGGCGACGACCATCGGCGGGGAGGCGAGGTACGACAGGGAGACACGCGGGTTGACGCGGCCCGCGAAGTTGCGGTTGCCGGAGAGGACGGCGACCGGCTCGGTCGTGCCCCGTTCGGCGAGGTGCTCCATCCGCGGGTGCAGCGGGCCGGAGTTGCCGATGCAGGTCATGCAGCCGAAGCCGACGATGTGGAAGCCGGTCCGCTCCAGCGCCGGCAGCAACCCGGCCGCACGCAGGTACTCCTCGACGACCCGTGAGCCCGGGGAGAGCGAGGTCTTGACCCACGGTTTGGCTCCCAGCCCGCGCCGGACCGCCCGCTGGGCGAGGAGACCCGCCCGCACGACGAGCGCCGGATCGGCGGTGTTGGTGCAGCTCGTGATGGCGGCGATGGCGACCGGGCCGTCGGGTAGCGGCTCGCCGAAGCCGCCGGGTTCGTCGGTCCTGCGGCCCGCCGCCTGCCGGAAGGACGCCGGTACCCCGGACAGCGGCAGCCGCTGATGCGGCAGCTCCGGGCCCGCCACGCTGGGCTCGACCGTGCCGAGATCGAGGTCGAGGAGCCGGTCGTAACGCGGCACGGGTCGGTCGTCGGTGCGCTTGAGGCCCTGGGCGGTGAGGTAGGCGTCGACGAGACGCACGTGCTCCTCCTCGCGGCCGCTGAGGCGCAGATAGGCGGCGGTCTCGTCGTCGTAGGGGAAGTGGACGCAGGTCGCGCCGTACTCGGGTGCCATGTTGGAGACCGCGGCGCGCTCGGCCCAGCCGAGGGTCGTGACGCCGTCGCCGCAGAACTCGACGAACTTGTTCACCACACCCGTGGCCCGCAGCAGTTCGGTCAGGGTCAGCGCGAGGTCCGTGGCGCCGACGCCTTGGCGCAGCCGGCCGGTCAGCCGGACGCCGACGACGTCCGGGTAGGGGATGGTGACCGGTTCGCCGAGCATGGCCGCCTGCCCTTCGAGACCGCCGACGCCCCAGCCGACGACACCCAACGCGTTGATCATCGGGGTGTGGCTGTCGGTGGCGACCAGGACGTCCGGGTGCACGCCGGGCAGACCCTCGTCGTCCTCGGCGTCCGTCACCCACACCACCCGGGCCAGCGCCTCCATGTTGACCTGGTGGATGATGCCGGTGCCGGGCGGCACGACACGGAAGCCGCGGACACTGCGCTCGGCCCACTTCACCATCGCGTACCGTTCGCCGTTGCGCCGGAAGTCGATCAGCAGGTTGCGCTCGACGGCGTCGGGGCGGCCGTACTCCTCCACGATCACGGAGTGGTCCACTGTCAGGTCCACGGGTATCGACGGCTGCAGCCGCTCGGGGTCGCCGCCCAGCTCGGCGACGCTGTCCCGCATCGCCGCGAAGTCGGCCAGGGCGGGCAGGCAGGTGGTGTCGTGCAGCATGATCCGGTTCGGGTGCACCGGCACCTCGCACGCACCGCTACCGGCGCGCGCCCGCGCCACCACCTCCGCGAGGGCCTCCGGCGAACGACGGGCCACGTTCTCGAGCAGCACCCGTATCGCGTACGGCAGCGAGTCCAGCTCCGCGGTCGGCAGGATCCGCTCCAGGGGCAGATAGCGGTGGGAGCGGCCCTCCACGGTGAGCACGGCGGTGCGGTCGGCGTTCATGATCCCCTGCGGTCTTGGGCGAGACGATGGAACACGCGGCCATATTGTCTCAAGCAGCCAACTAATACAATCGATCGATGCGTGCGCGATCAAGGTGTGCGCGATCAGTGCGGACATGATCAGTGCGTGCGCGAGGAGGGCGAGAGCGAGCCTGGGAGCGGGAGCGGCGGGGACCTAGTGCTCCGCGTCGATCCCCGTCTTCATCGACCGCACCTTGTCCAGATGCCCGGCGAGGAACGCCGACGCCGCCTCCAGATCCCCGCTCTCCACGAGGTCCAGCAGCCGCAGATGCTCCCGGGCCTGGCCCGTGAGGCGGGAGCGATCGAGCTGGTGACGGTACTCGATGAGGCGGCGCAGCCGGTTCTGGCGGCGGACGGCGTCCAGCAGGAACTGGTTGCCGGAGCAGCCCACCAGCATCTCGTGGAACGAGGCGTTGACCTGGAAGAGCTCGGCCCGCGGCAGCAGCACGACGTCCCCGTGCAGCAGGGCCTCCTGCCGGCGCCGATGCAGGTCGAAGGCCTCGGTGTCCACGGTGAAGCCGGGTTCCAGAAGGGCGGCCGGCTCGATGATCATCCGGAAGCGGTAGCTCTGGTCGTGTGCCTCGGCGGTCACCATGACGTGCCGGAACTCCCAGCCCCGTCCGCCCGCCCTGCGCCGCACCAGGTCCTCGCCCTCCATACGGGACAGCACCCGGTCCGCCTGGCGTGGCGTCAGCCGGTAGCGACGGCCGATGTCCGCCGCGGTGAAAGCGCCGGTGAGGCGGCCGCCCACGTGGTCGTCCGCGATCTCGAAGTACGCCGACTCCACCACGTCCTCGTCCTGGCCCAGGTCGGGCCGGGCGAGGGTGCTCGCGTCACGGGTCAGGAAGAAGCCACGGTTCGGGAGCCGCTGAAGGATGCCGACCTCGGTGAGGAACAGCATCGCCTTGCGCACCGGGGTGCGGGAGACCGCCAGCTCGTCCGCCGCCCACTGCTCGGTGACATGGGCGCCCTCCTTGAGGTCGCCGCGACGCATCAGGTCCACCAGCCGGGCGGCCAAGGAGGTGGTCAGGTTGGGCGTCGACATCGCTCCCGCGCTCTTCAGGTGGTGAATCAGATGGTGAAGGGGAAGAGCCCCATCCGTATCACCGAATCCGGTGCTGCTTCCAGAACGGACCGAGATCCTTGTTCGTCACCGACTGCGCGGCCTTCTTGAACGCGGCGGTGGTGGAGACGCCGTACCAGTGGTCCCGTGCGTACTGCTTCATCAGACGGGCCATGGTGCCGGCGCCGAGCGTGCGCTCCAGGTCCGCGAGGGCGCAGGGGCCGGCCGTGTAGATCAAGTGGTACTCGCCCGGGTGCGCGGCCCAGTAGGCCATGGAGTCGGTCAGTGCCGTACGGTCGCTCGGCCACTCGACCTCCGACCAGCAGCCGACGGTGTCCCAGCCGTAGAAGCGGGCGTTGGCGTACTGGGCGAAGCTCTCGTCCAGCCAGGGCGCGCCGTACTCGTCGTTGCCGACGATGCCGTACCACCACTGGTGGGCGACCTCGTGGACGACCGCGCTGCCTTCGTCGGTGGTGCCGAGGAGGACCAGGCCGGGGTACTCCATGCCGCCGCCGAACCCGCTGGTCATCACGAGGTCGATCTCGCCGTACGGGTAGCGCCCGAACTCCGCGCCGAACCGGTCGACGGCGGCGGCGCCGTCCTGACGGGTCAGACGCACCCCGGCCGCGGACGTGTCCGGCGCCCAGTACGACCTCACCCGCACCCCGCCGGGCGTGGTCTCGGTGGCCGTGCGGAACGGGCCCGCGGCCCACGCGAAGTCCCTCACCCAGTGCGCGACGCTGTGCGTGACGCTGCGGCCGGGCAGGCCGGGACGGGTCCAGGTGCGGCCGGTGGCCGGGATCTTGAGGGCGGCGGGGTGGTCGAGGGTCACCCGGAAGTCGCTCGCCAGGGCGTAGAAGCTCTCCCCGGTCGACACATACGGATCGAGGTGCCACCCCTTGGCGTCGTGCACGGCGAGCACGGGCAGGGCGTTGCCCAGGAAGCGGAAGGCACCCTCGCGGCCGAAGCGGCTGTTGCGTTCGGGCACCGTGAGGGACACCTTGAAGGCGACGGCGGCCCGCTCGCCCCGCGCGAGCGGCTTCGGCAGGGCGATCCGCAGCGCCGTGCAGTTCACGCTCAGCCGGCCCGCCGTGCCCCCGGTGACCTCGGACACCTTGACCGGCGACGGCGTCCCGGGCGTGCCGCACCCGTCCGTCCCGTTGCCCCACAGGCGTACGAACACCTCACGCAGTGGGCGGTCGGAGGCGTTGCGGAACGACACGCGCTGCCGCCCCGTCCAGCGGGAGCCGTCCGCGTCGCCGCGCAGCGTCACGTCGTAGCGAGGCCGGTCGGGTGTCGCTGCCGGGCCCGGCGCGGCCTGGGCCGTGGATGCCGAGAGGGCTTCCGGTCCGCCCGCGCTCTGCGCCAGGAGCACGGCGAGCAGGACAACCAGCAGACGCCGGACGGACGTTGACGACCACGCGGATATCGACGGCATGACAGCGGATCCTGCCACAACGGGTGAGGCGCCGGCCCTCGCGGCCACGTCAGACGGGCAGCGGAGCCAGGGTCGCGGGAGTGGGCCCGGCGGGGCGGACCGTGATGCCGTACTCCGCCTTCGTGGGCGTGGCGGTGAACTCCGGGACGTGGACCGGGAGCAGGTGTTCCAGCAGGACGGTCGACTCGCGGAGCGCGAACTGGAGACCGACGCAGGCGCGGGGGCCGATACCGAAGGGGAAGTAGGCACCCGGGTGGGCGGGTCGGCCGTCCGGGGCCGTGAAGCGCCGGGGGTCGAACTGCTCGGGGTCCGGCCACAGTTCGGGGTCGCGGTGGGTGAGGTACGGGCACACGAGGATGTCGGTGCCCGCCTCCACGGAGTACCCGGCGAGGGTGTCGTCCTCGGCGGCGTGGCGGGGCAGGATCCAGGCCGACGGGTAGAGCCGGAGCGTCTCCTGGATCAGGGCCTGGATGGCCTGTCGGCGTTCCGGTGAACCCTCGCCGCCGGCGGCGAGAGCCTCCTCGCGGGCGGCGGGATGCCGGTCGAGGAGCAGATGGAGCCAGGTCAGGGTGGTCGCGCTCGTCTCGTGCCCGGCAGCGAGCAGAGTGACCAACTCGTCGCGGATCAGCCCGTCGGTGTACTCGGGGTGCTCGGCGGCGGCCTCGGTGAGGACGTGCACCAGACCCGGGCCGTCGGGACCGTGCGCGCCGCTGCGGGCGGCTTCGACGGCGCGCCGGGCGAGGGCGTCGATCCGGGCGAGATCGGCGGCCACGGCGTCGCGGGCTTCGGCGGCGTCGGCGGGCAGGGTCGGCAGGGCCGTCGCCACGGCCTCCATCGCGGACAGTTCGCGCTCGGTCTCGTCGTCGAGAGGGTGTCCGGTCAGGGAGCGCCAGATGGCGTCGAGCGCGAAGCGGTGCATCTCCCGCCCGACGTCGAGAACCTGGCCCGTGCGGGCGTACCCGTCCCAGCGCGCTGCGGTGGTGCGGGCCGCCGCCGTGATCCGCTGCTCGTACCGGCGCATCCCGGGGCCGGTGAACTGGCCCTGCAACAAACGGCGTTGCCGCTTCCACGCCGCACCGGTGGCGGCCATCAGCCCGTCGCCGATCAACAGCCGGGCACGGTGGGAGCGCTTGACGTACCGCTCCGGGTACCGGGCGAGCACATGCTGGACCGCCGTCGGATCGGTGACGAGCACGGTCGGGGCGGGCCCGAGCCGGAACGCGGCGACGCCGCCGGCGTCTTCGCGCACCCGCGCCAGCAGCTCGACCAGTTCACCGCCCCCACCCGAACGCCATCGCTCGACGACCCCCGGCGCTGCTTCGGGGACCGGCCGCCGCCTGCCGGGAGCGGGCGGCTGGGCGTCGAGGCCGGCTTCGGTGTCCATGTCTCTTCTCCAGGTGAGCCGTTGGGCTTGGCCGCGACCAAGCACTGACGCCACGGACTGTACGGGAGCGGGCACATGGAGTCATTCGAGGTCGAGGCCGAGCACACCGCTGTCACACCGGATAGGCGTGCGTCTGCGTCGCCTTCACCGTCGCCCAGACCTCGGCGCCCGGGTGCAGATCGAGCTCGGCGGCGGCGACCGTCGTCAGGTCCGCGGCGAGGGGGAGTTCGCCCGCGAGGTCGGCACGGATCTGGTCGCCGTGGGTCTCCAGACCGGCCACCTCGCAGCGCCAGAGATTGCGGGCGCTGGAACCGGTCGGGCGGTCCCGGTGGAGGGTGACCGCGCTGGGCGGGAACGCCACGTAGACTGGTCCTGACAGGTGCTCGGCGGTGGTGATGGCGGGGCCGCCGTCCAGCCGGACCGCGTGGCCGTCGGCCTCGCCCCGGTAGAGGTTCAGGCCGACCAGCTGGGCGATGTAGTCCGTACGGGGATGGCGGGCGATGTCGGAAGGACTGCCCTGCTGGACGACCCGTCCGTGCTCGACGACGACCAGGCGGTCGGCCAGGACCATGGCGTCCAGCGGATCGTGGGTGACGAGTACGGCGACCGCCTCGAACTCGGCGAGATGGCGCTGGAGCTGGGCGCGGACCTCCAGACGGGTACGGGCGTCCAGGGCTGCCAGCGGTTCGTCGAGGAGCAGCAGGCGCGGGCGGGTGGCCAGGGCGCGGGCGAGGGCGACACGCTGGGCCTGGCCGCCGGACAGTTTGCGCGGCTTGGCGCCCGCGTGGTCCGCGAGCCCAAGGCGGTCCAGCCACTCGGCGGCCCGTGCTCGCGCCTCCGCCTTGCTCGCGCCCTGGCAGCGCGGCCCGAAGGCCACGTTGTCGAGGGCCGTCAGGTGCGGGAAGAGCAGGTAGTCCTGGAAGACGACACCGACCGGGCGGGACTCGGGCGGCGTACGGTCCAACTCCGCACCGTCCAGCCGCAGATGGCCCTCGGTGAGCGGGGTCAGCCCGGCCAGCGCGCGCAGCGCGGTGGTCTTGCCCGCGCCGTTCGGGCCGAGCAGCGCGACCACCTCGCCCGGCGCGACGGTCAGCGCCACGTCGAGGCGGAAGGCGCCGCGGACCACCACGAGGCGGGCGTCGAGCCCGTCCACGGCGGTGTCGGCGTCGGCGTCGTAGGTCTCGGTCATCCGGTGGTCGCCCCCGGTCCCCGGTCGTGCGGGCCGGGTCATCCGGCACTCATCCAACGGTCGCGCAGCCCGGCCAGCACCGCGATCGACACGGCCAGCAGCACCAGACTCAGGGCGATGGCGGCCTCCGGCTCGCTCTGGAGGGCCAGGTACACGGCCAGCGGCATGGTCTGGGTACGGCCCGGGAAGTTGCCCGCGAAGGTGATCGTCGCGCCGAACTCGCCCAGCGCCCGGGCCCAGGCCAGCACCGCGCCCGCCGCGATGCCGGGCGCGATGAGCGGCAGGGTGACCCGGCGGAACGCGGTGAAGCGGGAGGCGCCCAGGGTGGTGGCCGCCTCCTCGTAGCGTGGGTCGGCGGCCCGCAGGGTGCCCTCGACGCTGATGACGAGGAACGGCATCGCCACGAACGCCTCCGCGATGACGACGCCCGTCGTGGTGAACGGCAGCGTGATCCCGAACCACGAGTCCAGCCACTGCCCGACGATGCCGTTGCGGCCGAGCGCCATCAGCAGCGCCACACCGCCGACGACCGGCGGCAGGACCAGGGGGAGGGTGACGAGGGCCCGTACGAGGCCCCGGCCGGGGAACTCCACCCGGGCCAGCAGCCAGGCCAGCGGCACACCGAGGACCAGGCTCACCGCGGTCGCCGCGGTGGCGCAGATCAGGGACAGCCTGAGCGCCTGCCACACATCGGGGCTGGTCAGCTGCTCGGGCAGACTGTGCCACGGGGTCCGCACCAGCAGGGCGATCAGCGGCACGACCAGGAACGCCAGGCCGATCAGCGCGGGGAACAGCAGGGGCAGCGGAACGCCCGAACGGACGCGGCGACGCCGCGGCCCACCCCGGAGGCTCTCGGTCGCGGCAGCGGCCTTGTCGCTCGTCGGACTCACGGCTTGAGGAACCCGGCCTCGGACAGCACCTTCTGGCCCTCGGCGGAGCGCACCAGCGCGATGAACGCCTTGGCGGCCCCGGCGTTCTGCGTGTCCTTGAGCAGGGTGATCGGGTAGTCGTTGACGGCGTCGGCGGACTCGGGGAACTCCACGCCCTCCACCTTGTCACCTGCCGCACGCACATCGGTCTTGTAGACGACGGCCGCGTCGGCCTCCTTCAGTTCGACCTTCGTCAGGGCGGCCTTGACGTCCTGCTCGTAGGAGACGGGGGTGAGCTTCAGGCTGCTCGCGTCCAGGGCCTTCTGCGCGGCCGCGCCGCACGGCACCTGCTTGTCGCAGAGCACCACCTTCAGGTCCGAGCCGGTGAGGTCCTGGAGGGAGGAGATCCTGTCCGGGTTGCCCGGCAGGGTGGCGATCTCCAGTTCGTTGCGGACGAACGTGACGGGCGTGCCGGAGGCGTCCCCCGCATCCGTGACGATCTTCATCGTCTTCGGGCTGGCCGAGGCGAACACATCGGCGGGGGCGCCGCCGGTGATGCTCGCGGCGAGGGAGTCGCTGCCACCGAAACTGAAGGTGACCTTCGTACCCAGGTGCTCCTTCTCGAACCGCTTGCCCAACGCCTCGAAGCTCTCCTGGAGCGAGGCCGCCGCGAAGACGGTCACCTCACCGGAGATCTCGTCCGAGGCGGAGGCGGACGTGGCGGAGTCCGACCTCGCCGAGGAGTCCGAGTCGGCGGACGAGCAGGCGCTCAGCGCCAGCAGCGCCGCGGCGCTCACGCCGGTCACCTGCGAGACGCGGCGGCTGCGGCGCGCGGTACGGGTCATCACGGGTCCACTCCCTCTGGTCCTGGCGGACGCACTGGCTTGCGGTCCTGACGGACCACGTGGGCATGCGTGACGATAATGCCGCAGATGCGAGGTGAAAGTCTCCTGTGGCATTGCATGAGCCGGTGATGCGAGGTGGGCGGGTGGCATGTGCGTTTGTACGTGGCGCGGCGGGAGACGCTGGTGGTGGGGCGGGAGGACCTGCCTGAGCCCTACGCCCGGACGCTCACCCAGGGCTCGGCTCGGCTTGGCCGGCCGACTCGGCTCCGCTCAGGTCCGGTCGATGTGTACGTTCGTCGACTTCACCCGGGCGGTGGCCTCCACGCCCACCTCCAGGCCCAGCTCCTCCACGGCCTCCCGCGTCAGCAGCGACACGAGCCGGTGCGGGCCTGCCTGGATCTCGACCTGGGCTGCGACGTCGCCGAGCTTCACGGCGGTGACGATGCCGGGGAAGGCGTTGCGGACGGACGTGTACGACAGGTCCTCCTCGCCGTCACCGGACCTGGCCAGCTCCACGGAGAACGCGGCCAGGTCCTTCCCGTCGATGACGCGGCGCCCGCTCTCGTCGCGGTGGGTGGCGACGCGGCCGGCGTCCGCCCACCGCCGCGCGGTGTCGGGGCTCACTCCGAGCAGACGCGCCGCCTGGCCGATCGTGTAGGACTGCATGCGCGCCAAGATAGGCGATCAGGGCAGAGCCGCCGGTGTGTACCCCGCCGGCTGTACCGTTTCCGCAGACGATCACCGGGAGGGGCGGGATGGTGGACGACCTGCGGTTCGGCTGGGAGCTGAGCGGCAGCGGCTGGGCGGTCTGTCGCGTCGAGGACGGCGACGCGCGGTGGAAGGGCGTCGTCAGCTACTGCACGAACGCCCTTGCCGATGTGCTGCACGCCGTGGCGGGTCTGTACGGGTCGACGTCCGTGCAGCGGATCTCCTTCGACCTCGAACCGGTCGAGGCGAGGTGGGTCATGCGCGGCGGGGGACCGGACGTCGACATGGCGATCCATCGCTTTCCCGACGTGGACGTGAGCTACGACCTCCCCGACGAGGAGGGCGCCCTCGTCTGGAGCTCAAGGCAGCCCCGAAGTCTCCTCGGCCACGTCGTCCTGGAGGCCGCCCAGTCGGTGCTGCGGCTGCACGGTGAGGACGGCTATCTGGCGAAGTGGGTTCAGCACCCCTTCCCCGTCGCCGCCCTGCAAGACCTCCGCCGGCTGCACCTCCGGCACGACACGTGCGCACGCCCGCATGATGTGGCCGTCCCCTAGAGGGGAGTCGCGCCAGAGGTGCCGAAGTCCGGTCCTCGTCGGCGAAGGTCTCCACGGTGACGACCGGGCGACGCGCCGCGCACTGAACACCTCGCGCTGCGGCGTCAGATGGCCGCGCGAACGGCCCGCTCGAAGTCCTCGACATGGCTGCGGGCCAGCCGCGCCGCCTTCTCCGGCTCACCGGCGACGATCGCGTCGATCAACGGCCCGTGTTCCCCGACATGACCGGCCATGTCGGACAGCCGGTCGATGAACAGGCACCAGATGCGGGTGGCCAGGTTGTCATGGCGGACGAGCGTGTCCTCCAGATACGGGTTGTGCGCGGCGGAGTAGATGGCACGGTGGATCTGAAGGTCCAGGTGCATGAGCTCGGCGGAGTCGTCCCGCCGCGGGTTCACCCCCTCCAGCCTGCGCCGCAGGGCCGTGAGCGTCGCCCGGTCGGCGGCCGTGGCGCGCCGTGCGGCCTGGGCGGCGGCGAGGGGCTCCAACTCCTGGCGCACCTCGGAGATATGGGCGAGGTCGGTGATGTTGACCTCGGTGGCGAAGGTGCCGCGCCGGGGGTAGGTCGTGATCAGCCGCTCGTACTGGAGCCGCTTGAGCGCCTCGCGCACCGGAGTCCGCCCGACGCCGAGCGACTGGCCCAGCTGCTCCTCGTTGATCGGCGCGCCGGGGCGGATGTCGAGCATGACGAGCCGGTCGCGGATGGCGCGATAGGCGCGCTCGGCGAGAGACAGCTCCTCGCCTCCCGGTTCGCCGCGCCCCGATTCAGCGCCTTCAGGCCCGGTCGCCACCTGCTGCATGAAATGCCCCCTTGACCTGTCCGGCGAGCTCCCATACCGTACCGCAGAGTCTGATATATCAGTTGCGCATTAGTTGGCTCCCAGGATGGTGCACCCATGGCAACCAGCCCGTCGACCAGCACTCTCACCTCCCCGCTCGCCCTCCCGCTCGGCGAACTCGACCCGGACGTCGCCACCGCCGTCGCCGCCGAGCTGCACCGCCAGCAGTCGACGCTGGAGATGATCGCCTCGGAGAACTTCGCCCCGGCCGCTGTCATGGAGGCCCAGGGCTCGGTGCTGACCAACAAGTACGCCGAGGGCTATCCGGGACGCCGCTACTACGGCGGCTGCGAACACGTCGACGTCGTCGAGCAGTTGGCCATCGCCCGGGTGAGGGAGCTCTTCGGCGCCGAGGCCGCCAACGTCCAGCCGCACTCGGGCGCCCAGGCCAACGCGGCCGCCATGTTCGCGCTGCTGAACCCCGGCGACACCGTCCTCGGCCTGGACCTCGCGCACGGCGGCCACCTCACCCACGGCATGCGCGTCAACTACAGCGGCAAGCTGTACAACGTCGTGCCCTACCACGTGCGTGAGTCCGACCTGCGCATCGACATGGACGAGGTCGAACAGCTCGCCCTCGCCCACCGGCCGAAGATGATCGTCGCCGGCTGGTCGGCCTACCCGCGACGGCTGGACTTCGCCGCGTTCCGCCGGATCGCCGACGCGGTGGGCGCCTACCTGATGGTGGACATGGCGCACTTCGCCGGGCTGGTCGCCGCCGGGCTGCACCCGAACCCGGTGCCGTACGCCGACGTCGTCACGACCACCACCCACAAGACCCTCGGCGGCCCGCGCGGCGGGGTGATCCTCAGCCGCGCCGAGCTCGCCAAGAAGATCAACTCGGCGGTCTTCCCCGGCCAGCAGGGCGGCCCGCTGGAGCATGTCATTGCGGCGAAGGCGGTCGCCTTCAAGGTGGCCGCGGGGGAGGAGTTCCGGGAGCGCCAGCGGCGCACCCTGGCGGGCGCCCGCATCCTCGCCGGGCGGCTGCTGGCCGACGACGTCGCCGAGGCGGGCATCACCGTCCTGACCGGTGGCACCGAGGTGCACCTGGTCCTCGTCGACCTGCGCCGGTCCGCGCTCGACGGGCAGCAGGCCGAGGACCGGCTGCACCGCATCGGCATCACCGTCAACCGCAACGCGGTGCCGTTCGACCCGCGCCCGCCGATGGTGTCGTCGGGCCTGCGGATCGGGACCCCGGCGCTGGCCACCCGCGGCTTCGGCGCGGCCGAGTTCCGGGAGGTCGCCGACATCATCGCCGAGGCCCTGAAGGGCGAACGGCCCGACGACGAACTGCGCGGCCGGGTCGAGAAGCTCGCCGCCGCCTTCCCCCTCTACCCGCACCTGCCCTCCCCGTCCCCCCTGTCCCACC